>NZ_JBIVMI010000034.1:0-85763 GCF_044753005.1 Kitasatospora sp. NPDC088548
CGAGATACGCGCCGACCTCCACCTCGGCCTGCTCCAACTCGCCTGCAGCATCATCTGCCTGCGAAAGCTCCGAACCTCATTCTGAAACGATCAGTCAGTGAGCGCCCGACCAACAGATTCGGCAAGGGCGAAGGAGGGGGCGCTCGGTGCATACGGCGCACATGTATCGGCTGCTCACGCCCCGGCTTGTACGCCGGATCGGGTTCCGGTCTGTGATGCAAGGCCCCAGGCTTCTTGACAGTGGCGGAAAGTCAGGAAACCCACTAACTGACGGTAATGCGTTGCGCCTTGCAGGAGAACGAACATGACGTCGCGCCGGACACCCGGGCCGCGCCGCCGAACCGGGCTCGCCGCCTCGGCCGTTCTGGCCGCCACCCCGCTGACCACCGGTACGGCAGGTGCGGCGCGCGCCGGCGCTCCGGCCTGGAGCGGGCAGTTCACGGGGTACGGCACCGCGGCCTGGCGGGCCGTCCGGGGTACCGCCGCCGCCGGGTCCTGGGGCGGTGCGCAGCTGAGCGCCGTCACCTCCCCGGGCGGGCCGGGCGACGGCTCCGCGCTCCGGGTGACGTACGGCGCCGGTTCGTCCGCCAGCTCGTGCACGGACTGCCCGAATCCCGGCGGCGGGCAGTTCTACACCGGCCTCAAGGCCCTGGGCCTGGCCGGTCTGGCCAAGTCCGCGACCCTCGACCTGAAGTACTCCCTCAAGTTCCCCGCCGGGCAGGACTGGGGCAAGGCCGGCAAGCTGCCCGGCCTGTACGGCGGCACCATCGGCGACGAGTCCGGCGGCAACCACGGGAACGGCTGGTCCACCCGGTACATGTGGCGGGGCAACTCCTCCGCGCCGGACAACGGTGAGGTCTACTTCTGATCTTGGCCAGTGTTCCGCCCTTCGGGCTGGGGTGAAGGCCGTCCTTGGACCGGGGGCGCGAAGCGGCGGAGGGTTCTGCGCCTCCGTGGTGACGGTCGGGCGGGGCGCTGCTGGTTCTCGATGTACTGCTTGACGAGGGTCAGGGGTGTCCCGCCGCACGATCCGGCGAAGTGTGAGCCGGACGGGAAGTGTCCGTCCCGTTCGGCGGGGTGTTCTTCTCGACCTTCTACGGCGGCCACGACACCACCTGGGGCCCGACGAGCACCCAGCACGCGTACTTCGCCGACTTCTCGCTCTCGACGACCGTCCAGCACTGACCGCCCCGGGCCTTCCAGGGCCTTCCCGGGCCGCCACCGGGTGAGGGCGCGAACGGGTTTTCACCAGCCGTGCGGCACTCGTTCCAGCACGCCGCCCGCGAAGACGTCGTACAGCGGCAGCGTCTCCAGGTGCACATAGCCGATGTGGCAGTCGCAGACCGGCAACGGGCAGCCGCGGGCGCGCAGTTGGGTGCGGTACGAGCCGTCGTAGAGATTTCCCAGTTCGTCGCGGACGAAGTGGCAGCGGCGGACGGTACCGTCGCCGTCCACCGAGAGCACGGACTCGCCGGTGCGGCAGGGCAGGCCCGCGCTGGGGTGGGCGTGCCGGCTGTAGCCGAAGTGCGGGTCCAGGGCCGTCCAGTCGGCGGCCTCGGCGTCGGTGTAGGTCCGGCCCTCGGCGGCGTTGATCCACAGGTAGACGGCCGGGGCGAGCGCGGCGCGGAGCCGGCGGGCCTCGGCCAGGTGCTCCGGCTGCCCGACCACGCCGACGCTGTACCGCACTCCCAGGGCGTCGAGTTCGCGGCACTTGGCGAGGAAGCGGTCGTGCCCGACCTGCCCGGGGTGGTACGTCACCCAGAGCGCCAGGGTGGCGAGGTCGGCCTCGGCCAGCCAGTCGGTGCGGCAGCTGAGGTTGGTCTGGATCGCCACTCGCCGGATGTGCGGCAGGCGGCTCAGCTCGGCCAGCGCCCGCCGGTACCAGGACCGCACCAGCCCCTCGCCCCACGGCGTGAACAGCAGCGACAGGGTGTCGCCGGTCCCCGCGCGCTCCGCGGCCCACCCGGTGAACCGTTCCAGCGCGGCGCGGTCGGCGCGCAGTTGCCCTGGCGTGTCACGTCGCTTGGCGAACGGGCAGTACGGGCAGTCGTAGTCGCAGGAGGACAGCGGGCCCCGGTAGAGCAGGGTCAGATCGAGGCCGGTGCCGGTACCGGCCTCGGTGCCGGGCTCCGGTGCGGTGGTGGGCATGCCGAGGAAGGTCATTTCACCTCGTAGTCGGCCATCAGCGCCCGGACCTCGGGCGAGAACAGCATCGGACCGGCCGCGTCCGAGTGCGCCAGCCCCTCCGGCGAGAACATCAGCCGCAACGGGTCGTCCGCCAGCCAGCCACGGGCCCCGAACGCGGCCAGCTCGGCCGGGAAGTCCTCGGCCGGCGTGCCGCCGAAGCGGGCCCGGTACTCGGCCAGCGGCATGCCCTCGGCCTGGAGCAGCGACTGGACGAGATGCCGCCGACGCGCCTCCTCGGCGGTCATGGACCGGCCGACCTCGGCCCGTCCGAAGTCCTCGGTGGCCACGTAGTCGTCGATGATGCCGCGCACCTCGGTGGCGTTCACCGCGTAGTCGAAGGAGTAGTGCAGCCGCGAGGTGTAGGAGCGGGCTCCGCAGCCGAGGCCGACCATGCCGTCCGTCTGGCAGGCGTACTCGCCGCTCCCGGCCTGCGGGGAGGCCGCGCGGCGGAACATCCGCATCGACACCTGCTGGTAGCCGTGGGCGAGCAGGTGGTCGCGGCCGGTGCGGTAGAGGGCGAGCCGACGGGTGTCCCAGGCGGTCCGGCTCTCCTGCTCGCCGCGCCGGGCCAGGCCGGTCAGCGGCCGGACGTACAGCGGGTAGAGGTACAGCTCCTCGGGCTGCCAGGCGAGTGCGGCGTCCAGTGAGCGGAGCCAGCCGGCCTCGTCCTGGCCGTCGATGCCGTAGATGAGGTCGATGTTGAGAACCGGGAAGCCGGCCGCGCGGATCCGCCCGAGGGCGGCCTCGACGTCGGCGCGCTTCTGCGGGCGGACGGCCGAGCGGGCCTCCGCGTCGACGAAGGACTGCACGCCCAGGCTCAGCCGCGTGGTGCCCCGGGCGGCCAGGACCTCCAGGCGGTCGGTGGTGGCGGTGGCGGGGGAGGCCTCCACGGAGAGCGGTATCGCCCGTAGGTCGGCGCCCATCCGCCGCTCGGCGATGTCGCAGAGCCGCTCCAGCTCGGCGGCCGTCAGATAGGTCGGCGTGCCGCCGCCGAACGCGGCCAGGGCGAACCGGGCGTCGTCGGCCAGGGCCTCGCGGACGGCGCCGGCCTGGCGGTCCAGCGCGTCCAGGTAGGCGGTGGTCAGGCCCTCGGGGCTGCCGATCCGGGTGAACAGGTTGCAGAAGCCGCAGCGCACCTCGCAGAACGGGATGTGCAGGTAGAGCGAGAGCGCGTGCTGCGGCTCGCCGGCCCACAGCTCGCGCAGCGCCGGGCGGTCCGGCAGCGGCCGGTACGCGGTCTTGTGCGGGTAGGCGTAGACGTAGGACTGGTAGGGCGACTGCTCGGCCGCCCGGTCAGCCGTCAGGCCGGGTGGCCGCGCGGTCGTCGGGTCGAGTGGGTGGCCGGTCGGCGCCGGTGCCGTGGTCATGAGGTCTCCTCGGCGGTGGCCGTCGGGCGGGCGGGGATGGTGAAGTGCGCGTACGGGACCGTCCAGACCACCTCGTGGCCGATCCGGTGGCCGGTGTAGCCGTCCTCGCCGTACGCGGTGCCGTGGTCGGAGCAGACGATCGCGAAGCACGGGCGGCGGGCGCTCATCGCCGCGAACAGCCGGCCGATGTGGGCGTCCACGTACTCCAGGGCGGCGGCGTGGCTCTCCCGGGAGTCTCCGTGCTCGCGGTCGGCGCCGGGCAGGTGGAACCAGTTGGGCTGGTGCAGCGCCGAGACGTTCAGGAAGAGGAAGAGCGGCTGTCCGTCCGGCTGTTCGGCGGCGACCTGTTCGGCCCGGGCGACCTGCGCCTCGAACGAGGTGGGGGAGGGGACACCCATCGCGGGCTCCCAGTGGCTCTCCTGGAAGAGGCCGGGCAGGACGGAGCCCAGCGGTCCCTGCTTGTTGAAGAAACCGACGCCGCCGATGCAGACCGTCCGGTACCCGGCCGTGGCGAGCGCCCCCGGCAGATCGGGCGCGTCGAAGACCCAGGTGCGCGGCGCGGTGCTCTCCGACCCGGCGAAGCGGGCGGCGAACAGACGCGGGTGCGGTCCGTCCGGAGAGGCCGGGGTGGGCAGGAAACCGGCCAGGATCGCCTGGTGGGAGGCGTAGGTGAAGCTGCCGGGCGAGTGCCGGCGCTCCCAGCGGCCGCCGGGCAGGAACGCGGCGAGGTTCGGGATCCGCCCGGCGGCGGCCAGTTCCTCCGCGACGTCGAAGCGCAGCGTGTCCAGGGTGACGAGGAGCAGGTCGTGGCTGCCCACGACGGCGTTCATGTCGGGGGCGGGGCGGTTCGCCGGGTCGGGCGTCCGGTCGGTGGTCCGGTGGGGTGTGTGCTGGTTCATCGGGTCGGTTCCATGATCTGGTGGTTCGTCGGTGCCGGGCGGGTGTCCGGCCGCAGGCCGGGTGGTCCGGTCCGGGCGTCGGGTCGTGCCAGGAGGGCGGCGAGCTGGGCGCCGTAGGTGTCGAGGCCCTCGGCCGGGCCGCCGGGCAGTCCGGTGAGGTTGGGCAGCAGGTCGCCGAAGGCGTTGACCTCGCAGACCAGCGCCCGCCGCCAGCCCGAGGCGGGCAGCACGTCCACGCCGACCATCGGGGAGTCCGGGAAGCAGGCGGCCGCCCGCTCCGCCGTCTCCAGCAGGGCCGGCCAGGCGGCCCCGGCGGCCTCCCGGGCCAGGTCGAGGCTGCCCCGGGCGCCGCCGAGGTGCAGATTGGTCATCGGCTGGGAACTGGTCCGCACCACCGCGTGGGTGGCCCGTCCGGCGACCACCACCACCCGCAGGTCCGCCGAGCGGCCGGACTGCGAGGCCTTCGGGATCCACTGCTCGACGTGCAGCCGGTCCGGCGCCAGCCGGTCGACCAGCCCGGCGACCTGCCGCTCGTCCCGGTAGCGCCGGACCCGCAGCGAGTTGTGCAACTGCCCGCCCGCCAGCTCGACCGAGGTGGTGGCCAGGACCTGCCCGCGCGGGCCGAACTCCAGCGCCACCACCCCCGAGGCGGAGGAACCGTGCGCGGGCTTGACGAAGACCCGGCGCAGTCCGGCGGCGCGCAGCCGCTCGCGCAGCTCCTCCCAGCCGGTGACGTCCGCGCCGAGCGTGTCGAGCGCGCGGGGCACCGGCACCCCGGCGGCGGCCAGCACCGTGTGCGCCCGCCGCTTGTCGAACATCACGGCGATCTCCTCCGGATCGCCGAGCAGCCGTACCCCCGGCACCCGGGCCAGCCCGCGCAGGGCGGTCATCACCCCGGCGTACCAGGCGGCCCCGCCCTCCACCCTGGTCGGCGCGTAGCCCGGGCCGAGCGCCGGCCCGCGCAGCAGCTCGTCGACCGCGGGCTCCTCGCCGGGCGACTCGATCCGCAGCAGAGCGCCGTCGGGCAGCCGGTACTCGCCGCGCAGCAGGTCGAGCCAGGGCAGTACGGAGGGCTCCGGCAGGCCGGCGGCCCGGGCCGCGGCGGCGAACAGCGTCACCCGCCGGTGGCCCGGATTGCCGAGGACGGTCAGCCGCGTGGTCATCCGAACGCCACCCGCCTATTCGGCGACCGCGACATAGCGGTCCTCGGGATCGTCCTCGTACTCGGCCTCGGCGTCGGAGAGGTCGAGCGCCACACCGGGCAGGCTCTGGCGGAGCCGCTCCTGGAACTCGTCGGAGAGGTAGTGGTGGTGCAGGTCGAGCGCGCGCAGGTGGGTGAGCGGCTGGCCCTCCAGCAGCGCGGTGGCGCCCTCGTCGGTGAGCACGCCCATCGACAGGTCGAGCGATTCCAGCCGGGCGACGACCGGCGCGTGGGCCACGGCGGCGGCGATCTCGTCCTCGAACTCGCTGTTGGCCAGGGCGAGGTGGCGCAGCGCCGGGAGGCGCGACCCGTCCAGGAACGGCGCGAGGTCGTCGATGGTGCTGTCGCCGCCGTACTCGTCCACGCCGAGCCAGAGCTCCAGCCGCTCCAGCGCCGGGAGTTCGGAGCCGGCCACCGCCCGCACCACGGTGGCCGGCAGGCCGCCGGCCTCGAAGCGCAGGGCGGTCAGCCGGTCGTGCCGGACGGGCTTCAGCTCCAGGCCCCCGCCGCCGCGCACGACCAGCTCGGTCAGCCGGGGGAACGCCGTCAGCACCGGCGTGACGTCGCACATCTCCAGCCAGGAGATCTCGCACTCGTCGGACGCCACATCGGCGATGAACAGCGCCTCCAGCGCCGGGAAGCGCCCGGCGTCCCGGACGATCGCGGCGAGCGTGTCGTCCACCGGTCCGTAGTCCTCGGCCCACCAGGGGCCGACTATCAGGGCCCGCACCCCGGCCGGGTCGATCGCGGCGAGGAACGCCTGCCAGCGCTCGTCGAAGTCGGTGCCCGAGCCGTAGTCCACCGAGAGCCGCCAGGCGACGGCGCCCGGGGCGGGCTGCTTCCGGGAGGCGTCGGGGCCGATGGGGAACTCGAAGACGGGCAGCCCGTGGAACTGCTCGGGGTGGTTGACGGACACGGATGCTCCTGCGGCGCTCTGCCGGTCGGTGGTGGGAGTGCTGGTGCTGGGTGTTGCGTGCTGGTCCGGTGGCTCGCGTGCTGCCGGCGCCGCTACTCGGCGACGGCGACGTAGCGCCACTGGTCGTCCGGCTTCCCGGCCTCGGAGAGGTCGAGCGCCACGCCGGGCAGGGCCTGGCGGAGCCGCTCCTGCATCGCGTCGGAGAGGTAGTGGTGGTGCAGGTCGAGCGCGCGCAGGTGGGTGAGCGGCTGGCCCTCCAGCAGCGCGGTGGCGCCCTCGTCGGTGAGCACGCCCATGGAGAGGGTCAGTGCTTCGAGCCGGGCGACGACCGGGGCGTGGGCCACGGCGGCGGCGATGGCGTCCTGGAACTCGCTGTTCTGCAGGCCGAGGTGGCGCAGCGCCGGGAAGCGCGACCCGTCCAGGAAGGGCGTGAGGTCGTCGAGGGCGGCGTCACCGCCGTACTGGTCCACCCCGAGCCAGAGCGCCAGGCTTTCGAGGGCGGGGAAGTCGCACGCGGCGACCGAGCGCACCACGGAGACCGGCAGGCCGCCCGACTCGAAGCGCAGTGCGCGCAGCCGCTCGTGCCGGACCTGCTGGAGCGCCAGGCCGCTCCCGCCCTCCCAGTCCTCGCCGGAGCCGCGCACCACCAGCTCGGTCAGCTGCGGGAACGACGTCAGCAGCGGGGTCACGTCCACCAGCTGGAGCCAGGAGATCTCGCACTCCTCGAAGGTGATGTCGCCGACGAAGAGCGCGCGCAGCGCCGGGAGACGCCCGGCCGCGCCGACGATCGCCCGCAGCGGCTCGGTGAAGCTGTCCGGCTCCTCCTGCGACCAGAGGCCGATCACCACGGCGCTCACCCGGTCCGCCTCGACCGTGTCGAGGAACTGCTGCCAGCACTCGGTGAACGTCCGCGGGGACTCGTACTCCAGGCCGATCTTCCAGGCGACCGCTGCCGCGTCCGGCAGTTGGGCGCCCTTCTCCACGGCCTGGACGAAGTCGAAGACCGGGAGGCCGTGGAACTCTTCGATGTGCCTGCTGACCGTCATGCGCTGCTCCTCGGGGGTTGGGGCCGAACAAATGTCTACCAGCCAGGTCCGACAATCCGGTGGCTGGGGCGTCGCCCGGGCGCGTTGTCGGACCCCTCCTCTACGTTTCGGGGCGTGAGAGGTCCGGCGCCCGCCGGACCGGTCAGGAGGGCTGATGTACCGCCAGGGTGATGTGCTGATCGCGCCGGTCGAGGAGGCCGCGGTGCCGCCGCGGGTGGGCGCGCTGGCCGCGCAGCCGAGGGACGGACGGGGCCGGATGGTCCTCGCGCTCGGCGAGGTCACCGGCCACGCCCACGCCGTGGTCGGCCCGGGCGAACTGCGCAGGGAGGCCGGGCCGTTCGGTGCGGCCTGGCTGCACCTGCCCGAGGGCGGCCGGGTGGTGCACGAGGAGCACGCGGCGATACCGCTGCCCAGGGGCTGGTACCGGGTGGTGCGCCAGCGCGAGTACATGCCGGGCGCGGTCCGCGTCGTCGCCGACTGAGGCCCCGGCGGCGGTTCACAGCGGGGCCGCCGCCGCGCGGATGGTGCGGCGGCGTCGAACGGATCGAGCAGTTGAACAGATCGAGTACCAGTGGCCGGGCAGGGCTCCCGGCCGGGAGCGGAGTGCGTGATGGTGACGGAGCAGACGGTCGGGCCCGGTGCGGTGACGGCCCGCTGGCGGGCGAGCGCGGCGGCCACCGGGCCGGCCGACCGGGCCGGGGTCGAGCGCGCGCTGCGCGCCGCCTACCGGGCGGCCGGACTGGCGGAGCCGGCGGTCGTCCGCTGGTTCGGCTCGCCGCGGGCGGCGGCGGAGGCCGCGCTGGAGCTGCGGGCCGGCGGCGCGGTGAGCGTCCGTGAGGCCGTCCGCACCCGGCCGTGGGAGGAGGCCCGCCGCCGGGCCGTCGAGCGGGTCGGCCCGGCCGGCTGGGCGCCGCTCTGGGCGCTCACCGGCGGGGAACTCGGCCCGGTGACCAACTCCCTGGCCGGGCGGGTCCGCGACGCCGTCCTCGACCGGCTCGCCCCGGAGGCCGATGCGGAGGAGGATCCGCAGGACGTCGTCGAGGCCGCCCGCGCCCGCCGCACGGCCGTCCGGCTCGCCCTGCTGGACGCCGTCCGGGGCCAGCACGACGCGCCGTGGTTCGCCGCCTTCGAGGCGGCGGGGGAGCCGACCGGCGCGGCCGACAGCGCTGAGGAGGCCGACGGGGGTGCCGAGAAGGCCGACGGGATCGACGCGCTCGCCCGGGTCGCGCGCGAGGCCGGCTGGTGGTGGCCGTACGAGGGCGTGGCCCTGGTCAGCGAGCGGCCCGTCGCCCTGCACCGGGACGAGGCGGGCCGGCTCGACCGCGCCGACGGCCCGGCCCTGGAGTACGCCGATGGCTTCGCGCTGCACGCCTGGCGCGGCATGCCCGTCCCGCCCGGCTTCCTGGCCGGCCTCGGCACCGTCACCGTCGAGCGGATCCGCACCGAGGAGAACGCCGAGCTGCGCCGCGTCCTGCTGGAGCACTACGGCTACGAGCGCTACCTGGCGGACTCCGGCGCCGAGCCGTTGCACCGGGACGAGACCGGGGTGCTCTGGCGGATCCAGCTGCCGGCCGACGAGCCGGTGGTGATGGTCGAGGTGGTGAACTCCACCGCCGAGCCCGACGGCACCTTCCGCACCTACTGGCTGCGCGTCCCGCCCGGCACCCGCACCGCCCGGGCCGGGGTGGCCTGGACCTTCGGCCTGACGGAGGCGGAGTACCACCCGCAGCGCGAGACCTGAGGGCCCGGAGGACCCCGGCGGCCCGCGCCGCGGGGTACGCCCCGCCGCCGGCCCGCCGGGAGTGCGGCGGCCGACCGAGTAGGGGCTCGATACCGGTGAGGCCGGGTATCCAACTGCCGCCGGCTCAGCTCGGCGATCCAGTTGAAGGCCACGGACGACCAGCGTCCTGATGTGCTCCGGGCACTGCGGGAGAAGCTCGCGGGCGAGGGCTTCAAGATCACCTCGAACGAGTCCGCTTCGGCCACCCGGTCCACCTCGCCCACCTGGGACTTCGAGGCCGTCCACGAGCCCGACCGCTACACCGTTTCGGTGGGCGGGGCGAAGTCCGGCCAGGGTGTGGGCGTCATCGTCACCCTGCCCTGTCAGGCCCCGCCCACCGGCGCGGCTTCGCCCGCTCCGACGGCCACCGCCTGAGGCCGGCGCGGCAGTTCGGGTACGGCGTGATCAAATGCTGTCATGGCCGACACGGGGCCTGGAACATCGGAAACGACGACCGGCGCTCAGTCCGGTCGTCCTTCCACTCCGGAAACAGGCGGCCTGGTGCCCGGCCGCGCTCGTGGCCGGGCACCAGGCCTCTGTTGTGCGTGTTGTCAGCCGCCGGTGATCGAGAAACCGATCACCACGCCCGCGGCGACACTGATCTTGCCGGGGGCGAGGTCGCCCCCGGCCCCGCCGGCTTGGCGGTGCCCGCGGTAGGAGTTCCGCAACTGATCGGAGTCCACGTCCTTGATGTGGATGACGGGGCCGGGCCGGACATCGGCGGCCTCCGCATACAGGGCCGCCTTCTCGCGGGCGGCGGCCACGGCGGCCGTGCGCGCCCGGGCGCGGAGTTCCTTCTTGGTACTCACATCGAACTCGACACCGTCGACCTGGTTCGCCCCGGCCTCGTTGGAGGTGAAGAGCGCCGCGTTCCTGGGCACGTCGCTGGGCGGCCGGCGCTCGACTACGCCGTTACGGGCTGACCGCCCCCGGAGCGCAGGGGTCCGAACGTGCCGCACCGCCCGCACCGGGGTCGGTGCGGGCGGTGCGGCAGTTGTGGGCGGTGCGAGGTCAGGGGGTCTGGTACCCGTTGCCGTCGAACGAGCCCACCACGTTGTCACCACCGGTGTTGAAGATGTCGGCGCCGGCGAGCTGGTTGCCGGTACCGATGACCGTGATGGTCGTGGTGGTCACAGCCGGGCTGTCGGCGAAGGCCTGGGCCGGAACGGCGACGGCGCCGACGGCGGCCAGCAGGACGGCGAGGGTGCGGACGGTACGGTACATGGAGCGATCCCTTCGTAGGCCAACGTGCAACCGCACCCTAGGGAAGCGGGAACCCGCCGTAGGGGGAATGTCACCCGAACGGGGCGGGACGCGTGTCGTCGTGGGCCCACCGGCTTTACGGGGCCCGGGCGATCAGTACCGGCTGGAAGAAAACCGGTGCGGGCGGGTGCCTCCCGCCAGGAGCCGGTGGTCAGTCGTCGAGACCCATTCGTCGGGCCCTGCGGAGAATCTGGTGCAGGGCGAGATCGGCCTCGGCGCGAACACTGGCATCCGGGTCCTCGAGCAGGACTCGAAGCGTCTGGACGGCTGCCGCCTCCCCGCCCTGCTGATAGCTGAGGCGGCCGAGGGACCAGGCCACCAGGCTGCGAACGAAGCCGGCGGAATCCGCGCTCTCTGCCGAGAGGGCGAGGACCGCGTCTTTCTGCTTGTCGCAGGCTGCCCTGGCCAGAGCGGCCGCCGCCCAGACCCGTACGAAGCTGAAAGAGTCGTGCAGCGCTGCTTCGAGCGCGGGTACGACCTCGACCGAACCGATCTCTCCCAGCGCGTAGACGCCCAGCCGTCGTTCGGTCGGATCGTCGCTGCGAACAAAGGACATCCAGTATTCGGCCGGTCTGTCGAGGTATCCGCCGGCCGCTGAATGATTTTCTCGAATCACACCGTTCCCCTCCCCAGGGCTTCGTCAAGGGTGCACGCGGCACTTATGAGACTCAGATGGGTGAGGGCCTGCGGGTAATTTCCGATACTTTCTCCATATGCGGACGTTTCCTCCGCGAAAAGCCCCAGGTGGTTGGCGTGAGTCAGCATCTTCTCGAACAGGAAGCGGGCCGGTTCCACCTGCCCGGCCAGCGCCATGGCCTCGACGAGCCAGAACGTGCAGATATTGAAGGTCCCTTCGCCGCCGCGGAGTCCGTCACCCGCGGCCTTGTCCGCCTCGTACCTGTACACGAGACTGTCCGACGAAAGGTCTTCCATGATGCTCTGAAGTGTGCCGAGCATCCGCGGGTCTTTCGGTGATATGAAACCGATCATGGGCATGGCGAGAATGCTGGCGTCCACGGCATCTGAGCCGAGATACTGAACGAAGGTCTTGCGTTGTGAGTCGTAGCCTTCCTGCATGATGGTTTGAAATATCTCATCACGCTGACTCCTCACGCGGTCACTGTCGAGTGGAAATCCACGACGGGAAGATATGCGCAGGGCCCGGTCGAGGGCTGCCCAGCACTGCAGTTTCGAATAGACGAAGTGCTGCTTCTCGCCCCGGATCTCCCATATTCCTTCATCGGGACGGTGCCAGTTGTCGGCGACCCAGTAAACCATTCGCTGGAGATGGCACCACAAGTCATAAGATATATGGCAGACGCGCGCATCAAAAAGCTCGATCGCAGTGAGGAGCTCGCCGTATATGTCCAGCTGGAGCTGGTTCGAGGCGTCATTGCCGATGCGTACCGGCCGTGATTCCCGGTAGCCCTGCAGGTGGTCCAGTGTCATTTCATCGAGTTGAGCATTGCCATCAATTCGATACATGAGCTTCAGCGGGTAACCCTCGCCGGTCTCTTTGGCGCGGTCCTCGAGCCACTCCATGAAGCGGATGGTTTCCTCCGTGAATCCCAGCTTCATAAAGGCGAGGAGGGTCAGCGCGGCGTCCCTGATCCAAGTGAACCTGTAGTCCCAGTTCCTTTCCCCTCCTATCTCCTCGGGAATACTGGTGGTCGGAGCCGCAACGATAGCGCCGGTGGGATCGTGTGTCAGCAGCTTCAGCGTGAGAACCGAACGCCGCACCATCTCCCGCCATCGGCCGGTATAAGTGCACTGGCCGAGCCAGCTCTTCCAGTAGTCGATAGTGCGGTGCAGGAGGTCCTGGCCGGTCAGGCGCGCCTCGAGGAGATCAGCCTCGCCGCCGAGGCTTTCCACCTGGCGGAGCAGGAACGTCACCTCCTCACCCTCATGCAGCGTGAACTCGGCAGAGACCCCGGAGCCCACCGTGGCCAGCGGAAAGCGGCTGGTGAGAGCAACGGAGATCTCGCCACCGCGAAATACGGCCCCGCGCCCCTCCTGGCTGATTTCGTGGTCCTGCCGCGCGAAATCAAGGGCGGGAAAGCAGTCCAGGCGGAAAGGTATGTTACCGCGAACCGCCTTGGCGACTCGCACAATCTGGTGCGACGTCACGCGGGAGGCGGACTGTTTGACGGGCATGAAGTCGACCAGTTCGCCTACGCCTTCCGCACTCAGGAAGCGCGTGATCAGAACGGCGGTGTCGGGCATGTACATCTGCTGGCAGCGCCCCGACAGTACCGGCGAGATCTTGAAGTACCCGCCCCTTTCATCATCGATCAGGCGGGCGAAGACGCTTGGCGAGTCGAATCTCGGAAGGCAGCACCAGTCTATCGAGCCGTCCATGCCGACCAGAGCCGCCGTGTGCATGTCCCCGATTACTCCGTAGTTCTCAATCGGTTTGTAGCTCATGCCATGTCCTTTGGGGCCCTGAGCGGCTGAACATACTTCGATTGTGCTACGCGGGAGCCCTGCCTGCCAGCTGTGCCACAACCGGGGCCGGGGGCAGGTTCCGCAGGCCGGTGTCGCGGGCCGCGCGGATGCGGCGACACGCAACTGGGCACTGGGGCCGGGACGTTCCTGGCGAACGACCGGCGGTGCCCCCGGCGGGCTCGACGGCCGGTGCCGAGGCCGGCGCCGGAACCTTCGGCACCACCTGGTGGATACCGTCGGTGATGGCCGTCCCCACCGAGTAGGACCATCATCGAC
The DNA here is from genome assembly GCF_044753005.1 of Kitasatospora sp. NPDC088548. Lineage (NCBI taxonomy): Bacteria > Bacillati > Actinomycetota > Actinomycetes > Kitasatosporales > Streptomycetaceae > Kitasatospora > Kitasatospora sp. NPDC088548. The sequence continues at coordinate 13,381 of NZ_JBIVMI010000034.1, forward strand.
CGCGCGCCGCGCGCCAGTTCAAGGAACTCGCGGGTACGGCCGCCGGAGTCCGTGCGGATCGGCGTCCGGCATCCCGGAGGGGGCGTCTCGGGGCGTGCCGGGGCTCGCTTCCGGGCCTGGTTCAGCCTGCCGCGGGCGGGCCGGCGGCTCGGTGATGTGGTTACAGATGGCGAGGCGGATAATCGTTTCGAGTCGGTGCCGACCAGCGGTCATGACGTGGCGGCGGGGTCTGAAGCGGGGTGAGATGCCGCTGAACGCGGACGGTTACCGCTGTGCCCGCGCCCTCCCAGGTACTTACAGTCACCGTTGATCATGATGAAGACCTCCTCCAAGTACCACCTGTCACCGGGCCGCGGTTGTCGCCGTAGGCCTGGCCGAGTTTCAGGCGCCATCGGCGGCCCGCCTCCTGGGAGGCGATCACGCTGCGCTCCGGCATCAGCTCCTCCATCTCACGGAAGGTGAGCGGTAACCACAAGTACGGCCACACACAGTGCGGGCAGGTCCTCAGTCACCGTCGCCACCCTCACCCGCACGACCTGCACCTGAAAAGGGCTCCCAAGGTCTCATCAGGTCTGGCGCCACGAGGATTGGCCGCGAATAATGGGAATGGCAGCCACCACTTTGGGTGGTGACAGAGAGGAATCAACGCGGGTAAGGATCACCAAGCCGATTCACCTGGTTCCTGGACGACGCGCAGATATCGGGTGCGCGTTACCTGGCGGACTGTCCGCCGGGACTTGAGTCCCCGACCCTTGCCGGGTGCTGAGACATTTGCAAGGAGGATTCGATATGAGATTGGACCGCCCGTGCGTCCTAGTGGTGGACGATGATCCCGTTAACAGGATGTTCCTCATCAGGCTCGTCGAAAGAGAGGGGTATCTGACACTCGCGGCAAAAAACGGGCGGGTCGCTTGTGATCTTTTGGCGGAGAACGACGTCGACGTCATTCTCCTCGACATCGAGATGCCCGAGATGGATGGTTTCGGCGTGCTGGAACGCGTCCAGCAGGATACGAGGACTCGTCACATTCCCGTCATCATGATCTCGGCGATCGAAGATATAGACAGTGTTGTCAAAGCGATTGGCCTCGGAGCAACCGACTATATTCCGAAGCCAGCCAACAAGATCCTGCTGCGGGCGAGGATGGATGCGAGCCTCAACCGGAAGAGGATTCACGACCTGGAACAGGAGAGGGTCCGCAGCATCTTTGGGCGATTCGTTCCCACAGCTATAGTCGACAAAGTGCTCCTGCAGGCCGGCGAGGATCTCAGGCTGAAGGGAGAAAAATGCGTCGCAACGATAATGTTCGCAGACTTGCGCGGGTTCACGTCCTGGGCCGAGGACAGTTCGCCGGATCTCGTGATCAATGCCCTGAACTACTATCTCGGTTCCATGAGTGACGTTATTCTCGATCACGGCGGTACCCTGGTGTCCTACATGGGCGACGGGATTATGGCCGCTTTTGGGGCTCCGATCGAGGAGGAATGCCATGCCGACCTCGCCCTGGCCGCGGCCCGCATGATGGCGCAGGAAGCCCTGCTGGACTTCAATACGTGGCTGAAGCGCGAAGGCCTGGGTACGGGATTCAGAATCGGAATCGGCTTGAACAGTGGCCCGGTGATGTCCGGAACAGTAGGGTCGGAACGCCGCCTCGAGTATGCGGCGGTGGGTGATACCACCAATACCGCATCCCGTCTTGAGCAAATGACCAAAGAGGTACCGCACGCGATTTTGATCTCAAACGAAACCTACGCCATGCTGAGCAGGCATTCCGACGACCTCGTCTTCGTCGGAGAGATATCCCTTCGCGGGAAGCGGTCCTCCGTCGGTGTCTGGGGAGATGGATCGAAAGGGGCCGCCGCCGGCTGAAGGCGCGCCGCGCCCTAAAGGCCCTAAAGGCGCACTGTACCGGCTCGCGCGCGGCGCCAAAGGTGTACGGGGGCAAGAGCGCTCCATGGCGACCGGTCTGCCATCCTCCCCTCCAGTCGCACCGGTGTCCGGGCGGGCGTATGCTGGTTCCGCTCATTCAATATGCGGCTGCTGGAGACGCCACAGTAATAAGCGATGAAGATGTCTTCGCACAAAGTGGCATTCGAGAATCAATCGCGGCACTCGTGAAAGCCGGCACCCTCGGATCCGTGGACTTGGTTGCCGTCGAGACGTCAGGGCAAGGGGATGAGATGCGATGAAGGGCGTCGTTTTTGATCTCTTCAATGAGGTGGTCTCGCAGAAGTACGGCCTGACCGCATGGGAAGACCTGATCAACGCTGCAGGTGTTGAGGGAGTGTATACGTCGCTCGGCAACTACCCGGATGCCGAGTTCCTGAAAATAGTTGCCGAAGCGGCGTCCATGTTCGGTATGTCAGAAGACGAAATTGTTCGCTGGCTGGGGCGCGAGGCGCTGCCGATCTTCGCCGACAGATATCCCGTGTTCTTCGAAAGACACAGCTCGGCTCGAACCTTCCTGCTGACACTGAACGACATCATACATCCCGAAGTGAGGCGGCTCTATCCCGGTGCCGATGTGCCGAGTTTCAGATTCGATACGTCGTCCGATGATGTACTCATCATGAGCTACAGGTCGGAACGACAGCTGTGCTGGTTCGGCGAAGGACTTATCGAGGGTGCGGCCGTTCACTTCGGGGAGTCCGTTCAGATCAAGCAGCCCAGATGCACCGGGCGAGGGGACGAAGAATGCGTATTTGAAGTAAGGCTAGCGTCATAGGAGATTACGGTGGAGCGTGAGCGGAATATAGATCGGGAAGCAGCTCTGCTGGAAAGCCTACTGAACAAGGAACGCAAGGCGCGGCGGCAGGCCGAGCTGATATCAGAGGAAATGATTCGCAAGCTGCATGACGCAAAGAACCAGGAGCTCGAGAAGCAGCGGGGTCTGGAACTGCTGGAGTCGGTGGCTGCGGCATGCAACAACGCGCTCCAGGTGAGCGATCCGCTGCTTGCCGCGGTAAAAGGAATATGCACCTTCACGGGGTGCCCGGCCGGTCATGCGCTGTCGTTCTCGCCGGACAGCGGCATGCTTGCCTCGTACTCGCGTTATTGGTGGGCGGACGATCCGGAACACCTGCGAGCGCTGCAGGCGAATGATGGGCTCATGGTCCCCCGGGGGCGTGGGCCGGCCGGACGCGCCCTGCTGTCCACCGAGGCGCTGACAGGCACCGTCGGCAGCGAGGACGAAGAAATAGATTACATCAAGTCCTGTCGTGAACTCGGAATCACCGAGTTCCTGACGCTTCCTGTTTTCTGTGAATCCGAAGTCATTTTTGTGCTTGAGTTCTTTGCCGCGCCGGGAAAAATCAGCCAGGACGAGATGCTCACGAAGCTGCTGATTCAGGTCGGCGCTCAGCTGTCACGCGTGGTTGAAAGGGCGAAGGCAGAGCGGGAGTTGCAGGACGCGCGCTCGGTCGCGGAGACCGCGGCCCGCAGCAAGAGCTCGTTCCTGGCCACCATGAGTCATGAGATCAGGACCCCGATGAACGCAGTCATCGGGATGACTGAATTGCTGCTGTCTACTGAACTGACGTCCGAACAGCGAAACTTTGTTGATATCATCAATTCCAGCGGGGAGGCCCTGCTTGGTATCATCAATGACGTTCTGGACTTCTCCAAGATAGAAGCCGGCGGGCTGGAGCTGGAGAGCCGGCCGTTCTCCTTGCGTGATATGATGGATTCCGCGGTCGGGGTGATTGCCACCCGTGCCGCAGAAAAATCGCTCGAACTTGCCTGCCTGGTTGAGCCTGACGTTCCGGACAGGCTGGTCGGCGACGGAATGCGCCTCCGGCAAGTACTGACCAACCTCCTCTCCAATGCGATTAAATTTACCGAGACCGGTGAAGTCGTAGTCTCGGTGAGAACCACTGAGGATGTCGACGGGGACGACCGGGCCACGCGGTTGCATTTTTCCGTTTCGGATACGGGTATAGGCATCCCTGAAGATCGCATGGATCGACTCTTCCGGGATTTCAGCCAGGTGGATTCGTCCACCACTCGCCGGTACGGGGGGACGGGCCTGGGGCTGGCGATCAGCAAGCGCCTCGTCGAGATGATGGATGGTTTCATGAAGGTGGAGAGCAAGAGCGGCGTCGGCTCTGTCTTCAGCTTCGAAATCAATCTGGAGGTCGCTGAAGGCAGTCTGCCGCCTGTCGCGGAAGAACCACTGCGACTGAAGCGCCTGCTCATTGTCGATGACAATGCGGTCAACCGCGAAGTGGTCAGGCGGCACGCTGATTCATGGAACATGGTGCCCTATGAAACGGCCTTCCCCGAAGATTCCCTCAGAATACTTGAGTCGGGCGATCCGTTTGATGTGGCAGTCATCGACATGATGATGCCGAAGATGGATGGCGTGGAGCTGGCCAGGAGGATCCACCGGATCCTGGGTCGTGAACGTCTGCCGCTCATACTGGCAACCTCACTGGTGACGTCCAGAGAACTGATCGACCGTGAAGAATTCTCCGCGGTCCTGACCAAGCCTATAAGGGCTTCGCAGCTGCATGATGCGCTTGTGACGGTCATCGTGGGCAAGCGGGAACCCGCCGGGGTGAGCCCTTCCCCGAGCAAGGGTACGTCTCCTGACGGCGCGTCTTCTGATCTGAAAATCCTGCTGGCCGAGGACAATGCGGTGAATCAGCAGATCGCTACGCTGATGTTGCGGAAACTCGGCCACACCGCCGAGATAGTCGACGACGGCAGTCAGGCCGTCGATGCCGTCCTCAATGATTGCTACGACGTCGTGCTGATGGACGTGCAGATGCCCGTCATGGACGGCCTCGAGGCGTCGCGGAAGATCAATCAAATGCTTGAGGCCGGCCGCCGTCCTTACATAATCGCGATGACGGCGAACGCGATGCAGGGCGACCGCGAAATCTGCCTTGCCGCGGGCATGGACGACTACATAGCGAAACCGATAAAGAGTGACCAGTTGGCTGAAGCGCTGAGCCGTGTGTCCGCACCCGGCGGCGAGCAGGACACCACCCCGCAGCCGGAGCACTCCGACACTTCGGTCAGCCGAGAGGTTCTGGAGCGTCTCTGTGACGACCTGGGCGGGGCTTCCTCGGTTGCTGAACTGGCCGAGCTGTTTGTGGAAGATGCGCCGAAACTGATATCCGCCATGTCGGGCAGTCAGCAGAACGACGAGGTGCGGCGGGCCGCTCACACGCTGAAGTCCAGCGCCAGGGCCCTGGGGGCTGACGTGCTGGCCGATATGGCAGCGGAGATCGAAGCACAAGCCCGCGCGGAAACCCTTGGGGAATTCAGCGTGAGTGCAATGAGTGACGAATTCCTTCGCGCGAAGAGTCAGCTCTTCGAGATTCTCACCGAACTGGAAAGCCACAGTCTCGGTTGACTCGCCTCGCTCAGGGGCCGCGGGCGAGGAAGAGGTCGCTGATGTGAAGCATGTCGATGCCGCCACCACGGGCATCGAGCAGCCGAGCGGTCTCGGCCAGGGCCCGGACGCGGGCACCGACCCGGCCCCGGTCCGACCGGGAACGAAGAGGATTCCGGCCACCGGAGGCGGGGCCAGGCCTGGAACACGCTCTTGCCCGGGCCGGGCGGGGCCTGTTCCATGGCGGCATGCCGCGAAGCGAGCTCGTTCTGATGACGGATCACAGCTCGACCGAGGGAAGCCGGGAGACTCTGGCCACCGCCGCGCGGATGCTCACCGGCCGGGCGCCCGTCCTGCTCGACGCGCGGCACTTCATGCGCGGCGGCACCGGCCGGATCGGCCCGGCCGCCGACGGCGGGCTCCGCCTGGAGGTGCCGGCCGAGGGCCTCGCCGTGACGGCGGACACCGTGCTGGTCTACGAGATACCGCCGCACAAGCGGCGCGCCTTCGAGGCCTGCCAGCAGCGGCTCCGCGCGTACGGCGCCCGTTCGCTCGGCACCGACACGGACGGCTGGCGGGCGGCCACCGAGAAGGACCGGACCGTCGAGCGCTTCAGCCGGGACGGCATCGCGCACATGCCCACCATCGCGCTCTCCCGGCCGACCCCCGAGGCCGCCGTCGATGCCTTCGACCGCCTCGGCGGCGACGTCTGGGCCCGGCCGACCGTCGGAATGGGCGGCAACGATGTCTTCCACGTCACCACCCGCGACCAGCTCACCGCCGCCGCGGACCACTACGTGGCCTCGGGCGCCGACTGGCTGATCGCCCGCGACGCCGGGAACTTCAACGCCGACGGCCGGCGCCACCAGTACCGGGTGGTGGTGCTCGGCGGGCGCGTCGTCCGCGCGGTCGAGCACGTCCAGCCGGATCCGGACGCGCCCTGCAACGAGATCCAGGGCGCCGTCTCGAAGCTGCTGGAGGACGGCGAACTGCCTGCGGGTCTGGCCGAGTTGGCCGTCTCCGCGACCAAGTCCCTGGGCCTGCCGCTCGGCGGTGTCGACCTCGGCGCGGAGAACGGCGGCGTCGTCTTCGAGGTCAACGTCCACCCGGTGTTCGGCAGCGTCGGGGGCCTGGAGACGGTCGCCCTGCCGTACACCGCCGCCCACCTCGCACTGGGCTGAGCCGAAGCGGCGGCCCGGGCCCGTCGGGGCCCCGGTGGAGGCCTCGGCGGAGGCCCTGGTCAAGGGCGCGGTCGCGCGGGTACTAGACTTGGCACAGTTGTGAAGGCACCTCGTTCGGTGAGGCGTCGCCACGGACACAGGCCACTGACCCCACGACGTCGAGAGACGCCCAGGTTCAGGACAGGTCTCCCCGGCCTAAGGGGTGATCCCAAGTGGCTGCACCCCCGGGTGCTACGCCGTGGCGTGCCAAAGCTCTGACGAGATCAGGGGTGCCCCGCCCGTCCCGCGGCCAGGTGTGCCCGCGGCGCGTGGTGTGGATCTCCCTGATGGCCCCGGTAACGGCGACCCGAGTACGGGCGCCCCGACGGCGAGGAGGTGAGACCTGTGGAGAGCAGTAGTCCGGGCCGAAGTCGGCCCCGCCCCAGGACGTCCCCCTCTTCTCCTGGCACCCGGCACTTCTCCTCCCGTACCGCTCCCGCACCCCGCCGCCGTACCGCCCGCCGCTGACAGCGGCGGCTCCGGCCGCGTGGTCCGGGCGCCGTGCGCGGTGGAGGACGGCCGGGCGCCTCCCGCCCCCGCCCCGCCCGACCCCGCGGCCCCCGGCCTCGGCAGCGGCGGACACCGACCCGTGGAGGTACCCCGCCATGTCCGACTGGCGTGTGCGCGCCGTGCGCGCGAGCAAGCGTCCGTTCTCCCGTTCCGTCACCACGCCGCGCGGCGGCGACGCGCAGCCGGCGCCCGAGCACTCGATGGACCCGAGGCCCGACCAGCCCGCGGAGCCCGTCACGCTGGAGCGCTCCGTCGTGGACGCGGCCGTCTACCGGGGCGGGCACCGGGTCGAGGAACCCGCCAGCCTGGCTGACATCTACCGCCAGCTGCCCGGCAAGCCCGGCACGATGGCCTGGATCGGCCTGTTCCGGCCCGCCGAGGCGCAGCTGCTGGAGGCCGCCGAGCGGTTCAACCTGCACGAGCTGGCGGTCGAGGACGCGATCGTCGCCCACCAGCGGCCGAAGCTGGAGCGCTACGGCGACACGCTCTTCGTCGTGCTGCGCGCCGCCCGCTACCTGGACGACGTGGAGGAGGTCGACTTCGGCGAGATCCACCTCTTCGTCGGCCCCGACTTCGTCCTCACCGTGCGCCACTCGCAGGCCCCGGACCTCTCCGCGGTGCGCAGCCGCCTGGAGGCCGACCCGGAGCTGCTCGCGCTCGGCCCCGAGGCGGTGCTGTACGCGGTGCTGGACGCGGTCGTCGACGGGTACGCGCCGGTGATCGCCGGGTTGCAGCACGACATCGACGAGATCGAGACCGAGGTGTTCGGCGGTGACCCGCAGGTGTCCCGCCGCATCTACGAACTCTCCCGCGAGGTGATCGAGTTCCAGCGGGCCACCCGTCCGCTGCTGGAGATCATGAAGAGCCTGGAGGCGGGCTTCGGCAAGTACGGCACCGACGACGAGCTCCAGCGCTACCTGCGGGACGTGGCCGACCACGCCACGTACGCCGCCGAGCGGGTGGACGGCTTCCGGCAGATGCTGCAGAACATCCTGACCGTCAACGCGACCCTGGTCTCGCAGCGGCAGAACGAGGAGATGAAGCAGCTCGCCGAGGCCGGGCACGTGCAGAACGACGAGATCAAGAAGATCTCCTCCTGGGCGGCGATCCTCTTCGCGCCGACCCTGATCGGCACCGTCTACGGCATGAACTTCGAGCTCATGCCGGAGCTCAAGTGGGCGTTCGGGTACCCGTTCGCGATCGGGCTGATGGCGCTCGTCTGCACCGGCCTCTACCTGGTGTTCAAGCGCCGCAACTGGCTCTGAGTGCCGCGGCTCGCCCGTGAACCGCCGTGAGCGGCACGACGTTCGGACAGGGCGTCAGGGTTCCGTCAGGGCGGGCCGGCGGGGCTTGCCCCCCGCCCGCGCCGGCGGCTTGGATGAAGGGCATGAACCGCCCGGCACGCCACCACGACCGCCCGCCGCATCCGCGGCCGCCGGTCGTCGCTGCCGCGGCCGTCATCGCCGTGCGCTGAACCGCGCCTCCCCGCCGGACGGCACGGCCCGCGCCGCCCCCTGCCCCGTCGCCGCGGGGCAGGGGGCGGACGCCTTCTCGTACCTTCGTCCCGCACCCCGGCCGGGCGGCTGAAGGAGGCGGTCACCCTCGGCACCGGCCTGGCGATCGGCGTCCGGCCGCGGCTGCGGGAGTACCGGTAGTGGGCTGGTCCGCCGCACTTGTCAGTGGGCCGCCGTAGGGTCGTTCGGGTGCCGAAGAACGGCGACGGACGGCCGCGCGGTTCCACGTGCGGCCGGTCCGGACGGATCGTCAGGGGGTATCGCGATGAAGCAGACGGCGAAGCGGGCGCTGGTCGGTGCGGCCGGGGCGTTGGGCGCGGTGCTGGTCCTCCCAGGCCATCCGGTGGGGCCTGACGGCCACCCAGGAGGACTGACCGGGCGGCCCCTGCGGCCGGACCACGCGGCGGCACTCCGCTGACGTGGAGCGGTCCGGGACCGGCGGGTGCCCGGCCGCGCGCGCCGGGGCGGTGTGCACCGACCGGGGGCTCAGTCGTCCGTGTCGGCGGCGGGGCCTAACCGTCCGCGCGCGCCCCGGTGGCGGACAGTCGCTCGAACTCGGCCTCCGGGTCCGCCTGTTGCCGGTAGTCGAAGTGCAGCCGCACCACGCCGTCCCGGTCGGTGAACCGGGCGAGCGGGCCCTGGCCGGCGGCGGGCAGCAGCCGGGGAGCGGCCCACTGCTGGGCGACCACCGCGAGGCGGGTCCGGTCGGCGGCCACCACGATCCAGGTCGCCCGGCCGCCCTGGACGGTCGCGAGGTAGCCGTCCGCGAGCACCGAGACGACGGCGTCCCGCACACCGATGCCGTCCGGGAACTCGCGCCGCTCGGCGTGCGGAGCCGACACGTCGTCGCCCATCGCCACGCTGTCCCTGGTCAGTTCGGTTCTCATGGCGGGCAGCGTAGCCGTACGGAGTGGCCGGGACCCCGCCATGAGTCGGAGTCGACCCCCTACGATCGGCGCATGACCGCTGACTGGTCTGCGTGTTAGCTTCCGGCCATGGGATCACGTGGGGTTCGTGGGGCGGCGGCGCAACAGGCGATCGAGGGGCTGCGGGAGCTGGCTGGGGCCGGGCTGACGGCCCCCGAGGTGTTCCGCAGGGCGGACGAACTGCTGCGCGGAGTCATGGAGTTCGACGCGGTCTGCTGGCACACCGCCGACCCGGCGACCGGGCTGGTGAACTCCGTGCTGAGCGACGACCTCAGCCTCGACAGCTTCCAGGACGCCGTCCGCCTGGAGATCTGGTCCGATGACGTCGCCACCTTCCCCAAGATCCGCCGCAGCGGCGTGCGGGCCGAGACACTGAACCGGGTGACGAAGGGGCGACCGGAGCACAGCGTGCGCTACCGCGAGCAGATCGCCCCGGCCGGGTTCGGCGACGAGCTGCGCGCCGTCTTCGACGCGCACGGCGGGATGTGGGGGTGCGCCGCGTTCATGCGGGCCGGGGACCGCGGGCCGTACCTCGGCCACCAGCGCGAGCTCGCCGACATCGCCGCCCGGCACCTGGGGAACGCGCTGCGGGCCAGCCACCTCCCGCCGCCCGGCGACGGGCCGGAGGACGAGTCCTGTCCGGACGGCGGGGCGCCGGTCGTCCTGCTGCTCGGCCCGTCGAACCGGCTGCTCGCGATGTCCGGCCCGGCCGAGGAGTTGCTGGCCGGCCTGGCCGACCCCACACCGTCGGCGCTCGCGGTGCCGACCGCCTTCGCGATCGCCGCCGAGCAGGCCCGCCGGGCGGCGTACGGCCTGCCCGCCCCGCAGCGGAAGATCCGGGTGCAGGCGAGGGACGGCCGTTGGTTCGTGCTGCACGCCTCGGCGCTGCGGGGCGGGACGGCGGGCGAGGTGACGGTGGTGGCCTCCGAGGCCACCCCGGCGGACGTGATGCCGCTCTACCTGTCCGCGTACGGGCTGACGGCACGGGAGCAGGAGGTGGCGCTGCTGCTGGTGCGCGGCTGCGACACCCGGGACGTCTCGCGGCTGCTGACGATGACGCCCTACACGGTGCAGGACCACCTCAAGTCGGTCTTCGCCAAGGCCGGGGTGGCCAGCCGCCGTGAGCTGATCGCCCGGGTCATGCTCGGCGTCGGCCACTGAGGGGCGGCGCACACTGAGGGGCGGCACCGGGCCGGGGCGGAGGCCGACCGCGGGGGCTCCCCGGCGCCGCCCGCCGCCCCGCGGTTCCGCCGGCCGCCGTGCCGGCAAGCTGATTTGACAACCACGCTTGCCGCCTCGGCAAATAGAAGACATGGCCGACGACTTCTCTACCGTCCTCACCACGGTGGGCCCGCGTCTGCGGGCGCTGCGGCGCGAGCGTGGCACCACCCTGGCCAGGCTGAGCGCCGCGACCGGCATTTCCCTCAGCACCCTCTCCCGCCTGGAGTCCGGCCGGCGCAAGCCCACCCTGGAACTGCTGCTGCCGCTGGCCCGGGAGTACCGGGTGCCGCTGGACGAACTGGTGGGCGCCCCGGCCACCGGGGATCCGCGCATCCACGCCCGGCCGTTCACCCGGGGCGGCCAGACCTTCGTCCCGCTCACCCACCACCTCGGCGGGCTGCACGCCTACAAGCAGATCATGCCCCCGGGTTACCGGGCCGGGCCCGAGCTGGAGCCCAAGGTGCACGAGGGTCACGAGTGGGTGTACGTCCTGGCGGGCCGGCTGCGCCTGCTCCTGGGCTCGCGCGATCTCGTCCTGACCGCGGGGGAGGCGGCCGAGTTCGACACCCGGATCCCGCACGCCTTCGGCAACGCCGGGCCGACGCCGGTCGAGTTCCTGAGCCTGTTCGGGCCGCAGGGCGAACGCATCCACGTCCGGGCCCGGCCGGGAACCTCTGGTCGTTAGGTTCGTTGGCTCACAACGGGGGTTCCGCACCGGGCTCCCGACAGGCCGTCCGGAGGGGGCCCAGGGATGAGCGTCGAACAGACCACGGAGACCGATCAGGCCGATGAGGCCGGCGGGAAGGGCGCGGCGGGGTCGAAGAAACGGTCCTTCTGGCGGGAGCTGCCGGTCCTGGTGGTCATCGCCCTGCTGCTCTCACTCGGCATCAAGACCTTCTTCGTCCAGGCCTTCTCGATCCCCTCGGGCTCGATGCAGCACACCCTGGAGAAGGGGGACAGGGTGCTGGTCGACAAGTTCACGCCGTGGTTCGGCGCCACCCCGGACCGCGGTGAGGTGGTGGTCTTCCGCGACCCGGGCGGCTGGCTGGAGGGGCCGCCCGAGCAGTCCGGCAACAGCGTCATGCGTGGTGTCCAGACGGTGCTCGGCGTGGTCGGCCTGATGCCGTCGGCGGACGAGAAGGACCTGATCAAGCGGGTGATCGCGGTGGGCGGCGACACCGTCGAGTGCAACAGCGGCAGCCCGGTCAAGGTCAACGGCGTCCCGCTGGACGAGCCGTACATCTACCCGGGCGCCACGCCCTGCGACAACGAGCCGGCCGGCACGGTCAAGGTCCCCAAGGACCACCTCTGGGTGATGGGCGACCACCGCGACGACTCCCGCGACTCCCGGTACCACACCCGCGAGGCCGGCGGCGGCTTCGTCCCGGTGGACAACGTCATCGGCCGCGCCTTCGTCGTCGCCTGGCCGCTCTCCCACTGGGACACCCTCCCCGTCCCCGACACCTTCGACCAGGCACCGCTGGGCGCACCCGCCCCGCACGACAACCCCCTCGACAGCCCGCCGGCCCCGGAGGCCGCCGCCCTCGCCGCCGCCGTTCCGCTGGCCGTCTGGCAGCGCCGCCGGGCCCGGGCCCGCAGGCGCTGACCGGGCCGGCGGCCCCGGTCCCGGCCGTACCGGCGGGCAACGGGCCGCCCGGGTCCCGGGGTCAGGACGTGGGGATCAGGACGTGAGGAAGTCCAGCAGGTCGGCCTCGAAGGCGGCCCGGTACGCCCCGTGCAGGCCGTGCGACGCGCCGGGGTAGACCTTGAGCACGCTGTCCGGGATCAGCCGGGCGGTCTTCGGGGCGGCGGCCGCGATCGGGACGATCTGGTCGTCGTCCCCGTGCGCGACCAGGGTGGGGATGTCGATGCGCTTGAGGTCCTCGGTGAAGTCGGTCTCGGAGAACTGCCGGACGCAGTCGTACGCCGCCTTCGCGCCGACCTGCATGCTCCAGAGCCAGAACGCCCGGCGGATGCCGTCGGCCCCGGACAGGTCGGCGCCGGGGCGGTTGAAGCCGTAGAAGCTCTCGCTGAGGTCCCAGTAGAACTGCGAGCGGTTGCCGTCCACCCCGGCCCGGATGCCGTCGAGGGCCTCCAGCGGTGTGCCCTCCGGGTTGCCGGGGCCCCGCAGCATCAGCGGCGGGACGGCGCTCAGCAGCAGCGCCTTGGCCACCCGGGAGGTGCCGTGCCGGCCCAGGTAGCGGGCCACCTCGCCGCCGCCCGTCGAGTGGCCGACCAGGGCGGCGTCGCGCAGGTCGAGCCGGTCGGTCAGCTGGGCGAGGTCGTCGGCGTAGGTGTCCATGTCGTTGCCGTGCCAGGGCTGGTCGGAGCGCCCGTGGCCGCGCCGGTCGTGGGCGATCGCGCGGTAGCCGCGTTCGGCGACCAGCCGCAGCTGCTCGTCCCAGGCGTCCGCGTTCAGCGGCCAGCCGTGGCTGAAGACGACCGGCCGGCCGCTGCCCCAGTCCTTGTAGAAGATCCGGGTGCCGTCGTCGGTGGTGATGGTGGGCATGGCGCTCCTTCGTGCGATCGGGCCACAGGGGTTGGAGGTGAACAGAGGAGACAGGGGCGGGGGAGGCACTCAGACGCTAGGCGGGGGGTGGGCGCGGCGCGGCGGGAAGGCGGTGACCGGTCGGCGTGTTGCCCGGAATTCATCCTCCGGACGGGTGGGGGACGGTCGCGGGCCGGATCCGGGCCGGGCCCGGGGCCGCCTTCCGGGGGTTCTCGCCACGCTGTTCTCTACACGGCTGTAGAGTCTGTCGGGTGAGCTGTACGCCAGGCCTCGCGGCTGCCCTGTCGGGGGAGCCGGTGGCGACATCCGGGTCGGGAGGCGGAACCGTGGAGGAGAGTCGGCGCGGGCCTGTGGACGGCGAGGGACCGGGGGGCGTGGACCTGGACGCCGAGCCGGGCGTGGAGCGGGTGTACCAGCCGGTCGAGGTGCACTTCGGTGACGGCACCTGGGCGCTCGGGCGGATCAGCGGGTGGTGGCAGGACGCGGCCGGGCGGCGCTGGTGCCGGCTGCGGGTGGCCCGGAGCGGGCGGCCGGCCCGCTGGGAGCCGTTCGACCCGGCCCGGGTGGTGCTGCTGCCGGCCGGTGGGGTCTGAGACCCACTCCGGTGGACCGGGCGGTTCTTGAACCGTTGCTCAGCGAAGCTTTACCCCAACGGGATTCACAAAATATGACGGTATATGTCATTCTGTGCAGCGCCCCGTGACCCATCGCAGCCGTGTCGGCGTCAGAGGGCCGGGGACCGCCGACATGCCAACTCAGCCACCGGGGACGACGTGAGTTCCGAGATCTACTTCAGCAACAACTACCGTGACCTGTGCGAGCAACACGGTACCGGGGCCGGCTTCCAGTTCGAGTTCTCCTGCTCGCGCTGCTCCGACACCTGGCGTTCGCCGTTCGAGGCGTTCACCACCGGCCAGGTGGCGGGCTGGGTGAGCAAGGGCGTCAGTGCCGCCTGGAACCTCATCGGCGGCAACGCCAACACCATCAGCAACGCCGCCGACGGGCTGGCCGGCGCCAACTGGGGCAGCTCCCGCGATGCCGCCTTCCAGCGGGCCATCGCCAACGCCCAGACCCACTTCAACCGGTGCGCACGGTGCACCAACTACGTCTGCGGCCGCTGCTTCGACCCCGCCCAGGGCCTCTGCCACACCTGCGCCCCGGACACCGCCGCCGAGGCGATGGCGGCCCAGCGGCGCGGCCTCAACGACATGGTCTCCGAGCGGGCCTACACGCAGGGGCAGCAGACCGGCCAGGCCTTCGACGTGCAGACGCCGCGCCAGCTGGTCTGTCCGCAGTGCAGCACCGAGACCCACGGCACGCCGTTCTGCCCGGGCTGCGGCTTCCGCCTGGCCAACCCGAACCAGTGCGGGCAGTGCCAGGCCGCGCTGCCCGAGGGCGCCGCGTTCTGCCCGGGGTGCGGCACCCGCCGCTGACCAGGACCGTCGCGGGCCCCCGGCCCCCCCCCCCCCCCCGGCGGCCGCCCCCCCCACCCCCCCCCCCGGGGGGCCCCGCCGCCCGGCCCCCGAGGCGACGGGGGGCCCCGGGGGGACGGGGGCGCCGCCGGCCCCCGCGGCGGCCGCGGGGGGGGCGGGGGGGGCCCCCCCCGGGGCGCCCCCGCCCCCGGCCCCCCCCCCCCCCCCCCCCCCCCGGGGCCCCCCCGACGCTCTCCGCCGGCCCTGTGCGGGCCGGCGGCGCCGTCAGCCGTACGAGAGGTTGGCGCAGGGGTCGTCGTCGGCCGAGCGGGCCGCGTCGCGGACGCTGGTGGGCAGCGGGCCCGGGGCCGGCGGCAGCGGGCCGGAGGGCGCGGCGGTGGCGGTGGCGGCGTAGTCGTGGCCCAGCACCACGCTGACGCCCGCCTTGGCGCCGGGCTGGACCCCGGCGCCGGGGAAGAGCTTCGCCACGGCCTCCGCCGAGGTCCGCTCGCCGGGCCCGTAGTCGACCACGGTGGTGGCGCGTTGACGGTTCGGCGCGTTGCCGACGGCCGTCACGGTGAACCCGGCCGCCTTCAGGGACTCCGCAGCCCGGCCGCCGAGGCCGGTGGCCGAAGTGCCGTTCAGCACGGTCACCTTGACGTCTGTGCCGGCCGCCGGGGGCTCGGGAGCGGGGGAGGCCGTGGGGGAGGGCGAGGGGTCCTCGGACACCGCCGCGCTCGGCGCGCTCGCGTCCTGGCCGTCCAGCGTGCGGTCGGCCCGGAGCGCCGCCCAGAGCTGGTCGACGTCCGGGTGGACCAGCGCGACCCGGGGGCCCTCGTAACGCCAGGGCGCGGTGACGAACTTGACGTCGTGCAGATCGATGTCCTTCAGCGACATGGCGAAGGAGAGCAGCTTGGCGGCGGAGCCGAGGTCCTGGTCGACGGTCAGCGACCGGGTGGCGGCGTCGGCGACCGGCAGCAGGGTGGTCGGGTCCATGCCCTTGGCCTTGATCTCCTTGATCAGCGCGGAGAGGAAGGCCTGTTGGCGCTTGGTGCGGCCGATGTCCGAGCCGTCGCCGATGCCGTGCCGCAGCCGGACGTAGTCCAGCGCGGACTGGCCCTGAACCCTCTGCAGGCCCTTGGGGTAGAGCAGTTTGCCCTTCCGGCCGAGGTTGGGGTTGAGGTCGCCCTCGCGGATCTCGTTCGGCAGGCAGACCTCCACCCCGCCGACGGCCTTGGTCATCGCGGCGAAGCCCTCGAAGTTGACCACGATGGTGTGGTCGACCCGCATGTTGGTCAGCTTCTCCACGGCGTTCTGGGCGCAGGCCGGGTTGCCCTGTTCGGTGTCGCCCACCGCGAAGGCGCTGTTGAACATGACATTGTTCTGCTCCTTGGTCCACTTCCCGTTCGGCAGCTTGCAGGGCGGGATGGTGACCAGCGAGTCGCGCGGGATGGAGATGCCCGCCGCGTGCTTGTGGTCGGCGTAGACGTGCAGCAGGATCGCCGTGTCCGAACGGGCCCCGCCCTCCTGGCCGCCCCCCAGGTCGCTGTTGTTGCCGCCGCGGCTGTCCGAACCGATCAGCAGGATGTTGACCGGCACATGGCCCTGCGCGTCGGGCTTGGCCGCCTCCGGGCGGTCCTTGCTGACGGCGTCTCCGTCGAAGGTGGCTATGTTCCCGTTCAGCCGGTAGTAGACGGCGCCGCCGGCCAGTACCAGCAGGGCGGTGCAGCCGGCGGTCACCCAGAGCACCTTCTGCTTGCGGCTGCGCCGGGGACGGGCGCGTCGGCCGCCCGACCGGCTCCTCGACGCCCCGGCTCCGCCGGGACCCCTGCGACCTGACATGTCGTCACCCTCCACAGTTGCCACGAGATCCCCGTCGGTGTGCTGGGCGCCCGCGCGCGGACCCCGGGTACCGTGGGCGGGTCCGCCGCCGGTAAACTTTTACACCGCTGTAGAACTTCAGTGGAGCATACTAGGCGCCGATGAGGAAACCCGCAGGTCAGCCCAGGGGGTCTGGACGGCCGGGCCCATCGGTGCCGCACCCGGACCGGAACCAAGGAGCACGATGACTCACCGGATCGCACGTTCGATAGCCGGCGCCCTGGTGGCCCTGCTGGCCACCGCAGGCCTGACCGCGGCGGCGTCGAGCGCGACGGCGGTGGCCGCACCCCGACCCGCGGCCGTGGCGGCCGGCGCCGTCCAGCCGCAGGGCGTCCAGGGCATCCAGGGCATGGAGGGGGCCGAGGGCGGACAGACCGTCCAGGTCCCCCGGGCCGCCGAGGACCGCGCGGCGGCTCCGGCGAGCCGGCTGGCGGCGGAGAAGGAGAAGAAGAAGGGCTTCTTCGCCAAGCTCGGCAAGTTCCTGCTGATCGTGGTGATCCTGATCATTCTCTTCTTCGTGCTGCTGATCGTCGGGATCGTCTACGCCGCCAAGCGGGTCTTCGGACGCCGCCGCTGAGACCCGCCGGGCCCCTCGGCACGCGCCGTCGGGCCCGGCGGCCGTCCAGGGCCGATCGACCGGGACTGGCTCTGGGAGGGTCTGGCGCTACGCCATCGAACCCGGCGCCGCGGCCGACCCGTTCGCCGCCTGGCTGACGCTGCGCGGCCTGCAGACGCCGGCCCTGCGGGTGCGCAGGCGCTGCGACACCGCGCTCGACCCGGCCGTCCGGCCGCGCACCCGGCCGTCACCGCCGTCCACTACCCGGGCCTGCCCGCCCACCCGGACCACGAGCGCGCCCGCCGACTGCTCCCGGACGGCCACGGCGGCGTGCTCGCGTTCGACCTCGCGGGCGGACGGGAGGCGGCCCGGACCTTCACCGAGTCCGTCCGGCCGGCCTCCCTCGCACCCTCGCCCGGCGGGGCGCACACCCTGGTGCTGCATCCGGCCGGCACCTCGCACCGGCAGCTGGACGACACGGAGCCGGCCGCCGCCGGCATCGGCGCCGGGACGGTCCGCCTCTCGGTGGGCACCGAGCACCCGGAGGACCTCTGGGCGGACCTGGAGCAGGCGCTCGCCGAGCTCTGGGCGGACGGCGGGCGAGCGGACGGCCCGGACCGGCGCGGCGCCGGGCGGACCGACGAGCGCCGGGCGGGCGGGCCCGCGCCTTCGTCGCGGCCAAGCCGGCGGACCTCGACAGTTCCGCGGTGCGGTCCCTCACCGGAGGCCGGGTGGGCTGACCGGTCCCGGGGCCGGATCCGGGCCGATGGGCGGGTTGACAACCGGTCATACTGGGCGGCGGTGCCTGAGCCCAGGCCCGCCACCGCCCCGGTACCGCGCCGGTCCGCGGGGTACGCCGAGACCGGAGGACCTGATGAGCCGCCACCTGCCGACCCACCTCCCGGCGGCCGGAGCGCCGGTGCAGCCGTGGAACCGGCAGCGGCTGCGCAGCAACAACGAGTGGCTGCTGCTCGAACTGCTGCGCACCGGCGGCTCGTCCTCGCGGGCCCAGCTCGCCCGCGACACCGGGCTCTCCAAGCCCACCGTCTCCGCCGCGCTGGCCGCGCTGGAACAGGCCGGACTGGCCCGCGAGGCCGGGCGGTTCGTCCCCGAGCGCGGCCGCACGGCGGTGCTGTACGAGGCCGACCCGACGGCCGGCCATGTGCTCGGCGTGGACATCGGCCGGGCCCGGCTGCGGGTGGCGGTGGCCGACCTGGCCGGGCGGATCGTCGCCCGGCGGGACGTGCCCAACCGGGGGCGGACGGCCGACGCGGTGGCCGACGCGGTGGTGGCGGCGGCCCGGGAGACCATCGCGGAGGCGGGGCTGACGGCCGGCGGCATCGTCCACTCGGTGATCGGCAGCCCGGGCGTCTGGGACGAGCGGCGCCGCGGCGTCCGCTACGCCACCAACCTGCCGGGCTGGGGCAGACCGGGCCTGTTCGACCGGATCGCGGACGGGCTGGAGACCGCGATCACCGTCGCCAACGACGCCAACCTCGCCGCGCTGGGCGAGTTCGCCCTCGGCGCCGGGCAGGGCAGCCGGGTGTTCGCCTATCTGCTGGTCGGCACCGGCCTCGGCGTCGGCGTGGTGAAGGACGGCGAACTGCTCGCCGGCGCGCACGGAGCCGCGGGCGAGGTGGGGCTGCTGCCGCTGCCCGGCCGGCCCGCCGGGGAGCCGGCCGGGACGATCGAGCAGGTGGCCGGGGCGGACGCGGTGGTGCGCACCGCGCTCGGCCTCGGCATGCCGGGCCCGCTGACGGCCAAGCAGGTCTTCGACGCGGCCCGGTCCGGCGACCCGCTCGCGGCCGGGGCCGTCCAGCAGGAGGCGGAGCAACTCGCCTACGCCGTCGCGGTGCTGACGGCGGTGCTGGACCCGGATCTGGTGGTGCTCGGCGGTGGCGTCGGCGGCAGCGCGGATCTGCTGCTGGAGCCGCTGGAGCGGGCGCTGCACCGGCTCTCCCCGCTGCGGACCAGGCTCGCCCCGAGCCTGCTGGGGGAGGAGGCGGTCCTGCTCGGCGCCGTCTCGACGGCGCTGGAGATCGCCCGGCCGGAGGTGTTCGGCCGCCGTTCGGGCGCGACGGCCCAAGGCCTGTCCGGCAGTTGATCCCGTGGCCGGCCCCGCCGAGGACGTCCGGACCTGGAGCCACCCGGCCACGCCCGACCCAGCCTGCTCGGCCGCCGTGGACCGGACGATCGGCCGGCTCTCCGTCACCGACGGTCCCTGCACCGGTGTGAGCTTCAGTACCGCGGACACCGGCAAGGTCTGGTCCGAGGGCACCGCCCACCCGCTCGCCGCGAGTGGCGGGAACCCGTTCCGGCTGTAGCCGGCCGGGCCGCGCTCAGAGGACGGCTTCGGCGATCCCGGCCACCAGGCCGACCGCGATGCCCAGCAGCGGTACGCCCAGCAGTCCCGCGAAGCCGGCCGCGACGTAGCCGCTGCCGTCCTGGAGGTTCCCGTGCCGGGCACAGGAGAGGAACCACGCGGCCGGTACGGTGCCGAGCACCATGATCAGTCCAGCGACGACGCCGTACCGCAGGGCCGGCGTCGACGACGGCTCGTAGGCGACGCCGTGGGACAGCCGGACTGTCAGGCGGGTGCCCGCCCGGTGGTCGCGGGGTACGCCGCGTACCACGACCGGACGGGCCCCGGCCGCCGTCCCGCCGGCCGGGGTGTACTGGCCCCGGCAGTCGCGGCCGGCGCTGTTGCCCTCGTCGTCGGACACGTCGTAGCACTTCTCCACCAGCACGACGCCGCTCGGCGGACCGAGGCCCGCGGCCGCGCCCACCCGTTCGGCAGCCAGTACCCAGGCCAGCCACCCCGCCCCAGCCAGAAGGCCGATCGCCGCCAGTACCGCCGCCGCTCGCGCCGACGGACGCCACATGCGGACCTCCCCTCCCCTGCGGGCCCCGCACCCGGAACTGCCATCATGCTGGGTGCGTCGCTGTCGTTCCACCCTCGTGCCGGGGTCGGGACCGGGGCGGGGGTGGTTCAGGGGCGCGGCCAGGGGTGTCCGCCCAGGCGTTCGATGCCGGTGTTGAAGCGCCTCAGGTAGCCGGCGAAGGCGGCGATGTCGTCGTCCGTCCAGTCGGCCATCACCCGCTCCAGGCTGTCGATGGTGCCGGCGCGCTCCTGGTCGAGCAGCCGCACGCCCCGGCCGGTGATGCGGAACTTCCTGGCCATCCCGCCCTCGGGGTCGGGGATGCGCTCCACGAGCCCGGCCCGCATCGCGGCGGTGGTCTGTCGGTTGAGGGTGGAGGCGTCGAGGTCGAAGGCGTCGCTCAGCTCTCCGATCGACATCGGCCCCTGGACGCGGATGCGACTGAGCAGGATGTAGGCGCTGCGTTCGAGCAGGCTGTCCTTGCGGCGGGCGCCGGCGCTGCCCTGGAGGCCGTGACGGCTCAGGAGCATCTGCTCGTACTCGACCTCGTGCGTGGGTCTGACCATGTTCCTGCCACCTCCTGGCCGACGGCCGCCTCGGTCCGTGGCCGGCCGGCTCCGTCCGCGTCCCTCCGGACAGCATTATGCATCCACCATAGAATGTGCATGATGCACTAGACATGTATGATGCACTTCTTGTCCGACAGACTGTTCCGGAGCTTCCCCATGGACACCTCTCAACGATCCGCGCACCCGAGCGGCGTCGTCGCCACCCTGGCCTTCGCCGGCACGGTGGCCGCGGTCATGCAGACGCTGGTCACCCCGCTCATCGCGGAACTGCCGCAGATTCTGCACACCACGCCCTCGAACGCGGCCTGGGTGATCACCGTCACCCTGCTCGTCTCGGCCGTCTGCGTGCCGGTCTCCGGACGCCTCGGCGACATGGTGGGCAAGCGCCGGATGCTGCTCGTCTGCTCGGTGCCCCTGGTCGCCGGCTCGGTGGTGTGCGCGCTGGCCTCCTCCGTCGTGCCCATGATCGTCGGGCGTGGGCTGCAGGGGATGGGCATGGGCATGGTGCCACTGGGCATCGCCCTGCTGCGTGACGTCGTCCCGGCGGAGAAGCTCAGCTCCTCGATCGCCCTGGTCAGCGCATCCATGGGGATCGGCGGTGGTCTCGGCCTGCCGATCGCCGCGGCGGTCGCCCAGTACGCGGACTGGCGGGTGCTGTTCTGGGGTGCGGCCGTCCTGGCCCTGGTGGTCTCCGCCCTGATCTGGTTCCTGGTGCCGGACGTGCCGGCCACCGCCAGGGGTCAGCGATTCGACCTGCCCGGCGCGCTCGGCCTGGGCGTCGGCCTGGTCTGCCTGCTGCTCGCCGTCTCCAAGGGCGCCGACTGGGGCTGGGCCTCCGGCACGACGATCGGCCTGTTCACCGCCGCCGTCGTGGTGCTGGCGGGCTGGGGCTTCTGGGAGGTGCGCACCAAGGACCCGCTGGTCGACCTGCGCACCACTGCCCGCCCCCGGGTGCTGTTCACCAACCTCGCCTCCGTCTTCGTCGGCTTCGGCATGTACGCCAGCATGCTGATCGTCCCCCAGCTGCTCCAGTTCCCGAAGGCCACCGGCTACGGGCTGGGCCAGTCGATGCTCGCCGCCGGCCTGTGGATGGCCCCGGGCGGCATCATGATGATGATCGTCTCCCCCCTGGGCGGGAAGCTCACCAACGCCCGCGGCCCGAAGTTCACGCTCATCAGCGGCGTCCTGGTGATCGCCGCCGGCTACGGCCTGTCGCTGGCGCTGATGGGTTCGGCCTGGGGGCTCATGCTGGTCACCATGGTCACCAGCAGCGGTGTGGGCCTCGCCTACGGGGCGATGCCCGCCCTGATCATGAGCTCGATCCCGCCCGCGGAGACCGCCGCCGCCAACGGCTTCAACACGCTCATGCGCTCGCTCGGCACCTCCATCGGCGCGGCCGTGATCGGCACGGTCCTCTCCCAGATGACCACCACGATGGGCGGCCACGCCTTCGCCTCCGAGAGCGGCTTCCGAACCGGCCTGCTCATCGGCCTCGGGGTCGCGCTGATCGCCGCGGCGATCGCGGCGGTCATCCCGGCGGTGCGCGGCGCGGCCGGGAGCGAGCGGGACGCCCCGTCCCCCGAGCGCGAGGCGGTCGCGGCCGAGGGCTGACCGGACCGGCCCACGCGGGGAGAGCCGAGTGAACCGGCCCCGCGCGGGCGAGCGGCCGGTCCGGGGCGCCGCCGCCCGGGCCCGGCCGCCGCGGCTCAGAACACCGACCACCCGGTGGCCGTGGTGAACGCGTCCAGCGCGGCCACCGCCCCGACGGAGTTCCCGGCCGGATCCAGCGCGGGGCCCCAGGCGCAGAGGGCGCCCCGGCCCGGCACCACCGCGAGGATGCCGCCGCCCACGCCGCTCTTGCCGGGCAGCCCGACCCGGTACGCGAACTGGCCGGCCGCGTCGTAGGTGCCGCAGGTGAGCAGCACGGCGTTGATGCGCTTGGCCTCGCTGCGGCTCAGCAGCCGGGAGCCGTCGGCGCGCAGGCCGTGCCGGGCGAGGAAGAGCCCGGCCAGGGCCAGGTCCCGGCAGCTCGCGGTGAGGGCGCAGTGGTCGTAGTAGTGCTGGAGAACCGTGTCGACGGGGTTCTCCAGGTTGCCGTAACTGGCGATGAAGTGGGCGAGCGCGGCGTTGCGGTGGCCGTGCGCGGCCTCCGAGGCCGCGACCACCGAGTCGCTGTCGAGCAGTGGGTTGCCGGACTCGGCGCGCAGGAAGTCCCGGACGGCCGCGCGGGCGTCGCCGGTCAGGCTGTGCAGGCGGTCGGTGACCACGATGGCGCCCGCGTTGATGAACGGATTGCGCGGGATGCCGTGCTCGGTCTCCAGCTGGATCAGCGAGTTGAAGGGGCTGCCGGAGGGCTCGCGGCCGACCCGTTGCCAGAGGCCGTCGCCGCCGGCGGCCAGGGAGAGGCAGAGGGTGAAGAGCTTGGAGATGCTCTGGACGGAGAACGGCTGCTCCCAGTCCCCGACGCCGTACACGGCGCCGTCGACGGTGGCCAGCGCCAGTCCGAAGGCGTTCGGGTCGGCGGCGGCGAGCGCCGGAATGTAGTCGGCGACCCGTCCGGCGGTGAGTACCGGGCGGGCCGCTTCCATGGCCTGGGTCAGCTGGTCCTGGAGATCCACCGGGCCATTGTGCACATGCGTGCACCTTCGTGCGGACCGCCGTGACGGTGCCGTCCTGCGGAGGCGGGCACGGTCACGGCGCCGGTGTTCGCCTCCCCGGGGCAGGGCCGCGCCGTGGACGGGGAGTTCACTGCCGGTCGGTGCCGCTGGGGTCGTGCAGGCGGCGGACGACGATGTCCCGGCCCGCGGGTGCGCCCGCGGTCACCGCCTCGGCGTGGTCGCGGGCCGCCTGCCTCAGCGCGTCGGCCGCGGCCCGCGCGGCCGGGGCGCCGGGGGCGTGTCCGGTGCGGTGGAGCACCCGGGTGATCAGGCTGCCGGTGACGGGCAGGCCGGTCACCTTCGCCCGGTCCAGCAGAGCCGCGTGGTAGGCGGGCATGATCAGGGCACCGGCCTGCCCGGCCAGCAGCGCGGCGAGGGCGGTCGGGTGCTCGGCGACGTGCTCCACCGACGGCACCACGCCGTGCGCGGCCGCGAACCGGGCGAAGGCCCGGGCGCGGGCGGACTGTTCGGGGGCGCCGATCCACGGACGGCCGGAGAGTTCGGCGGGGTGACCCGGCAGGTCCCAGCCGTCCGGGACGATCACCCGGTACTCGTCCTCGCTCAGCACCCACGCCCGTACGGCGGGCGGCAGTGGTACGGCGGTGTCCCGGTCGTCGGTGATGACCAGGACGTCCAGCCCGCCCAGGCGCAGGCGTTGCAGGCCGTCCGGCAGACCGGTCTCCACGAACCTCGGCCGCACCTGCGGATGCCACTGGGCGAGCAGCCGCTGCGCCCGGGCCGCGAGCCGCTCGATCACCCAGGAACTCGCGCCGATCGCCACCGGGCCCTGCGTGGGGCTCCCGTCGGCGGAGCTCAACTGCTCGACGGCGGAAGCGAGTTCCCTGCTGATCCGGTCGCCGGTGGCGGCCAGCAGCCGGCCGGTCGCGGTGAGTTCGAGCCGGCCGCCGGACCGGTCGACCAGCGGCAGGCCCACCTCCCGCTCCAGGCTGGCCAGTTGCTGCGACACCGCCGACCGCGTGTGGCCGAGCGCCCGCGCCGCCGGGGCCAGACCGCCGTGGCGGGCGATGGCGTCCAGGACCAGCAGCCGCCGGGGGTCGAGGTCCATGGGGCGGGCTCCTCCTCGGTTCCTCCGGGTCGTTCGGCGGCCCATCCTGCCACGCGTCGGGCCGCAGGGTGCCAGTCCTGCTGTCGCCCGGGTTCAGCGCCGCTGTCGGGCGGGGCCGTCAGGTGGCCGACGGGATGTCACACTGGCCGCCACTCACCGGACTTCGGCGGCGCGCCCCGGCAGACGTGTGCCCGCGGCCGGGCACGTCCCGTTCACGCCCACCAGGAGGCAGCGCATGGTCCGTTCGATTTCGACAGCGGGGCGGCCCGGCCCGGCGCCGTCTGGTCGGCGCCCGCCCAGGTCCGGCCGCGTGCCGGCGGCGGCGTGCGCGCTGGCGGCGCTCTTCCTGGTCGCGGCCTGCGGTTCGTCCGGCAGCTTCCCCGGTGAGGCGTCGGGCGGGCCGGCCGCGCAGAGCGGCGGCGCCTCGCAGAACGGCGGCGCAGCCGCACCGGATGCGCCGGCCACGCGGAACGGTGCCGGTGCACAGAACGGCGCCGCCCCGCCGGCCGGGGGCGGCGGGGCGGCGTACGTGCTGAGCGCTCCGCCGGTCGCGGCCGGCTACCGGCAGGGTCAGCCCCCGGCCGACCTGATCCAGAAGGTCGACTCCGATGCCCAGCTGTACGCCAAGCGCCTGGGCGTGACCGGCACACCGGTCCACGGCTACTACGACGACCGGGCCCAGGGCGCGTGGATCTTCTACTCGGGCGTCACCGGCAGCGGCTTCGACCCCGACCGTCTGCACGACGCGCTCAACCAGCCCCCGGCCACCAGGAACGACGGCGCCGGGGACCGGATCAGCACCAACGCCGTGGACACCGACCCCGGCCCGCACGGCGGGCGGGCGATCTGCAACACCGTGCTGGTCCAGAACGCCATGCTCACCACGGCCGTCACCACCTGCTCCTGGTTCACCGCCACCACGGCCGCGGGGGTCAGCCTCATCATCAAGGGCGACGGCACCAGCACCAAGGTCGGCTTCACCGCCGCCGACGTCGCCCCGGTCATGCGGGCCATCCGCGCGGACGTCGAGCACCCGCGCTGAACCGCCGGCCGGTCTTCCGGTGCCCGAGCGTTGACGGGTCGTCAATGGCGGGGAGCCGGATCCGCCGCGTCAAGGTGTCCGGCGGTGAAGGGGGTTGAGAGTGTCGACCATTGGGAAACTTTCCTAACGAAAGTCGTCGACCGGCCGTCCCGTCACCTCGGTCCTGCAGGCGCCCGCTCCGGTCGCCCGCCGGCCGGTGCGGGCCGTTTCGCCTCTCTCCTGACCGGCCGTCACCGTGCGGTGGACCGACGAAAGCGAGTTGGCATGTACAAGACCTTCAGGGCCGGGACGGCCGCCCGGCTCGCCGCCCCGCTGCTGGCCGCCGCGCTCGGCCCGGCCGCCCTGCTGCTGGCCCCCGCGCCCCAGGCCCTGGCCGCCCCGGCAGCCGCCCCGCCCGAGCCGGCCGCCGCGCCCGGGAGGGCGGCGGCCCCCGGGATGGCGGCCGCGCCGTACGAGTACCTGGGCTGGGGCAACCCGCAGAAGCCGACCGACGTGATGAACGCGACCGGGGTGAAGTGGTTCACCCTCGCGTTCATCCTCTCCGACGGCGGCTGCAACCCGAAGTGGGACGGCAGCCGGCCGCTGACCGGCGGCTCCGACGAGGCCGCGATCAGGTCGATCCGGGCGGCCGGCGGCGACGTGGTCGTCTCGGTCGGCGGCTGGAGCGGCAACAAGCTGGGCGAGAAGTGCGGCAGCGCGAGCGCGCTGGCCGGCGCCTACCAGAAGGTGATCGACGCCTACGGGCTCAAGGCGCTGGACATCGACATCGAGGACACCGAGTTCTCCAGCGCGACGGTCCGTCAGCGGGTGGTCGACGCGCTGAAGACCGTCAAGGCGAGGAACCCCGGCATCGTCACCTACGTCACCATGGGCACCACCCCCAGCGGCCCGGACGCCACCGGCAAGGACCTGATCAGGCGCGGCGCCGCGGCCGGCCTGGCCAACGACGGCTGGGTGATCATGCCCTTCGACTTCGGCGGCCACAGCGGCACCATGGGCCAGGCCACCGTCAGCGCGCTGGACGGGCTGAAGGCGGCGGTCAAGAGCGCCTACGGCTACAGCGACGACGCGGCCTACCGGCACACCGGGGTCTCGTCGACGAACGGGAAGACCGACGAGGCCGGTGAGACCGTCACCACCGCCGACTTCCGGACCATCCTCGGCTACGCCCGGCAGCACCACCTCGCCCGGTTCGCCTTCTGGGCGGTCAACCGCGACCGCGCCTGCGGCTCCGGCACGGACGCCGACGCCTGTAGCGGCGTCGCGCAGTCCCCGTACGAGTTCACCAGGATCGTCGTCCAGTACCAGGGCTGAGGAGCACTCCGATGACACAGCCGAACCCCCGCCCCCGCCTCCGCCTCCGGGCCGCCGCGGCGCTGCTCGCGGGCGCCGGCCTGGCGGCGGGCCTGCTCGCGGCCCCGGCGGCCTCGGCCGCCCCGGGCCCGGGAGCCGCCGCCGCGCCCGCCGTGCCCTTCGGCAGCCACCGCTACCCGTACGCGGCGGGCATCCTCAAGCCCTCCGGCGCGCAGGCGGACCTCGACCAGAAGGTGATCGCCGCCTACAACGCCTGGAAGGCCGCGTTCGTCAAGCAGAACTGCGGCAACGGCTGGTACCAGGTGCTCTCGCCGGACGCCGACCACCCCTACGTGGCGGAGGGACAGGGCTACGGCATGGTCGTCACCGCCACCATGGCCGGGGCCGACCCCAACGCCAGGACCGTCTTCGACGGCATGGTGAAGTACATGCTGGCGCACAAGTCGGTCAACAACCCCGACCTGCTGGCCGCCGAGCAGGACTCCTCCTGCCGGTCCGTCGACGGCTCCGACTCCGCCACCGACGGCGACCTCGACGTCGCGTACGGGCTGCTGCTCGCCGACCGGCAGTGGGGCAGCTCGGGCAGCTACGACTACAAGGCCCTGGCGGTCCGGCACATCAACGCGATCATGGCGAGCGAGATCAACCCGAGCACCCACCTGACACTGCTCGGCGACTGGTCGAGCAGGGGCGACTCCACCTACTACGTCACCCGCTCCTCGGACTGGATGATCGACCACTTCCGGGCGTTCCGGACCGCCACCGGCGACGCCGCCTGGGACACCGTCCGCACCGCCCACCAGCGGCTGATCACCGCCCAGCAGAGCGGCTACGCCCCGAACACCGGTCTGCTCGCCGACTTCGTGGTCAACACCAACGGCACCGCCAAACCGGCGCCCGGGAAGGTCCTGGAGAGCGCCAACGACGGCGACTACAGCTGGAACGCCTGCCGCGACCCGTGGCGGATCGGCGCGGACGCCGTCACCAGCGGCGACGCCGCCTCGCTCGCCTCGGCGCGCAGGCTCAACACCTGGGTCAAGGCCAAGACGGGCGGCAGTCCCGCGAACATCGTCAGCGGCTACCACCTCAACGGCTCGGCCTTCGACAGCGGCCACGACCTGGCGTTCACCGCGCCGTTCGTGGTGACCGCGATGACCGACCCGGGCTCGCAGGCGTGGCTCGACGCGCTCTGGAGCAAGCTGGCCGCTACCGCGGTGGACAGCTCGCTCTACTACGGCAGCAGCGTCCAGCTCCAGTCGATGATCGTGGCCTCCGGCAACTACTGGGTGCCGTAACGGCATTGGCGCGGGCCTGCCCTCCCGGGGGGCGGGCCCGCGCGGCCGGTCGTTCCGGCGCCCGCCGGGCGGCCCCACCGGTCTGCCCGGCGGTGCTCAGCCCTCGCGGCCGCGCACGTACCGGACGGTCGCCACCGTGCCCGCCGCGGTGGCGGCCAGGCCCGTCGCGCAGAACAGCAGGCCGGGGAAGAGGGTGTCCGCCCAGCCGAGTTGGGCGGGGAAGAGGGCATGGCCCGGCCGCCGGGGGTCGTGCAGCAGGGTCACGGCGTCGCCCGCGGACGGCCGGTCCGGCGCCGAGTGCGGCGAGTCCACCACGGCGGGCTGTCGCCGGCCGTCCGGTTCCACGGTGACCAGTGCCTCGGTGGCGTCGGTCCGTTGTTCCGGCCGGCCGTACCGCACCTCGTCGACCACGGCGGAGACCCGCGAGGTGCCGCTGAAGCTGCCACACCGTCCAGTGGCCGGCCGAGAAGACGATGCCGACCAGGAGGAACGCCGGGCCGATGAGCGGCCCGAGGAGCTTCGGCCACCCGCCCCTGGGCGCCCGGGGCGGCGGAGCCTCGGTCCACTCCTCCGTGCTCATGCTGTCGCGTGGGGGTCTGCTGTCCGGCATGATGCGGGGACTCCTTCCGCCCGGCGGGCCGATCATGTCAGAGCTGTCGGCCGGGTGACGGCGTCGGTGGGGGAACGGGGCCGGGCCGGTGCGCTGACGTTCCGTGGGCCGTAGATCTCGATCTGCCAACAGGTGCGGGAACTGTGCGCGAGCCGTGTCGCAGTTCTGGTTGAATCGTGAACCTCACCCCAGCGGAACGGAGCGTTCTTCCCCCATGTCTTCACGGATACGCGCCGGCCATCGCGGCCTGGCCGCCGTCGCCGGACTCGTCTTCACCGTCGGTCTCGCCCTGACCGGCTGCGACCCGGCGGCGGGTGACGGTGCCACGGCCGCCTCCTCCTCGCCCGCCGCCGTGGCCGCGGCCGAGCCGACCACCCCCGGGCCGACCACCCCCGCGCCGGTGGCGACCGCGGCCGCGCCCGTGCCGGCTCCGCCCGTGGTGACGACGCCCGCGGCCGTGCCCACCACGGAGGCGCCGCAGCCGACCCAGCCGCCGGCGCCGGTACCCGCACCGACCACGGCCAAGCCGCAGGCGCCCGCCACCAAGGCGCCGCAGCCCAAGATCACCACCGCCCAGCCGCCGACCGACCCCGAGCCCGAAGCGGCCAAGGGGGCGACGGGTTCCTGCGAGATCCGGTCCAACGCGGGCAACTGCTACCAGGCGGGCCAGTTCTGCCGGAACGCGGACCTGGACAAGAGCACCCACGACGCCAACGGCCGGATGATCACCTGCCGGATGGTCAGCGGCAAACCGCACTGGCAGGCCTGACCGGGTGGGGCGGGGTGACTGGCGGCCGTCCACCGCCCGCCGCCCCGCCCCGTCCCGCCGGGGCCGAGCTCCGGGAGCGTCCGGTCAGCCGCCGATGATGGCCGGGCCGAGCAGTACGCCCGCCGAGACGCGGATCGCGCCGGGCGCGAGCGAGCCCTCGCCGCCGCCCTGGCTGTGGCCGACGTAGCCGGTGCCCGGCTGTTCGGAGTCCACGTCCCTGATGCGCACGACCGGGCCGAGCCGGACGCCGGCGGCCCGCGCGTACAGCTCCGCCTTCTCCAGGGCGTCCGCGACGGCCGCCTCCCGGGCCCGCGCCCGCAGCTCCCGCTTGGCGCGGACGTCGAACTCCACCCCTTCCACGTGGTTCGCCCCGGCCTCCACGACGTCCACCAACAGCCGCTCCAGGGCGTCGAGTTCGCGCAGCTCGATGACGAAGGAGGCGGTGCACTCGTAGCCGAGGAACTGCCGCTCGCCGCCGCCGTAGCTCCACGAGGACTGCAGGTCCAGCCGGGAGGTCGAGACGTCGCCGTCCGGCACGCCGTGGCCGCGCACCACCTCGCGGACCCGGCTGACGGCGGCTCCGGTCACCTCGAAGGCCGCGGCCGGCGCCGGCCTCACCCACTGGCTCCCCTCCACCGCCGCCCTCGCCCTCGCCCTCTGGCTCGGCGAGCGCGGCGGCTGCGCCTGGGGCCGGTGCGCCGCCCCCGGCTGTGCCCGCTACTTCATCGACACCGGCCGCCGCGCCCCCCAGCGCTACTGCACCCCCCGCTGCGCCACCCGGGTCCGGGTCGCCGCCCACCGCGCCCAGCGCTCCGACGGCGCCCGGCCCGGGTCCGTGGTGTGAGCGGTTGTGGAGGGGCTGCTCGAACAGCCCGGGGGAGGTCTCGACGGCCACGGCGGGGAAGGCCTCCCGGACCGAGCCGCCGGGGCCCGGCGTGCCGCGCGGCCCCGGCCCCGGGACCGCGCGGCGAGCGTCAATCCGCTGGTGGGCGCCGCCGGACCCCCCGTAGACTCCGGTGCTCGTGACCGAGACCAGCACCACCCCGACCACCCGCCCGGGCGCCGGCGGCACCGCCGCGGCAGGTGACGCCGAGCTGATCGCCGCCGCCGTGGCCGCCGCCGGGCAGGGCATGATCGACCGCGAGACGGTGGCCGAGGTGGTGACGCTCTGCGCCGTCGCGGGCGAGCACCTGCTGGTCGTCGGCGCGCCCGGCACCGCCAAGTCCGAGGCGGTGCGCCGGGTCGCCGGGCAGCTCGGCGGACGCTACTTCGAGTACCTGCTGGGCCGGTTCACCGAACCCAACGAGCTGTTCGGCCCGGTCGACCTGCGCCGGCTGCGCGAAGGACGGGTCGAGTTCGAGACCGCCGGCATGCTGCCCGAGGCCGAGATCGCCTTCCTCGACGAGGTGTTCCTCGGCTCCACGGCCGTCCTCAACACCCTGCTCGGCCTGCTCAACGAACGGGTCTTCCGGCGCGGCGGCACCGTCCTCGCCAGCCCGCTGCGGGTCTGCGTCGGCGCCGCCAACCACCTGCCGGAGGATCCGGCCCTGGCCGCCTTCGCCGACCGCTTCCTCGCCCGGGTCTTCGTCGAACCGGTGGCCGACGCCCGGCTGGAGGAACTGCTCGAAGCCGGCCGCCGGCCCGCGACCGCCCCGGCCCGCCCCGCCGACCTGCTCGGCGCCGTCGACCGGCTGGCCGCCGCCGCCCGCGACTGCGACCTGGACGAGGTCACCCCGCTGCTCGGCACCGCCCTGCGCCGGCTGCGCGCCGCCGGCGTCCCGGTCAGCGACCGGCGGGCCGTCCGCTCGCAGAAGCTGGTCGCGGCGGCCGCCGTCCTCGACGGCCGCACCGCCGGCACCGCCCGCGACCTCTGGGTGCTGCCGCTCATCGCCCCCACCGCCGACACCCAGGCACTGGCCCGCGACACCCTGGCCGACCTGGTCGAGAAGTCCGCCAACCGCAGCCTGGCGCACGCCGCCGAGGAGCTGTCCCGCAGCTCGGCCGCCCGCGCCGACCGGCTCGCCCGGCAGAGTACGGCCCTGCTCGCCGAACACCGCACCCTGCCGGACGGCCGCGACTCGCGGCTGCGGCTGGAGGCCGCGCTGCGGGAGATCGACGCCGGGTTCGACCCGGCCGACCTGCCCGCCGGGCTGGCCGGCATACGCGCCGAGCTCGTCGCGGTGGTCGCACCCTCGTGACCACCGCCCCGCCGCCGCTCCCGCTCCGCTGGGAGCGGTGCGAACCGCCGCTGCCCGCCGCCGCCGTGCTCGCCCTCGGCCCCGACGTGCCAGCCCTGGCCGCCGCCACCCGGGAGCGGCTCACCGGCGGCGCCCGGCTCGGTGCCGTCGCCGACGACGGCGCGCTGCTCGTCCTCGGCGCCGAGGACGACCTGCCGTGGGCCGACGGTGCCCGCTACCTCGGCCGCGACGCCGGACTGCTCGTCCCCACCACCGCCCGCCCCCGGCCCGCCGCCGCCCTCTGGCGCACCGCGCTCGGCGCCCGGGACGGCCAGCTCTGCGTCCTGCTGCCCGGCCACGCCCTGGTCGCCGATCCGCCGCCGCCCACCACCGACCCGGCCGCCCTGGAGCCGTACACCCGGAGCACCGGCGGCACGACGCGTCCGGGCGGCACCGGGAGCGACCCGCGATGACCACGCCGCTGCCCGCCGCCCTCGCCCCCTGGGCCGCCGGCCTCTCCGCGCTCACCCCCGAACTCGCCACCGCCCTCGGCCCCCTGCTGCGCCGCCTGGACGCCCTGGCCGGCGAACGCGAACCCGCCACCGACGACCACGGCACCCCGGACGG
This sequence comes from Kitasatospora sp. NPDC088548, assembly GCF_044753005.1. Taxonomy (NCBI): domain Bacteria; kingdom Bacillati; phylum Actinomycetota; class Actinomycetes; order Kitasatosporales; family Streptomycetaceae; genus Kitasatospora; species Kitasatospora sp. NPDC088548. Next base: position 45,473 of record NZ_JBIVMI010000034.1, read on the forward strand.
CCACGGCGGCCTGGCCCGCTCCGGCCGGCCCGACCAGCTGCTGCCCTCCGAGTGGCTGCTCGCCGACGAGTACCCCGACGAGTTCCTGCGCCGCCTGGTCGACGGCGAACTCCTCCACCTCGCACCCGAGTTCCGCACCCCGGCCGGCCGGGGCCGGATCGTCGTCCTGGCCGACACCGGGCCCGCCCAGGCCGGCGCCGGCCGGCTCGTCCAGCTCGCCGCCCTGCTCGTCCTGCACCGCAGGGCCGCCGCCCGGGGCACCGAACTGCTCGTCGGCATCCTCGGCGACCGGCCCGGCCACTGGCTCGACGGCGACCTCGCCGAACTGCTGCCGCACTGGCTCGACGCCCGCCGCCGCACCGACCCGACCCCCGAGGACGTCCGGCGTGCCTGCGGCACGCTCGACGCCGCCGACCAGGCCTGGGTCCTCACCTCGCCCCGGCTCGCCGACCGGCTCCCCTCCCGGCGAAGGGTGCTGGCGAGCGAGGAGGCCCGCTGGACCGCGGCCGGCGCCGGCTCGGTCACCGTCCGGCTGGGCGAGGCGCGGGCCGAACTGCCCCTGCCCGCGACCGACATCGCCGTCCGGGCGCTGCGCGGCGCCGAATTCCGCCGCAGCGCGCCGACCGCCGCCGCGCTGCCGGCCGGCCCCACCGGGGGAGCGCACCCCGTCTTCACCACCGCGGCCCGCACCCTGCTGGCCCGTGGTGCGAACGCCGCCACCCTGCTCGCCGTCAACCTGCCGAGCGGCGCACCGGAGCGCGTCACCCCCGTCCGGACCCGTCGCCACGAGCTGAACGGGCCGGTCGTCGCCGCCGGACGCCTCGGCCGGCGCCTGGTCGCGCTGTCCGTCCAGGGTGACCGGCTGGTCCCGTACATCAGCGGCCGCCCGCTCGGCGAGCCCGGCCAGTACACCGCCGACCGGGTCGCCCTCGGCCTGCACCAGGCCCTGCTCGACACCCTGCTCACCGGCCCCGTCCTGCCACTGCTGCGCGCCGGGGACGGCCTCGCGCTCCCGCTCGACGGCCGCTGGTGGCGGATCGCGCCCGACGGATCCGTCCACGACGACGGCCCGGTCGCGCCGAGCGCCGTCGGCGCGCGGTACCACCGCTCCCGGGATCCGCGGGCGTTCGACCACCCGCTGCCACCCGGGGCCCAGGACGCGCCGCACCTCGTCCACGGCGGCACCGCCGTCGCCTGGTCGGCCGACGGCAAGGCCTGGGAGGTCCGCACCCCGGCCGGCGACCGGAGCCTGATCACCTTCCGGGAGGATGCCGAGGTGATCGGCCTCGTCCGGCACGACGACGGCCGGCCGGCGCTGATCACCTGCAGCCGGAGCGCCCGGGTGGTGCGCAGCGTCCGGGCCGACGCCGTCCGCACCTTCAGCCGCTTCTCCGGCGGCGTCACCCCGGCGACCGTCCACCCAGGTCTCTCCCTCATCGCCGCCGAACCGCACCCCGGGCGGATCGTGGTCGGCGACGCGGGCAGCGGCCGGATCCACCACCTGATCGGGAGCGAGCAGTGAGCGCCACCTCCGCCGGAGCGTTCCGTGCCACCGTCGACGCCACCGGCTTCGTGCTGGACGTGCCGCTGATCGGCGCGGCCGAGGCCGCCGGGCGCGTCCTGGCCCACTGGCAGGACGGCGCCGACCTGCGCGGGCTGCCGGACGGCCGCTGGCTGCTCGTCCTGCCCGAACCGGTCGGGACCCGGGCCGACCGTGCCCCCGGGCTGCCGCTGCTGGGGCGGGACGGCGCGCTCGTCGCCGTCGGCACCAACGGCGCGCAGGCCGCCGCCGGGCAGCTGCTGCTCACCACCGCAGGGCTGATGGACCGTCACCAGATCGCCGTTCTGGCGAAGTTGCGGCCCGCCGACTGGCTCGACCCGGCCGGCCTCACCCTCCACCGGCTCGGGCCGGTCGGCGCCCCGGCCGCCCCCGAACCGGTGCTCGACGACCGGCCGCGGCGCCCGGCGGCGGACCTGCGGACCGCCGCCGGAATCGGCCCCCGCTCCGAGCGGGCCCGTCGGCTGACCGCGCCCGCCGGGCGGGGTCGCCCCCGCCGCTGGTGGTCCCGTCGGCCGACCGCGCCCGGCGCCCGGGGCGACCGCCCCCGCCGCTGGTGGTCCCTGCCCCGGCTGCCCGCCCCGGTCGGCCGGGCCGTCGCCGTCGCCGGCCTCGCCCTGCTGTTCGTCCTCGTGGGCCTGCCGCTGCTCGCCGGTCTCGTCCGTCTCGTCGCCGGGCGGGGCCTCCACCCGTCGACGCTGCTGACCGGGCTGCTCATCGGAGCGGCCTTCGCGCTGCGTCGCCGCGCCCCGGGAACAGCTTCCGAGGCCTCCGCCCCCGGGGCGGCGGAGGGGCGGCGGAACCCCGGACCGTCCTGGCGGTCCCGGCTGGGCGGCCTGCTCGCCCGGCTGGCCCTGCGCACCCCCGCCGCGCGCCTCGTCCGCGGCCGCCACGCCCGCTACCTGCGCGAACTGACCCGCGCCTTCGAACAGCGCCGCTGGGAGGACGCCCTGCGCGACGCCGTCCGGCTCTCCGGGCAGTCGCCCGAGGCCGAGCGGGCCTGGCTCTCACTCGGGCTGCCCCGCCGCTTCGCCGGCCCGCTGCGCCCCACCCCGGACGCCGGGGGCCGGGCGGCGGCCGTCTCGCCGCTCTCCGGCCCGACCGTCCACGAACTCCTGGCCGACCTCTACCGGAAGGCCGCCGAAGGGCTGGAGCGGGAGGGCCGGATCGACGAGGCGGCGTTCGTCCTCGCCGACCTGCTGGACGCGCCCGCCGAGGCGGTGGCCCTGCTCGACCGGCACGGCCGCGGCGCCCAGGCCGCCGAACTCGCCGAAGGCCGCGAGCTGGCGGCCGACCTGGTGGTCCGCCTCTGGTGGCGGGCCGGGGACCGGGACCGGGCGGTGCGCACCGCCTACCGCCGGGGCGCGTTCGCCACCGCCGTCGAGCGGCTCACCGCCACCGACCCGCAGTCCGCCCGGGAGCTGCGGGCCGCCTGGGCCGAGCACCGCCGTGCGGCCGGGGACCGGCTCGGCGCGGTCGAGGCCGCCTGGCCGGACGAGACGCTGCGGCCGACGGTCGCCGCCGACCTGCGCGACGCCGTCGCCCTCGGCGGGCCGGCCCGCGGCCGGGCCCTCGCCCACCTGCTCGCCCTCGGCGCGGGCGAGGCGACCCGTACGCTCGCGCTGGCCGTCCTCGACGGCGACGGGCACCCCGACACCACCGGCCGGCCCGCGCTGGCCGCCGCCCTGGCCGGGCTGCCGGGCGCGGACCGGGCCGCCGACCGTGAACTCGCCACCGCCGCGGCCCGCGCCGTCGTCCGGGACGGCGGCTTCGGCGGCTCCCTCGACCACCGGACCGGACGCGCCCTCTTCGACGGGCTGGTGAAGCGCGCCGACCCGCTGGCCGCCGCCGACCTGCCCAGGCCCCGCCGCTCCGCCCGCCCCACGGGGGCCGGCTGGGCCGCCACCGCCGCCGACCGGCCCGGGACACTCCCGGTCCTGGACGCGGCGCTGCTGGACTCCGGCTCGCTGCTGGTCGCGTGCGGCCAGGCGGGCGTGCGGCTGCTCGGCCCGGACGGCCGCACCCGGGCCCGCTGGGACGTGCCCGCCGACCAGCTGGTGCTCGCCGACCACGGCGGCACCGCGCTGCTGGTCGCCCGCTACGGCGAGGTCGCCGAGGTCTCCCGGCTGGACCTCGCCACCCGGGCCGTACGGCGCTGGACCGCCCTGCGGGTGCGGCAGATCGTGCCGTCCTACGACGGCCGGCAGCTGATCACGGTGGACGCGGACGGGATCGCCGTCCTCGACACCCTGGCCCGCCGCCCCACCGTGGTCTGGCGTGAACTCGGCGGCGACCAGGGGGTGACCGGGCGGATCGCCCGCACCCCGTCCGGCTGCGCGGCCGTGGTGGTCTCCGGCCCGGCCGTGGGGGCGCCGCTGACGGAGCTCTGGCGCTGGGACCTGCCGGGCTGGGAGCTGCGGTCCAGGACCGCGCTCGACCCGGCCGCGGTGACCGGTGCGACGGTGCTGGCGAGCGGCCGGCTGATCGTGCCCGACCCCGACCCCACGCGGGAGCCGGGCCGGACGGTGCTGCGCTTCCTCGGCGAGGGGACGGACTCCGGGCTGACCGTCCAGGAGGACGAGCCGGCTGCCCGCGAGGACGGGCCGGCCGGCCAGGGGGACGAGCCGGCCGGCCTGACCGCCGACGGCGACCACTGGGCGTTCAGCCGCGCCCTCGACGGCGGCCGCGGTATCCGCCTCACGGCGGGCGAGGGCGCCGCCTCCGCGCCGACCGGCCTCGCCCTCTTCCCCGGCGCCGACCGGTCCCCGGTCCGGGTGCGGCGGCACGGCGGGGCGGTGACGTACTGGCAGCGCGGCGGCCGGGTGCTGGCCGTCGCGGCCGACGGCTCCGCCGTGCTCGCCAACCTGCGGGTCACGATCGGCTGACGGCCCGCCCGGCTCGCGCGAACGAGCTTCCCTCGTACGGGAGTTCTAGCTCGGGAGGCCCTGGAGCGGTGCCGCCGCCCCCGGTCGGCGAAGAGACCGGCGCGCGGGCGGCCCCGGGCGTAGAGTCCCGCTGCGCGGGTCGTGCCGGCCGGCGCACCGCCAGGACGACGCCAGGACGACGAAGGGGCCGGGACATGCCGCTGCGCGCCGAGGACGTGGAGCTGCTGGAGGACGTCGCCGCCGAGGAGGGCGGGTGGCTCGCCGCGGCCCCGGCCGCCCCGTCGTGGTCGCGGCGGCGCGCCAGCGCCGCGCGCCGGCTCACCGCCGAGCGGCTGTGCGAACTCGCCCCGGAGAGCGTCCTGGAGACGCTGGCCACCGCCGACGGACCGCCGGCCTGGGCCGCCCGGATCACCCCCGAGGGCCGGCTGCTGCTGAAGTACCGCGAACTCCGGAAGGGCCCGGTCGCCCCCTGGCCCGAGGAGGAGGGCGACATCCCCGGCCGCACCCGGCTGCGGTTCACCGAGACGGAGATGACGTTCCTGCGCCAGGCCCTCGCCGGCACCCGCGGCATCGCCGGGCTCGCCGCCGTCGACGCGGCCTGCCTCCGGACCGCGGTGGCCGAGGCCCGCCCCGTGGCGGGCACCGCGCACTGGGTGCTGACGGCCACCGGCGGGCAGCTGGACGCGATCGAACACGTCCTGCGGATGGAATCCCTGGTCGGCACCGCCCGCAGCTACCACCGCTTCCTCCACGCGTACCGGCCCTTCCCCTACCGCCCGGGCCCGCCGGGCCGGCCGGCCGGGCCGGGGCTCTGGTAGGCGGCCGGTGGCGGGGGTGCGCGGGGCCGCCGTCGCCTGCGGGCGGCCGGCCGGCGACCGGCGGCGTTTCGGGGACGGTGTGCGGCGCGGTGCCGACGGCGGGGCGCCTCGCCGTCCGGCGTGTGTCCTTCGTCACGCGGGGGGCGGGATAGGGCGGCCCCTGGTCAGCCTCTTCATTGTCGGAGGCCATGCCAAGCGGCGGGCCCAGACGAAGAGGTGGCCATGTCTGAACGTATCCGGGACCGGCGGAGCGGTCCGGAGGGGGATCGCACACCCGGGCCCGCGACGGTGACGGCGGCGAGCGGCCCCGACCGCCTCCTCGCCGACCGGGCCGAGGCCCTCGACGCCGCCGACCCGCTGGCCCCGCTGCGGCAACGGTTCCTGCTGCCGCCCGGCGTCGTCTACCTGGACGGCAACTCCCTGGGTCCGCTGCCCGCCGCCGTCCCCGCCGCCCTGGAGGACGCCGTCCACCGGCAGTGGGGCCGGGGCCTGATCGGCTCCTGGAACGACGCCGGCTGGTGGGAGGCACCGCTGCGGGTCGGGGACGCGATCGGACGGCTGGTCGGCGCGGCGCCCGGCCAGACCCTGGCCGGGGACTCCACCAGCGTCCAGCTGTTCAACGCGCTCGGGGCCGCCGCCCGGCTGCGCCCCGGCCGGCCGCTGCTGCTCACCGACCCGGCCCACTTCCCCACCGACCAGTACGTCGCCGACGCCGTGGGCCGGCTGTTCGGCCTCACCGTCGAGCGGGTCCCGCCGCACGACCTGCCGGGCTTCCTCGCCGGGCACGGGGACCGCGTCGCGGTGGCCGGGTACTCCCCGGTCGACTACCGGACCGGCGAACTGTACGACCTGCCCGCGCTCACCGGCGCCGTCCAGCGGACCGGCGCCCTGATGCTCTGGGACCTCTGCCACGCGGCCGGCGCCCTCCCGGTGCGGCTGGACGAGCTCGGGGCCGACCTCGCCGTCGGCTGCGGCTACAAGTTCCTGTCCGGCGGCCCGGGAGCCCCCGCCTTCCTCTACGTGGCGCGGCGTCACCAGGCCTCCTTCGACCACCCGCTCACCGGCTGGAACGGCCACGCCGACCCGTTCGGCCTCAGCGGCGACTACACCCCGGCCGAGGGCGTCGGCCGGGCCAGGATCGGCACCCCCGCCATCCTGTCGCTGCTCGCCCTGGAAGCCGCGCTCACCGCCTTCGACGGAGTGGACCTGGCGCAGGTCAGGGCCAAGAGCCTGTCACTGACCGGCTTCTTCCAGGACTGCGCCGACACCCTGCTGGACGGCCGGGGTTTCACGGTGGTCACCCCCAGGGAGCCCGGGCGCCGCGGCAGCCAGGTCGTGCTGCGCCACCGGGAGGCGTACGCGCTGGTGCGGGCGCTCGCCGACCGGGGGGTGATCGGCGACATGCGGGCCCCGGACCTGCTCCGCTTCGGCGTCAACGCCCTGTTCCTGAGCCACCGGGACATCTGGCGGGCGCTCTGTCTGCTGCGCGAGGCGGTCGACGCCGGGGACCATCTGCGGGCCCGCTACCGGACGAGGGCCACCGTGACCTGAATCCGGGCCCGCCGCCGGCCGGGCCCGTGCGGCGCCCGGGCGCCGCTCCGTTCAGGCGGGCTGGTGGGTCCAGGCCCGCTGGAAGTTGCGGCGGGCGCGGTGCAGCCGCGAGCGCACGGTGCCGACCGGAAGCCGCAGGGCCGAGGCCAGTTCCCGTTCGTTCAGGCCGTAGACGGCGCGCAGCGTGAGGATCTCGCGGTGCTCGCGGGGCAGCCGGTCCAGCACGTCGCTGATGTGCACGGCGCCCAGGGGGTCGCCGTCGGGGGCGACGTCGGGCAGGCCGTCGGTGTGCTCCAGGGCCAGCCGTTTCGACGTGCGGACGGCCTCCCGGACGGCGATGGAGCGCACCCAGCCGTAGAAGGCGAGGGGTTCGCGCAGGCCGCGCAGGCCGCGGTAGATCGCGAGCATCGCCTCCTGGGCGGCGTCGCAGCTGTGGGTACGCGCGATCGGCAGGCAGAGACGCCCGACGAAAGGGGTGATGTGTACCAGCAGGTCGTTCATCGCCACGTGGTCGCCGGCCTGCGCGCGCCGCAGCAGCGCGGCCACCGGGAACACGGCGGGGTCGGGTGCGCCCGGGACGGCGGGCGTCGGGGCCGGTGGGGTGAGGTGCGCGTGGGGCCGCGCGGTGCGGTCCATGCGGATCGCCTTTCACTGTTTCCGTCCTGGTCGGCCGACGTGTTCGGGAGGGGCCCCGGACCACCGTGCGGACACGGGCGTTCATGTGCCGTTCCAGGAATGGGATGGATAAGGTCACAAGGATTGCCGGGGTGTGCCGGAATGGCGCCCCCGAGCCGATCCTAAACACCAAGCGGAACCGCGATGAGTGAATCGTCATCGATGACCGCATTCAAGGCCGATCCGGCATGGGTGGGAACCGATCAGTGGAGATTGGCTTGTTTCCAGGCCTTCCGGTGGCCGAACTCCGGTAGGTGACACCATGATCGCTCGGTGTTATGTCATCAGCTCAGCCTGGGTGTTACACCGGGCTCACCTGGGGGTAACGTCAGGCCGGGCGGCGCGGGGGCGGCCGTCCGGCATTTCCGCGTGACCTTTATCGGCCAGTGAAATGGATCGCTTGACTCGTCGAGTTCTCCTCATGCAGAGTGAAACTCGGGTCGGCACCGAAGCCGGGCCGTCGCGCTCTCCCGTCGGCGCCCGTGGATTACGTGAAATATGAACGACCCGTCCTGCTCCGGCCCGCCCCGGGGCGCCGGGGGGTATTCAGGCGGAAATTCCACTCACACCTATTGAGGGTTGGTGCCATGTCTGGCCACGAGGACGCCGGTCACCCGCTGTCGGGTGCGCAGAGGGGCATCTGGTTCGCGCAGCGGATCGACCCCGGAAGCGCCGCGTTCAACACCGGCGAGTCCGTGGAGATCCACGGACCGGTGGACCCGCGGCTCTTCGAGGCCGCGCTGCGGTACACGGTCGCCGAGGCACAGACCTTCCAGCTGCGCCTCGCGGAGACGGCCGACGGCCCGCGCGCCACCCTCGACCCCGACGCCCCGTGGCCCCTGCACCACGTCGACCTCGCCGCCGAACCCGACCCGGGCGCCGCCGTCGACGCCTGGATCGCCGCCGACCTGGCCACCCCCGTCGACCTCGTCGACGGCCCGCTGTTCACCCACGCCCTGCTGAAGGCCGCGCCCGACCGCTGGTTCTGGTTCCTGCGCGCCCATCACATCCTGCTCGACGGCTACGGATTCAAGCTCGTCGGCCGCCGCCTCGCCGAGGTCTACACCGCGCTCGCCGACGGCCGCGAACCGGAGCCGGGACCGTTCCTGCCGCTGGACCGGCTGACCGCGGAGGAGCGGGCCTACCGGGAGTCCCCGGCCTTCGCGCGCGACCGCGCCCACTGGACGGCGCGGCTGGCCGACGCCCCCGCCGCCGTGGGCCTCACCCCGCACACCGCGCCCCCCGCCGCGCCGTTCCGCCGCCGCGAGACCGTCCTCGACGCGGCGGCCACCGCCCGGCTGGACGCCGCCGCCGCCCGGTTCGGCGTCACCCGCACCGCCCTGCTGCTCGGCGCCGTCGCCGGCTACCTGCACCGCGCCACCGGCGCCCAGGACGTCCTCCTCGGCCTGCCCACCATGAGCCGGGTCGGCTCGGCGGCCCTGCGCACCCCCGGCACCGCCTCCAACATCCTGCCGCTGCGCCTCACCCTGCCCGCCGGGACCACCGTCGGCGGCCTGCTGCGCGCCGCCGGCGAGGAACTGGACGCCGTCCGGCGCCACCAGCTGTACCGGGGCGAGGACCTCCGCCGCGACCTGCGGCTGCTGGGCGACGGCGCCCGGCGCCTGTACGGGCCCGTCGTCAACCTCATCCCGTTCGCCAACGAGGTGGGCTTCGCCGGACACCCCACCACCTGGCACCACCTGACCGGCGGGGCGGTCGAGGACCTCCAGATCAACGTCCGCCCCGGCGCCGACGACACCGGGCTCTGGCTCTCCTTCGACGCCAACCCGGCGCTCTACACCGACGACGAACTCGCCGACCACCAGGACCGGTTACTGCTCCTGCTCGACCAGCTCGCCGACGCCGGCGCCGACCTGCCGCTGGCCCGCACCACCCTGCTGCACCCGGCCGAGCGGCCCGCGCCCGCCGGCGCGACCACCGACACGCCCGCGGCCCCCGACGCCACCCTGCCCGCCCGCTTCGACGCCCAGGCCGCCCGCACCCCCGACGCCGTCGCCGTCACCGCCGAGGACACCGAGCTCAGCTACCGGGCGCTGGGGGAGCGGGCCAACCGGCTGGCCCGGCTGCTCGTCGCCCACGGCGCCGGACCCGGCAGCACCGTGGCCCTCGCCCTGCCCCGCACCGGCGACCTCGTCGTCGCCGTGCTCGCCGTCCTCAAGAGCGGGGCCGCCTACCTGCCGCTCGACCCCGACTACCCGGCCGAGCGGATCCTCGCCGTCACCGCCGACGCCGCACCCCGGCTGCTGGTCACCCGGGCCGAGGTGGCCGACCGGCTGCCGGTCACCGCCGCCACCACCGTCGTCCTCGGCGAGGCCGGCACCGAGGCCGCGCTCGCCGCGCAGTCGCCCGCCGACCTCACCGACGCCGACCGGCCCGCGCCGCTCACCCCGGCCGACCCGGCCTACGTCATCCACACCTCCGGCTCCACCGGCCGGCCCAAGGGCGTCGTCGTCCCGCACGCCAACGTCGTCCGGCTGTTCACCACCTCGGCGGAGCACTTCGGCTTCGGCCCCGACGACGTCTGGACGCTCTTCCACTCCTACGCCTTCGACTTCTCGGTGTGGGAGCTGTGGGGCCCGCTGCTGCACGGCGGCCGGCTGGTCGTCGTCCCGCGCACCACCACCCGCTCACCCGCGGAGTTCCTGCGCCTGCTGCGCGCCGAGGGCGTCACCGTCCTCAACCAGACCCCCTCCGCCTTCCAGCAGCTCGTCCAGGCCGAACGCGACGAGCCGCCCGGCGCCGGACCGCTCGCGCTGCGCCACGTCGTCTTCGGCGGCGAGGCGCTGGAACCCGCCCACCTCCTGCCGTGGACCGAGCGGCACGGCGACCGGGCCCCCGCCCTCGTCAACATGTACGGCATCACCGAGACGACCGTGCACGTCACCCACCACCGCCTGGACGGGCCCGGTGAGCGCGGCGCCATCGGCGCGCCGCTGCCCGACCTGCGGGTCCACGTCCTGGACCACGCCCTCCAGCCCGTCCCGCCCGGCCGCACCGGCGAGATGTACGTGGCAGGACCCGGCCTCGCCCAGGGCTACCTCGGCCGCCCCGACCTCACCGCGGAGCGCTTCGTCGCCGACCCGTACGGCCCGCCCGGCACCCGGATGTACCGCACCGGCGACCTCGCCCGCCGCCTGCCCGACGGCACCCTCGCCTACCAGGGCCGGGCCGACCAGCAGGTCAAGATCCGCGGCTTCCGGATCGAACCCGGCGAGATCGAGGCCGCGCTGGCCGGCCACCCCGACGTGGCCCGGGCCGCCGTCGTCGCCCGCGAGCAGGGCGAGGGCGACCGCGTCCTGGTCGGCTACGCCGTGCCCCGGCCCGGGACGAACCCCGACCCCGGGCGGCTGCGCGCCCACCTCGCCGCCCTGCTGCCCGAGCACATGGTGCCCAGCGCCTGCGTCCTGCTCGACACCCTGCCGCTGACCCACAACGGCAAGCTCGACACCGCGGCACTGCCCGCCCCCGACTACGCCGCCACCGCCGGCGGCCGCGCCCCGGCCACCGAGGCCGAGGCCCTGCTCTGCCGCCTCTACGAGGACGTCCTGCGGCTGCCCCGGGGCGCCGTCGGCGCCGACGACGGCTTCTTCGACCTCGGCGGCCACTCCCTGCTCGCCACCCGCCTGGTCACCAGGCTGCGCGGCGAGACCGGCGCCGAACTGCCGATGGCCGCCCTGTTCGCCGACCCGACCCCGGCCGGGCTCGCCGCCCGCCTCGCCGCGGCCGGACCGGCCCAGGACGGTCCCGCCCGGCCCCCGCTCCGGCCCGCCGAGCGGCCCGACCGCGTCCCGCTCACCCCCGGCCAGGCCGGCCTCTGGTTCCTCGGCCGGCTCGAAGGCCCCAGCCCCACCTACAACATCCCGCTGACCCTCCCGCTGCCCGCCGGAACCGACGAGGACGCGCTGCGCGCCGCGCTCGCCGACCTCACCGCCCGGCACGAGGTGCTGCGCACCCTCCACCCCGACCAGGACGGCGTCCCGCACCAGCTGGTCCTGCCCGCCGGCCACCCGGCCGCCCGGCCCGACCTGGCCACCGCCGACGCCGCCGACGCCGCGGAGCTGGCGCAGCTGCGCCGCGCCGCCGTCCGGCACGGCTTCGACCTCGCCACCGAACCCCCGCTCCGCGCCCACCTGCTGCGGCGCACCGACGACGGCACCGCCCTGCTCGTCCTGGTGGTCCACCACATCGCCGCCGACGGCTGGTCCCTCGGCCCGCTCGGCCGCGACCTGGCCCGCGCCTACGACGCCCGCGCCGAGGGCCGGGCCCCCGACTGGCCGCCGCTGCCCGTCCAGTACGCCGACTACGCGCTCTGGCAGCACGGCCTGCTCGGCGACGAGACCGACCCGGACAGCCCCGCCGCCCGCCAGCTCGCCTACTGGCACGACACCCTGGCCGCCCTGCCGGACGAACTCCCGCTGCCCTACGACCGGCCCCGCCCGCGCACCCCCGGCCACGCCGGCGACACCGTCACCCTCCACCTGGACGCCGGCCTCCACCAGCGCCTCACCGACCTCGCCCGCGCCCACCGGGCCACCCTCTTCATGGTGCTCCAGGCCGCCTGGGCGGCCACCCTCACCCGCGGCGGCGCCGGCACCGACATCCCCGTCGGCACCCCCACCGCCGGGCGCGACGACCCGGCCCTGGAAGACCTCGTCGGCTACTTCGTCAACACCCTGGTGCTGCGCACCGACACCGCCGGCGACCCCGCGTTCGGCGACCTGCTCGACCGGGTCCGCGACGCCGACCTCACCGCCCACGCCCACGCCGGGGTGCCCTTCGACCGCGTCGTCGAGCACCTCAACCCCGCCCGCGCGATCGGCCGCCACCCCCTCTTCCAGGTGATGCTGGCGCTCCAGAACGCCGACGGCGCCGACGACACCGAACTGGAGATCGCCGGCACCAGGGTCCGCCTCGACCCGGGCGGCATCGGCACCGCCCGCTTCGACCTCATGCTCGACTTCACCGAGCGCCCCGCCGACGGCCACCGGGCCCAAGGGGTCGACGGCACCATCGAGTTCAGCACCGAACTCTTCGACCGCCGCACCGTCGAGCGGCTCGCCGCCCGGCTGCGCCGCCTGCTCGCCGAGGCCGCCGCAGCCCCGCACACCCCGCTCTCCGCGCTGCCCCTGACCGACCCCGACGAGGACGCCGAGTGGGCCGGCTGCGCCCCGGCCTGCGAACGGACCCTGCTCGCCCAGGACGGCGTCCGGGACGCGGTCGTCACCGTCCGCCGCTCCACCGCCGGGGCCCCCGGGGCCGTCGCGTACGTGGTGCCCGACGGCCCCGTCGACCGCCGCCGGCTCGCCGCCGCCGTCCGCCGCGACCTGCCCGCCGCCGCCGGACCGCTGCTCACCGTGCTGCTCTCCGCCCTGCCCCGGACGGCCGACGGCGCCCTGGACACCGAGGCGCTGCACCGCCTGCCCGTGCTCGACGACGCGCTCGCCGCCGCCTGGGAACGCGACCTCGCCCGGACCCCCGGCACCGAGGCCGCCGCCGCCGTCGTCCGCGACACCACACCCCCCGCCCCCGGCCTGCTCCACCTCGGCGGACTCCCCGGCACGGCCGGCGCGGGCACCGCCCCCGAGGAGCCGTCCGCGCTGCTCGACACCGGCCCCGACCCGGCCGGCGCCGTCCCCGCGCTCAGCGAGGGCCCGCCCCCGCCCCCGCTGCCCTTCCCGCACCTCGCGGCCGCCCTGCGCGCCGCCGCCGAGGGCACCGGCGAGATCGTCCACCTGCGCGCCGACGGCACCCACCGGCGGCAGAGCTACGCCGAACTCGCCGCCGAGGCCGCCCGCATCCTCGGCGGCCTGCGGGCCAGGGGCGTGCGCCCCGGCGAGACGGTGATCTTCCAGTTCGAGGACAACCAGGACTTCCTGCCGGTCTTCTGGGCCTGCGTCGCCGGCGGCGTCACCGTCCTGCCGATGGGCGCCCCCGCCTCCTACCGGGACGCCTCACCGCTGCGCGACAAGGTCGAACGGATCTGGGAGGCGCTCGGCCGGCCCCGCATCGCGGCCGGTACCGCCGCCGGCGCCGCCCTGCGCGCCCGCGCCGCCGACCAGGGCTGGACCGACCTCGACGTACTGGTCGCCGACGAGCTGCGCACCGGCGAGCCCGCCACCGACTGGCACCAGGCCGGCCCCGACGACACCGCGCTGCTGCTCCTCACCTCCGGCAGCACCGGCCTGCCCAAGCGGGTCACCGTCACCCACGGCATGGTGCTCAACCGCTCGGCGGCCACCGCCCGGCTCAACGCCCTCGGCCCGGACGAGACCACCTTCAACTGGATCCCGCTCGACCACGTCACCGGCGTGGTGATGTTCCACATCCGCGACGTCGTCCTCGGCTGCCGCCAGATCCACGCCCCCACCGGCTGGATCACCGAGGAGCCACTGCGCTGGCTCGACGCCCTGCACCACTGGCGGGCCACCGTCACCTGGGCGCCCAACTTCGCCTTCGGCCTGGTCAGCGAGCGGGTCGCGGCCGAACCCGGCCGCGGCTGGGACCTCTCCGCGCTCAAGCTCGTGATGAACGCCGGCGAGGTCGTCGTCCCCCGGGTCGTCCGCCAGTGGCTGCGCCAGCTGGAGCCGTACGGCCTGGACCAGACGGTGATGCACCCCGGCTGGGGCATGTCCGAGACCAGCTCCGTCGTCACCGACACCTCCTACACCCCCACCGGGCCCGGCTCCGACGACACCTATGTGAGCTGCGGCAGGCCCTACCCGGGCTTCGCGATGCGCGTCGTCGACGACCACGACCGGATCGTCCCCGAGGAGCGCGTCGGCCACCTCCAGGTGCGCGGCCCCTCCGTGACCCCCGGCTACCACGAGAACCCCGAGAAGAACGCCGAGTCCTTCACCGCCGACGGCTGGTTCCGCACCGGCGACCTCGCCCTGCTGCGCGACGGCGAGCTCTACCTCACCGGCCGGGCCAAGGACGTCATCATCGTCAACGGCGTCAACCACCCCAGCCACGAGATCGAGGACGCCGTCGAGGAGAGCGCGGGCGTCCTGCGCGCCTGCACCGCCGCCGTCGCCGTCCGCACCTCCGCCACCGCCACCACCGACGAGATCGCGGTGTTCTGCTGCCCCGCGCCCGGCACCGACGAGCGCGCCCTGCTCACCGAGATCGCCGGCCGGGTCACCCGGCAGACCGGCGCCGCCCCGGCGTTCGTCCTGCCCGTCGCCCCCGCCGACATCCCCAAGACCGAGATCGGCAAGATCCAGCGGACCCTGCTCCGCAAGCGCCTGGAGGCCGGCGAGTTCACCGAGGTCATCCGCCGCACCGACCTGCTGCTCGGCACCGAACGCACCCTGCCCGACTGGTTCCACCGGCCGGTCTGGCAGCGCACCCGGCCCGTCCACGCCGCCACCGCGCACCCCGCTCCGACCCTCGTCCTCACCGGCGGGGCCGGCGACCGCTCGCACGCCGTCGGCACCGCGCTGGCCGCCCTGCTCACCGCCGACGGTTCCCCGGCCGAGGTCGTCACCGGCCCGGACGCCCTCCGCGGGCGCGCCGCCGCCCGGATCGTCGACCTGCGGCTGCTCGCCGACCCCGGCCCGGCCGACCGGGCACCCGCCGACCCGCTGGCCGCCACCACCCCGCTGACCCGGCTGATCGAGGCGCTCACACCCCCGCCGGCCGACACCCCGGACGGCCCCGGACACACCGTCACCCTCGAAGTCGCCGCCCGGCACAGCCACGCCGTCCACCCCGGCGAGCCGGTCCGCCCCGAACGCGCCGCCGCCGTCGCCGTCCTGCGCAGCGCCGTCCAGGAACTGCCCTGGCTCGACGGCCGCTGGACCGACCTCGGCCCCGACGGGGAGGAGCCGGACCTGACCGCCCGCCGGCTCCACCAGGAGATCACCACCCCGCCCGCCGACCCCGACGTCGCCCTGCGCCCCGACGGCCGCTGGACCAGCAGCCTCGCCCCGCTGCCCGCGCCCGAGGAGGACCCCGCCGCCGGACCGGTCTTCGAGGAGGGCGGCCACTACCTGATCACCGGCGGCCTCGGCGGCGTCGGCACCGAGACCGCCCGCCACCTGCTCACCCGCTACCGCGTCCGGCTCACCCTGATCGGCCGCCACCCCGCCGCCACCCGCCCCGAACAGGCCGCCGCGCTGCGCGAACTCCAGGCGCTCGGCGACGTCCGCCACCGCACCGCCGACGTCACCGACCCCGAGGCCGTGCGGCACGCCCTCGCCGAGGCCCGCGCCGAGTACGGCGAACTCGCCGGCGTGCTCCACCTCGCCGGCCACTTCGCCGAACACCCGCTCACCGCCACCACCGCGGACCAGTGGGAACGCGCCATGGCCGCCAAGGCCACCGGCGCCGCCGTCCTCACCGAGGAACTGCGCGACCGGCCCGGCACCCTCTTCGTCTCCTTCTCCTCCGTCAACGGCTACTTCGGCGGCGCCCTCGCCGCCGCCTACTCGGCCGCCAACGCCTACCTCGACGCCCTCGCCGTCCACCAGCGCGCGCTCGGACTGCGCGCCCACAGCGTCGCCTGGAGCATGTGGGACGACCTCGGCGTCAGCCGCGGCTACGCCCTCAAGGCGCTCACCCGCGCCCGCGGCTTCCGCCTGCTCAGCCGCCGCGACGGCGTCCGCTCGCTGGCCGCCGCGCTGCGCCACGGCCACCCGCACGTCCTGGTCGGCCTCGACCCGTCGGCCCCCTGGGTCCGCAGCCACCTCGCCGCCCCCGCCCGCCCGCTCCAGGAACTCGCGGGCTACCGGGCCGGCGCCCCGGCCGAGCCGCCCGCCGCCCCCGACGACCGCTTCGGCACCCCCGTCGGCTGCGCGCTGGAGACCCTGGACGCCCTGCCCGCCACCCCGGACGGCCGGATCGACCGGCAGCTGCTCGCCGGCCAGGCCCGCGCCGCCGAGGCCGGCGGCGCCCCCGCCCCCGGCCCGGAGCAGGACATGGCCCGGATCTGGAGCGAACTCCTCGACACCGACCGGATCGGCCGCGACGACGACTTCTTCGCCCTCGGCGGCCACTCCCTGCTCGCCACCCGCCTGGTCGGGCGCCTGCGCACCGTCCTCGGCCTGGAGTTCACCGTCGCCGACCTGTTCGCCGCCCCGACCCTCGCCGCGCTGGCCGCCCTGGGCGCCGAACGCGCCGCCGAACGCGGCGACGCCCCGGCCCGCCCGCCGCTCGTCCCGGCGGCCCGGCCGGAGAACGTCCCGCTCTCCTACGCCCAGCAGCGGCTCTGGTTCCTCAACCAGCTGGAGGGCCCCAGCCCCACCTACGACATCCCGCTCGTGGTCCGGCTCACCGGCACCCTGGACACCGGGGCGCTGCGCGCCGCGCTGGGCGACGTCACCGACCGCCACGAGATCCTGCGCACCCGCTACACCGACGACCAGGGCGTACCCCGCCAGGTGGTGCTGCCGCCCGGCGCGGCCCCCGCCGCGCTGACCGTCACCGTCGCCACCGGCGGCGAGCGCGAGGAGCACATCCGGCGGGCCGCCCGGCACACCTTCGACCTCACCACCGACCTGCCGCTCCGCGCCGAACTGCTCACCGGCGGACCGGACGCCCGCGACCACGTGCTCGTCCTGGTCGTCCACCACATCGCCGGCGACGGCTGGTCGATGGGCCCGCTCGCCCGCGACCTCGCCCACGCCTACACCGCCCGCAGCCGGGGCACCGCCCCGGCCTGGACGCCGCTCCCGGTGCAGTACGCCGACTACACCCTCTGGCACACCGCCGCACTCGGCGACGAGACCGACCCGGCCAGCCCGGTCGCCCGCCAGCTCGCCTACTGGCGCACCGCGCTGGACGGCATCCCGGAGGAGCTGCCGCTGCCCGCCGACCGGCCGCGCCCCGCGACCGGCAGCGGCACCGGCGGCCGGGTGCACACCCGGGTGCCCGCCCCGCTGCACCGCGCGCTCACCGACCTGGCCGCGGCCGGCCGCGCCAGCCTGCTGATGACCCTCCAGGCCGGGATCGCCGCCCTGCTGACCCGGCTCGGCGCCGGCACCGACCTGCCGCTCGGCTCCCCGGTCACCGGCCGCTCCGACGAAGCGCTCGACGACCTGGTCGGCTTCTTCGTCAACACCCTGGTGCTGCGCACCGGCACCCACGGCGACCCGGCCTTCCGCGACCTCCTGCAGCGCGTCCGGGAGAGCGACCTCGCCGCCCTCGCCCACCAGGACGTGCCCTTCGACCGCCTGGTCGAGGAGCTCAACCCGGTCCGCTCGCGCGCCCGGCACCCGCTGTTCCAGGTCGCCTTCGCCGTCCAGGAGACGCCCCGGCTCGGCGCCGGCATGCCCGGACTCACCGCCGAGGTGGACCCGGTCGAGACCGGCACCGCCAAGTTCGACCTCTTCTTCGCGGTGGTCGAGCGCCGGACCGCCGACGGCGCGCCCGACGGCCTCGACGCCTACCTCGAATACAGCGCCGACCTCTTCGACGCCGCCACCGCGCGCACCCTGCTGGCCCGCCTGGTCCGGCTGCTGGAGTCGGCGGCCGCCGCCCCCGACACCCCGCTCAGCGGCCTCGACATCGTGCTGCCGCAGGAGCGCGGCCGCCTGGTCACCGGCGTCGCCGGCGCCGGTGACGACCTCGAACTGCCGGGCGTGCTGGGCCTCTTCGCCGACCAGGTGGAACGCCGGCCGGACGCCCTCGCCCTGGTCGGCCCGGACACCGGCCTCACCTACCGCGACCTCGACCGGGCCGCCAACCGGCTCGCCAACCGCCTGCTCGACCGCGGCCTCGCCCCCGGCGACCGCGTCACCGTGGCGGCCCCGGCCGGCGCCGACGCCGTCACCGCCGTCCTCGCCGTCCTCAAGGCGGGCGGCGTCCTGGCCGGCACCGACCGCGCCCTGTCCACCGCCCTGCCCACCGCCCCGGCCTTCCTGCTCGCCGCCGAACGCCCCGAGGGCGCCCGGCCCGGCGGCCCGGCCGTGGTCACCTTCCCCGAGGGGCGGGCCCACCCCGACGCCACCGCGCCCGCGGTGCCCCTCACCGACGAGGACCCGGCCTGGCTGGTCCGCCCGCCGCGCGGCACCGCCGTCCTCACCCACGCCGCCCTGGGCCGCACCCTGCGCCCGCTGCTGCGCCGGACCAGGCTGAGCGACGCCGACGCGGTGGCCCTGCTCGCCCCGCTCGACTCCGAACGCGCCTGCTGGGAGATCCTGGCCCCGCTCACCCGGGGCGCGCGGATCGTCGTCGACCCCGGCCCCGCCGCCCCCGACGCCGCCCCGGCCGCCACCTCGGACGCCGCCCCGGCCGCCTCGCCGGACGGCGAAGGACCGGACCGCCCGGACGCCGCCCGGGCCGCCGGCGAGCGGATCCGCCGACTCGCCCCCCACGGCCCCACCCTGGCCTTCCTCACCGCCGACCACGCCGACCTGCTGCTGACCGCCGCCGACCACGACCCCGCCCTGGCCGACGCCCTGCCGGACGCCGTCTGGTGCGTCGGCACCGGCTCCTCGCCCGACCAGGCCCGGCGGTTCGCCGACCGCTTCGCCGTCCCGCTGCGCCGCCTGCTCGCCGTGCCCGCCGCCGGGGTGGTGGCCTTCGCCGACCCCGCCGCCGACGAGGACGGCGCCCCGGGCGGCGGGGGAGCGCCCTACACCCCGGTGGTGCCGACCGTCGTGCTCGACGCCGCCGGCGCGCCGGTGCCCACCGGCGTCCACGGCGCCGTGCACGTCGCCGCGCCGGGCCTGCTCGACCCGGACGCCGGGCCCTGGCTGCCGCCGAACACCCTCGGTGCCGCCCTGCCCGGCGTCGACCGCCTCGCCCGCACCGGACTGACCGGCCGGATCACCCCCGACGGCCGCCTCGACCTGCGCGGCCCCGAGGACGGCTGGGCCGAGCTCGACGGCCGCTGGACCGACCTCGGCGAGGCCGAGCGCGCCCTGCTCGACCTGCCCGCCGTCCGGGAGTGCGCGCTGCGCCCCCGGCGCGGCCCGGCCGGCCGCACCGGCCTGGTCGCGTACGTCGTCGCGAGCGGCCCGCTGACCACCGCCCAGGTCGCCCGGCGGCTGCGCGCCGCCCTGCCCGGCCTGCCCGCGCCGATCGCCGCCGTCCTGCTCACCGCGCTGCCCAGGACCGCCGACGGACGGCCCGACCCGGCCGCCCTGGACGCCCTCCCGGTGCTGGACGACGACCTCGCCGCGCGCTGGGAGCGGCGGCTGCGCGAGCTGCCGGGGCTGCGCGAGGCCGCCGTGCTGCGGGCCGACCGCGCCGAACCCACCGGGCGGGTCCACACCGGCCTGCCGGTCCACGCCCCGCAGCCGGCCGGCCCGGCCGCCCCGGCGGACGGCACCGCGCCGGACGAGGGCGTGGCGGCGGGCGCAGCCGTGCCCGCCCTGAGCGACGGCGGCCCGGCCCCCGAACCGCCCCACCCCGACCTGGTCTCCGCCCTGCGCGCGGCCGCCGCGGCCGGGCCGGGCGGCGGGATCACCTACCTCGGCGAGGACGGCGGCGAGCGCGAGCAGTCCTACCCGGAGCTGCTGGCCGACGCCTCCCGGGTGCTCGCCGGCCTGCGCGGCCTCGGCCTGCGCCCCGGCGACCGGGTGCTCTTCCAGCTCGGCGACAACCGGGACTTCGTCACCGGGCTCTGGGCCTGCCTGCTGGGCGGCCTCACCGCCGTCCCCCTGGCCGTGCCGCGCACCGGCACCGGCGACGAGGCCGCCGCCGCCCGCCTGGACGGCATCTGGCAGGCCCTCGGCGGACCGCTGGTGCTCACCGACGCGGCCCGCGCCGACGGACTGCTCGACACCGCCCGGCAGTACGGCTGGCAGGACGCCCGCACGGCGGACCTCGCCGAGCTGTCCCGCCGCGAGCCGGACCACGACTGGCACCGCCCGGACCCGGACGAGACCGTGCTGCTGCTGTTCACCTCCGGCAGCACCGGCCGGCCGAAGGCCGTCCCGCTCACCCACCGCAACGTCCTCGTCCGCTCCGCCGCCACCGCGCTCGCCAACACGCTGACGCCCGCGGACGTCTCGTTCAACTGGATGCCGCTGGACCACGTCGGCGGGGTGGTGATGTTCCACCTGCGGGACGTCGTCCTGGGCTGCCGCCAGATCCACGCGCCCACCGGCTGGGTGCTGGCCGAACCGCCGCGCTGGATGGCGGCGGTGGACCGCCACCGGGCGACCGTCACCTGGGCGCCGAACTTCGCCTTCGGCCTGCTCGCCGAGCACGCCGGGGCGGTCGAACGCGCCTCCTGGGACCTCTCCTGCCTGCGCTACGTGCTCAACGGCGGCGAGGCCGTGGTGGCCCGCACCGCCCGGCGGTTCCTGCGGCTGCTCGTCCCGCTCGGCCTGCCGAAGACCGCGATGCGCCCGGCCTGGGGCATGTCCGAGACCTCGTCCGGCGAGATCGAGGGCACCTTCACCCTGGACGGCACGGCCGACGAGGACCCGTACGTCAGCGTCGGACGCCCCTACCCGGGCTTCGCCGTCCGGATCGTCGACGACCGGGGCATCGTCCCGGAGGGCCGGATCGCCCGGATCCAGGTCCGCGGCGCCGCCGTGACGCGGGGCTATCTGGACGCGCCCGAGCACAACCGGGAGGCGTTCACCGAGGACGGCTGGTTCGAGACCGGCGACCTCGGCTTCCTCCAGGAGGGGGCGCTGACCATCACCGGCCGCGCCAAGGACGTCATCATCGTCAACGGCGTCAACCACGCGGGCCCCGAGATCGAGGCGGCCGTCGAGGAACTCGACTGCGTGGAGCGCTCGTTCACCGCCGCCTGCGCGGTCCGCGGCCGCGACGCGGCCCGGCCCGGCGGCGCCGGCGACGAACTGGCCGTCTTCCTGGTGCCCCGGGAGGGCGCCGACCCGGCGGAGACCGTCCGCCGGGTGCGCGGCCGGATCACCCGGCAGGCCGGGATCGCCCCCGCCTACGTCGTCCCCGTGGAGCCCGGGCGGATCCCCAAGACCGAGATCGGCAAGATCCAGCGGACCAGGCTCGCCCAGGACTTCCAGGCCGGGGCCTTCGACGCCGACCTCACCCGGGTCGACCTGCTGCTCGGCAACGAGCGTACGGTGCCCGACCGGTTCTTCCGCCGGATCTGGCGGCGCGCCGAACTCCCCTCCTACGGCGCGGATCCGGCCGGCCCCGGCCGCGGCGAGGTGCTGATCGTGCCCGGCCCCGCCGGGGCCCTCGCCGCCGCGCTCGCCGAGCGCCTGCGCGCCGACGGCCGCACCGTCCGCCTCGGCACCGGGGACGGCACCGGGGACGGCACCGACCTGCCCGCCGAGGCGCTCACCGGCGTCGACACCGTGCTCCACCTGACCGGCTACGGCCCCCCGCCGGCCGGCACCGCCGCGCCGGGCACCCCGGCCGCGCTGTCGGCCGGCTCCCGCGCCGCCGCCCGGCTCGCCACCGCCCTGGCCGCCGCGCCCGCCGCCGGCGACCAGCGCCGGGTGGACTGGTACACCGTCACCAGCCGGGCCCAGAGCGTCCACGACGGCGAACCGCTGGACCCGGCCCGGGCCGCCGCCGTCGCCACCGTCAAGAGCCTCGGCCAGGAACTCCCGTGGCTGCGCACCCGCCTGATCGACCTGCCCGCCGAGGACGGCGGCGACGGCGCCACCGCCGTGGCCGCCGGCCACGTCCTGGCCGAGCTGGCCGCCGCCACCGCCGAGCCCGAGACCGCCTGGCGGGCCGGCCGCCGCTGGGTCCGCCGGCTGCGGCGGCTGCCCGCCCCCGCGCCGCGCCCGGCCGGCCGGTTCTTCCGCCCCGGCGGCCACTACGCGCTCACCGGCGGCCTCGGCGGCGTCGGCGCCGAGATCGCCGAACACCTGCTGACGGCCTACGGCGCCCGGCTGCTGCTGCTCGGCCGGACCGCCCTGCCCGACGAGGCCGACCGGGACCGGCACATCGCCGCCGGCACCGCCCTCGGCCGCACCCTGGCCGCGCACCGCCGGCTCGCCGCGCTCGGCGAGGTCGACTACGCCGTCGCCGACGTCACCGACCCCGCCGCCGTGCGCCGCGCGCTCGCCGCCGCCGAACGGGACCGGGACACCCCGCTCGACGCCGTCCTCCACCTCGCCGGCGACCTCACCCAGCGGCCGCTGACCGGGCTGACCGACGAGGACTGGCAGGCCGCCTTCGCCGCCAAGGCGGCCGGCACCCGGGTGCTCTGCCGGCTCGCCGAGGAGCGCCCCGGGCTGCCGCTGGTGGTCTTCTCCTCCGTCAACGGCCACTTCGGCGGCAGCGGGCTCGCCCCCTACGCCGCCGCCAGCGCCTGCGCCGACGCGCTCTGCGCCGAGGCCGCGCGCACCGGGGCCGACGTCCGCGTCCTGGCCTGGAGCATGTGGGAGGACCTCGGCATGAGCCGGGGCTACGCGCTCACCGACTTCACCCGGGCCCGGGGCTACGCGGTCCTCGGCCGCCGCGAGGGCGTCCAGTCGCTCGCCGTCGCGCTCGCCCACGACGACCCCTACCTGCTCATCGGCCTCGACCCGGCGGCCCCCTGGGTGGGCAGTCACACCGACGGGCCCGCCCGGCCCGCCGAGCGCCTCGTCGGCTGCGTCGTCACCGAGCCCGGCGCGCCCGCCCCGCACACCGACGGGCTCACCCTGCCCGACCGCTACGGCGCGCCCGTGTCCTGCGCCGTCCTCCCGGTGCCCGGCCTGCCCGCGCCCGGCGACCACGACGGGTGGCGCCGGCTGGTCGGACGGCACGAGCCCGCGTCCGGGGACGGCCCCGGCGGCGCCGCGCCGCTCGGCCCCCGCGACGACACCGAACGCGCCCTGGTCCGGATCTGGGGCGAGGTCCTGGAGCGCGACCGGGTCGGCGTCGAGGACAGCTTCTTCGACCTCGGCGGGCACTCCCTGCTCGCCACCCGCCTGGTCAGCCGGATCCGGACGGCCTTCGGCGTGGACCTCGCCGTCGGCGCGCTCTTCGAACACCCCACCGTCGCGGCCCTCGCCCGGCTGGTCACCGGCACCGCCGGCGGGCCCGACGGCACCCCCGCGCTGCGGCCGGTGCCCAGGACCGGGCCCGTCCCGCTCTCGCACGCCCAGCGCCGCCTCTGGTTCCTCCAGGGGGTCAGCGGCTCCAGCCCCTCGTACCACATCCCGGTCGCCCTGCGGCTGACCGGCGACGTCGACACCGAGGCGCTGCGCGCGGCGCTGTACGACGTCCTCGCCCGGCACGAGAGCCTGCGCACCGTCTGCCCGGCCGGGGCCGGCGAACAGCTGGTCCTCGCCGCGGACGCCGCCCTGCCCGACCCGCTGACCACCGAGACCGTGGCACCGGGCGACCTCGACCGGCGCCTGACCGAGGAGGCCCGCCGCCCCTTCGACCTCGCCCGGGACCTGCCGCTGCGGGCCCGGCTGCTCGGCACCGGCGACGACGAGCACGTCCTGCTGCTGGTGCTGCACCACATCGCCGCCGACGGCTGGTCCCTGGCGCCGCTGTACCGCGACCTCACGGCGGCCTACCGGGCCCGCCTGGACGGGCGGGCCCCCGACTGGCCGCCGCTGCCGGTCCAGTACGCCGACTACACCCTCTGGCAGCGCGAGGTGCTCGGCGACGAGAACGACCCCAACAGCCCGGCCGCCCGCCAACTCGCCCACTGGAGCCGGGCGTTGTCGGGGCTGCCGGAGGAGCTGGCGCTGCCCGCCGACCGGCCCCGCCCGGCCGTGGCCAGCCACCGCGGCGCGCTCGTCTCCACCACCCTGCCCGCCCCGCTCCACCGGGCCCTGACCGAGCTGGCCAAGGAGGACCGGGCCAGCCTGTTCATGGTGCTCCAGGCCGCCGTCGCGGCCCTGCTCACCCGGCACGGCGCGGGCACCGACATCCCGCTCGGCACCACCGTCGCCGGCCGCGCCGACGAGGCCCTCGACGACCTGGTCGGACTGTTCGTCAACACGCTCGTCCTGCGCACCGACACCAGCGGCGACCCGGGCTTCCGGGAGCTGCTGCGCCGGGCCAGGGACACCGCCCTGGACGCCTTCGCCCACCAGGACCTGCCCTTCGAACGGCTGGTGGAGGTGCTCAACCCGGCCCGCTCGCTCGGCCGCCACCCGCTGTTCCAGGCGGGCCTCGTCCTGCAGAACAACGCCCGGCCGACCGCCGGCCTGCCGGGTGCCGCCGCCGACCCGGTGACCGTGCACGGCGGCACCGCCAAGTTCGACCTGTTCTTCGGCTTCCGCGAACGCACCGCCGAACGCACCGCCGGGGCCGGGCCGGACTCCGGTCCGGCGGGCGCCGCACCGGCCGGCCTCGACTGCGTCGTCGAGTACAGCACCGACCTCTTCGACGAGACGACCGTCCGGGAGCTGACCGTCAGGCTGGAACGGCTGCTCACCGCCGTCGCCGCCGACCCCGACCGGCCCGTCGGCGCGGCCGACATCCTCTCCGCCGAGGAGCACACCCGGCGGGCCGAGGCCGAGGACGGCGGCCCCGCCGGCCCGGTCCACACCCTGCCCGCCCTCTTCACCGCCCAGGCCCGCCGCACCCCCGACCGGCCCGCGCTGCGCTGGGCCGGACCGGAACCGGAGGACCTCGACTACCGCGAGCTGGACGCCCGGTCCGCCCGGCTCGCCCGGCTGCTGGCCGCCCGGGGCATCGGCCCCGAGCGCACCGTCGCGCTCCTGCTGCCCCGCTCCACCGGCCTGGTCACCGCCCTGCTCGCGGTCGGCCGGACCGGCGCCGCCTACCTGCCCGTCGACCCGGACTACCCGGCCGACCGGATCGCCTACATGCTCGACGACGCCGACCCGGCGCTGGTCATCACCGGCATCGAGCTGGCCGGCCACCCCGCCCTCGGCGCCGCCGACGCCCCGGGCGCCCGGCCGCGGCTGCTGCTCGACGCGCCCGCCACCCGGGCCGAGCTGGCCGCGCTCGCCGACACCGACCTCACCGACGCCGAGCGCACCGCCCCGCTCCGGCCCGACCACCCGGCCTACCTGATCTACACCTCCGGCTCCACCGGCCGGCCCAAGGGCGTGCTGGTCACCCACCGCGGCATCGCCGACTTCACCACCACCCTGCGCGAGCGCTTCGGCAGCGACGAGCACGCCCGCGTCCTGCAGTTCGCCTCGCACAGCTTCGACGCCGCCTTCTGGGACGTCTGCGCGGCCCTGCTGAACGGCGGCTGCCTCGTCCTGGCCGAGCGCACCCGGCTGCTGCCCGGCCCCGGCCTGGCCGACCTGCTGCGCACCGAGCGGATCAGCCACCTCATCCTGCCCCCGTCCGCGCTGGCCGCCCTGCCGCCGGACGCCCTGCCGGCCGGCACCACCCTGGCCGTCGGCGGCGAGGCCTGCCCGCCCGAGCTGGTCGCCCGGTGGGCACCCGGCCGGGTCATGGTCAACGCGTACGGCCCGACCGAGTCCACCGTCTGCGCCACCCTCAGCCTGCCGCTCGCCGCGCCCGCCGACGGCCCGGCCGGCGCGCCGCCGATCGGCCGGCCGGTGCGTGGCACCCGGGCCCGGGTCCTGGACGCGGCCCTGCGGCCCGTCCCGGCCGGCGTCCCCGGTGAGCTGTACCTCGCCGGTCCCGGGCTGGCCCGCGGCTACCTGGGCCGCCCGGGGCTCACCGCAGAACGCTTCGTCGCCGACCCCTACGGCCCGCCCGGCACCCGGATGTACCGCACCGGCGACCTGGTGCGCCGACGCGCCGACGGCCAGCTGGAGTTCCTCACCCGGGCCGACGAGCAGGTCAAGATCCGGGGCTTCCGGATCGAGCCGGGCGAGATCGAGGCCGTCCTGGACGCCCGGCCGGAGGTCGCCCGCAGCGCCGTCGTCGCCCACCAGGGCCCCGGCGGCAAGCAGCTCGTCGGCTACCTGGTGCCCGCCGCGCCCGGGACCGCGATCGACCCCGCCGCGCTCCGCCGGGAGCTGGCCGGGACGCTGCCGGACCACCTGGTGCCGGCCGCCCTGGTCGTCGTCGCGGAACTGCCGCTGACACCCAGCGGCAAGACCGACCGCGCCGAGCTGGCCCGGCGCCCGCTCGCCCGCCCCGCGGGCACCGGCCGCACCGCGCCGCGCGACGGGCTGGAGCGGCGGATCGCGGAGCTGTGGACGACCCTCCTCGGCCTCGGCGGGACGCCCGGCAGCGACGAGAACTTCTTCGACCTCGGCGGGCACTCCCTGCTGCTGGTCGGACTGCAGGGCGCGCTGGCCGAACTGACCGGCCGGCCGGTGCCGATCGTCGACCTGTTCACCCACACCACGGTCGCCGCGCAGGCCGCCCACCTGGGCCGCACCGCACCGACCGCCCCGGACACCGCCCCGGCATCCGGCTCCGCCGACCACGGCACGCCCGACCGGCTCACCGCCGCCCGGGAACGCGCCGCCCGCGCCGAACGCGGCCGCGCCCAGCGCCAGAACCGCGGCCGCCGCCCGGCCGGCCCCTCCCGAAAGGACACCTCCCAGGATGACTGAGACCAGCGCGGCAGCCGAGCACGGGCCGTACGAGGGGGCGGGCGTCGGCGCGGACGACGGGATGGACGACGGGACCGGCGCGGACATCGCGGTCGTCGGCATGGCCGGCCGCTTCCCCGACGCCCCAGACCTCGACCGCTTCTGGGCGAACCTGGTGGCCGGCCACGAGTCGATCCGGGACGTCGGCGAGGCAGAGTACCTCGCGGCGGGCGGCGACCCGGCCGGACTGGACGACCCGTACCTCGTCCGCCGGGCGTCGGTCGTCGACGGGATCGAGCTGTTCGACGCGGAGTTCTTCCACTGCCGGCCCACCGAGGCCGAGGTGATGGACCCGCAGCACCGGCTCTTCCTCGAATGCTGCTACCACGCCCTCGAACAGGCCGGCCACCAGCCCGAGCGCTCCGACGGCCTCACCGGCCTGTACGCGGGCGCCAGCCAGAGCAAGTACTTCCTGGCCAACGTCCAGCCCCGGCTGGCGGGCCGGGCGCTCTCGCTGGACTGGTTCTCGGCGGGCCTCGGCAACGACGCCGGCGCCTTCGCCACCCGGGTGGCGTACGAGCTCAACCTGACCGGGCCCGCCGTCTCGGTGCAGACCGCCTGCTCCACCTCGCTGGTCGCCGTCCACCTGGCCTGCCAGGACCTGCTCAACCACTCCTGCGACACGGCCCTGGCGGGCGGCGCCTCGCTCGACCCGCTGGCGCTGCGCGGCTACCGGCACACCCCCGACGGGCCGCTCTCCCCGGACGGCCGCTGCCGGGCCTTCGACGCCGCCGGGGCCGGGATGTCGCCCGGCAACGGGGTCGGCGTGGTGGTCCTCAAGCGGCTGGCGGACGCGCTGGCCGCGGGCGACCACATCTGGGCCGTCATCAAGGGCTCGGCGATCAACAACGACGGCCGCCGCAAGGTGGGCTTCACCGCACCCAGCCCGCAGGGCCAGGCCGAGGTGATCCTGGCCGCGCAGGCGGCGGCCGGCGTGGACGGCGACTCGATCGGCTACATCGAGGCGCACGGCACCGGCACCGCGCTCGGCGACCCGATCGAGGTCGCCGCGCTGACCGAGGCGTTCCGCGAGAGCACCGCCCGCGAGCGCTACTGCGCGCTCGGCTCGGTGAAGACCAACCTCGGCCACCTGGACGCCGCCGCCGGGATCGCCGGACTCATCAAGACGGTGCTCGCCCTCCGCCACCGCACGCTGCCCGCCAGCCTCCACTTCGAACGGCCCAACCCCGCCATCGACTTCGCGCACGGCCCGTTCTACGTCAACACCGCGACCGCGCCCTGGCCGGCGCCGGAGCACGGCCCCCGGCGGGCGGCCGTCAGCTCCCTCGGCATCGGCGGCACCAACGCCCACGTCATCCTGGAGGAGGCCCCGCCGGCCGCCGACCGGACGGCCGTCCCGCCGGCCGGTGACGGCTCCGTCGTCCTGCCGGTCTCCGCCCGCTCCGTCGTTTTGCCGGTCTCCGCCCGCACCCCGGCCGCGCTCCAGGAACTCTCCGGGCTGCTCGCCGGACACCTCGCCGCCCACCCCGGGCTGGCCCCCGACGCGGTGGCCCGCACCCTGGCCGAGGGCCGCCGGGACCTCCCGTACCGCAGGGCCGTCGTCGCCCGCACCCTCGGCGAGGCCGCCGAGCGGCTCGCCCGCCCCGACCCCGGCACCGACGGCTCCGGACGCCTGCGGCTGGCGTACCTGCTGCCCGGCGGCGGGGCGCAGCACCCCGGGATGGGCCGGGGGCTGTACACCTCCGAGCCCCGCTACCGGGCCGAGATCGACCGGGCCGCGGCCGTCCTGGAGCCGGTCCTCGGCCAGGACCTGCGCGCCGTGCTGTACGAGGGCGCCGAAGGCCGGGGCGCGTGGTCCTTCCCGGCGCTGGTCGCCACCGAGTACGCGCTGGCCCGGCTGCTGATCGCCCGCGGTGCCCGGCCGGACGCCCTGATCGGCCACTCGCTGGGCGAGTACACCGCGGCCTGCCTGGCCGGGGTGATGACGCTGGAGGACGCCCTGCCGCTGGTCAGCGAGCGGGAGCGGCTGCTCGGGCTGGCCGGTGGCCGCACCCTCAGCGTCGCGCTCGCCGAACCGGCCGTCCGCGAGCTGCTCTCCGGCCCGGCCGGTGCCGGGCTCGGCCTCGCCACCGTCAACGCGCCCGAGGTGTGCGCGGTCTCCGGGCCCGCCGACGCCGTCGAGCGGCTGGAACGCCACCTGAGCGGCCTCGGGGTCGAGCACCGCCGGGTACCGCTGCCCACCGCGCCGCACAGCACCCTGCTCGACCCCGTCCTGGACGCCTACGCGGCCGCGCTGCGGCGGGTCGAGCTGGCGGCGCCGGGCATCCCGTTCTGCGCCGGGCCGACCGGCACCTGGATCACCGACGAACAGGCCACCAGCCACGACTACTGGCTGCGCCAGTTCCGCGAGACCGTGCGTTTCGCCGACGGCGTGGCGGTGCTCCACGCCGAACTGGCGGCCAAGGGCCGCACCGCCCTGGTCGAGGTCGGTCCCGGCCGTTCGCTCTCCCGCTTCGCCCGGCTCGGGCTCGGCGAGTCCGTCACGACCGTCGCCGCGATGCGTCACGCCCAGGCCGAACTGGACGACCGGGACGTCCTGCTGGGCGCGCTCGGCGAGCTGTGGACGCACGGCGCCCCGATCCGCTGGACGGACAGCACGGACAGCACGGACAGCACGGACGCGGCCGGCCCGCTGCCGCGCAAGGTGCCGCTGCCCGGCTACCCGTTCCAGCGCCGCCGCCACTGGATCGACGCGCCGCCCGCCGCCGCCCCGGCCGCCGCCGGGCGGACCGTGTACGTCCTGCCCGAGGGCCTGCGCGACGACAACTACCCCACCACCCGGGCGCTCGCCGCCCGCACCCGCGGGCACCTGGTGATCACCGGCGCGCCCGTGTCCGTGTCCGCGCCCGCCGCCCCCGCCGCCGAGCCCGTGCCCGCGCCCGGCCAGGACGCCGCCGCCCGGCTCGCCGAGGCGGAGGAACGGCTGCGCGCGGCCGCCCCGCCGGCCCCGGCGGGCGAGGAGGAGCGGACGGCCGGGCTCAACCGGCTCTGCACCCTGCACACCCTCATCCACCTGCGCCGTCACGGCCTCGCCGGCGGCCCGGGCGAGACCCGCACCCGGGCCGAGGTGGTGGCCCGCCTCGGCGCCGTCCCCGCCTACCGCAAGCTCGTGCACGCCCTGCTCGACGGGCTGGTCGCCGACGGGGTCGCGGACTTCGACCCGGACACCGACACCCTCCGGTTCACCGAGGGTCTGGTGGCCCTCACCGGCCCGGCCACGGCGGGCCCGGGCGGCGACGACGTCCTCGCGGGCCTCGTCGCGGAGACCGGGCGGTCGCTGACCGCCCGCCACCCCGACCTGGCCGGCGAGCTGGAGCTGCTCCGGGACTGCGTGGCCGCGTACGACGCCGTCCTCGGCGGCACCCGCTCCGGCACCGAGGTCCTGCGCCCCGACGGCAGCGGCGACCGCTCCAGCTCGGGCGCCGAGCGGGTGCTCGCCCACGGCGACGTCGCGGTCTACCGCGAGCTGGTCGCCGAGGAGATGGCCAGGACGGTCCGGGAGGCCGCCGGCCGCCCGCTGCGGATCGTCGAGGTCGGCGGCGGCCAGGGCTATCTGACCTGGCCGGTGGTCGAGGCGCTGCGCGGGGCCGGGCCGGTGGAGTACCACTTCACCGACCTCGGCCGCTCCTTCGTGGTGGCGGCCCAGAAGGAGGCCGCCGACCGGGGCCTGGACTTCCTGACCTTCGGCGTGCTGGACATCGACAAGGGCGCCGCCGCGGCCGAGCTCGGCGGCTTCGACGCGGTGCTCGCCTTCAACGTCCTGCACGCCACCCCGGACCTGCGCCGTACCGTCGGCAATCTGCGGGAGCTGCTGCGCCCCGGCGGCCGGGCCTACATCCTGGAGGCCACCGGCACCCCGCGCGCCGCGACCATGACCGTCGGCCTCTTCGAGGGCTGGTGGTACTTCGACGACGACCTGCGCGAGCACTCCCCGCTGCTGCCCCCGCACCGCTGGGCCGGGCTCCTGTCCACGCTGGGCTTCGACCCCGTCCTCGCCCTGCCGGCCCCCGGCCGTGCCACCGCCCCCGACCACGGCCTGATCATCGGCACCCGGCCCGGCGGCGCCGTCGCGGACGGGCTCGCGGCGGCCCGGCTCGCCGAACTGCGGGCGCTGGGCGCCACCGTGGAACTCCTCGCGGACGGCGAGCTCCCCGGCGATCAGGCCCCCGGCGGTCCGGCGCCGGAGCGGACCCCCGAGGAGGACGCGCCCGGCGCGGCCCCGGCAGCCGCCGGCGGGTCGTTCAACCGCCGCCCCGACCTCGCCACGGCCTACGTCGCCCCCGTCACCGAGCTGGAGAAGCTGGTCACCCGCCACTGGGCCGCCGTGCTCGGCCTCGACGAGGTCGGCGTCGAGGACAACTTCTTCGACCTCGGCGGCGAATCGCTGCTGGTTCTCCAGATGGCGAGCCGGCTGCGTGACGAACTGTCGGTCGACCTCGCCGTCAAGAAGCTGTTCGAGAACCTGACGGTGGCCGCCGTCGTCCGCGAGATCGAGGCCCTCCGGCAGAACGCCGCGCCCGCCCCGGAGCGGATCGCCCCCAGCCGGCGGCGCGGCGGCCGGAGCTGACCACCCGCCGGGTGGGCGGCCGGTTCCGCCCACCCGGCCCCCCGACCCGTTGGTGACCCGCCCCGCGCGGGCGTCCAGGCACCCACACCCCAAGGAGCACCACGATGCCCAGCCCGACGGCCGGCCCCGACGGCCCGTCCGAGCCGCCCGCGACGGCGCAGCCCCTCACCTTCCCGGCGTCGTACGCCCAGGAACGGATGTGGTTCTTCTACCGGCTCGACGCGCGCAACGCCTTCTACAACGTCCCGCTGCTGCTGCGGCTGACCGGGGGCGCCCCGGACACCGGGGCGCTCGCCCGGGCGCTGGGCGACCTGGTGGACCGGCACGAGACGCTGCGCACCACCTTCGCCGACTCCGCCGAGGGTCTGCTCCAGGTGGTCGCCGACGGGCTGGAGCTGCCGCTGGCCACCGTCGACCTGACGGGCGTCGTCGCCGCCGGGGCGGACCTCGCCGCGGACCAGGAGCTGCGCGAGCGGCTGCTCGCGGAGGTCCGGCACCCGTTCGACCTGGAGCGGGGCCCGCTGTTGCGGCCCGTCCTGTTCCGTCTCGGGCCGGCCGACCACCTGCTGCTGGTCTGCGTGCACCACATCGTCATCGACGGCGTCTCGGCGGGCGTGTTCGTCCGCGAGTTCGCCGAGGCCTACCGGGCCAGGGTCACGGGCAGCGCGCCCGGCTGGCCCGCGCTGGAGATCCAGTACGGGGACTTCGCCGAATGGCAGCGCGAGCACCTGGCCGGCGAACCGCTCGCCGAAGGGCTCGCCTACTGGAGCGAACGCCTGGCCGGGGACCTGCCGGTGCTGCGGCTGCCCGCCGACCGGCCCCGGCCCGCCGAGCGCTCCTTCGCCGGCGACCGGCTGGACTTCGTTCTCCCGCCGGACCTCGCCGACGCCGTCAAACGGCTCGCCCGCGATCAGGGCGCCACCCTCTACATGGTGCTGCTGGCCGCGTTCGCCGCCCTGCTGCACCGCACCACGGGGCAGGACGACATCCTGGTCGGCACCCCCTCGGCCAACCGGGACAACGCCCAACTCGACCCGCTCATCGGTATGTTCGTCAACACCCTGCCGCTGCGCGTGGACGCCTCGGGCGATCCGGCCTTCGCCGCGCTGGTCCACCGGGTGCGGGAGGTGAGCCTCGGCGCCTTCGCCCACCAGCACATCCCGCTGGAGAAGATCGTCGAGGAGATCGCCCCGCAGCGCGACCCGGGCGGCAACCCGCTCTTCCAGGTCGTCTTCGCGCTGCAGAACTTCGACCGCCCGGAGATCGGGCTGCCGGGCCTGACCGTCACCCCGGCCACCGTCGCCGACTGGACCTGCCGGTTCGACCAGGAACTGCACCTGTGGGAGCAGGACGGCACCCTGCGCGGCACCCTCGTCTTCGCCACCGACCTGTTCGACCGCCGCACCGCCCGGCGCGCCACCGAGCGGCTGCGGCTGCTGCTGGAGGCCGTGACCGCCGATCCGGGCCTGCCGCTGTCCCGGCTGCCGCTGGCCGAGGACGCCGCCGACCCCGTGGGCTTCGTGGGCGTCACCGCCGCCGTGCCCGGCTACGACCGGGACGCCACCGTCACCGGGCGGTTCGCCGCCCGGGTGGCGGCCACCCCCGCGGCGACCGCGCTGCGCACCGGCCCGGCCGCCCTCACCTACCGGGACGCCGACGCCCGCGCCGACCGGCTGGCCCGGCGCCTGCGCGCGCGGGGCGTGACGCCCGGGAGCCGGGTCGCGCTCTGCTGCGGCCCCGGGGCCGACGGCGCCCTCGCGCTGCTCGCGGTCGTGCGGGCCGGGGCGGTCGGCGTCCCGCTCGACCCCGCCGACCCGCCGCAGCGGCTGACCGCCCTGCTCCGGCGGTCCGGCGCCGCCTTCGTCCTCACCGACGCGCCGCCCGGGACGGCCGGCGCGCTCGCCGCCCGCCCGGCGGCCGACGGCCCGGCACCCGTGGTCCTCGACCTCGCCGCCCTGGCCGGCCCCGACGCCCTGGACGCTGCCGCCCCGGCCGCCGACGCCCCGGCCGCGGACGACGCGCCCGTGCCGCTCACCGGGCGGCACCCGGCCGTCCTGCTCTGCGCCGAGGAACCGCCCGTCACCGTCGACCACGCCGAACTCGTCCACCAGATCGACCAGTTGGCTGCCGCCGCCGGGCTCACCGCCGCCGACACCGTCCGGCGGTGGGCACCGCCCGGCACCGCCCGGTCGGTCTGGGAGACCCTGCTGCCGCTGCTCCACGGCGCCGCCCTGGCCGTCCCGGCGGGGGAAACCGAGGACGACGGGGCGGGCGTCGCCCTCGCCGTCGACCGCGACCTCGCCCGGCTCGCCGCGCAGCCCCTGCCCACCACCCTGCGCGCGGTGGTCCACACCGGCCGGGCGCTGACGCCCGACCAGACCGCCCGGTACCACGACGCGCTCGGCGCCGTCCTGCGCCCGACCCACACCACGGCCGCGACCGGCCCGCTCGCCGTCGCCGACCCCGGCCGCCCCGGCGCCCTGCGCCCCGTCCGCCCGCTGCGCGTCCTGGACGGGTACGGCCGGCCGGCGCCGCTCGGCGTGTCCGGCGCCGTCCACCTCGCCCCGGCCGCCGACGCCCCGCTCCCCGCCGGGCCGGCCGCCGCCGGCACGCCGACCGGCGACCTCGGCCGGCTCACCGAGGACGGCGACCTGGAGACCACCACCCGCACCCCGGGCCTGGCCCAGGTGGGCGACCACACCCTCCGGCTCGCCGCGCTCGCCCGGCGGATCAGGGAGCTGGAGCCCGTCCGCGACTGCGCCCTGGCCGTCCGCCACAGCACCGCGGGCGTCGCCGAACTGGTCGCCTACGTGGTGCCCACCCGCGACATCGGCGAGGAGTGGATCGTCCGCGCCGCGACCGGGGAACTGCCCGCGGCCCTGCCGCTCACCGCCGCCGTCCTGGTCTCCGACCTGCCGCGGACCCCGGGCGGCGCGCTCGACGAGGCGGCGCTGGCCCGGATCCCCGTCCTCGACGACGACCTGCTGGCCCGCTGGGAGGACCGCTGGCTGACCACCGCCGGCCGCGACCGGGCCGCCGTCTCGCGCGTCGCCCACCGGCCGTCCGGCGGTCCCGCCCGGCGCGTCCGCCCGCCCGGGCCCGCCCGGCCCCCGGTCCGCGCCGCCGACCAGGCCACCCCGGACCTCGCCACCCCGGAGCCGACCACCCCCGACCGGGCCGCCCCGCCCTCGCTCAGCACCGGCGCCCCGCTGCGGCCCTACCCCGAGTCCACGCTCGGCGCCGTGCTCCGGCGCGTCGCCGGGGCCGCGCAGCCGTCCGGCCTGGAGTACCTCCGCCCCGACGGCACCACCGAGCGGCAGAGCTACCCCGAACTCCTCGACGAGGCCTCCCGGGTGACGGGCGCCCTGCGCGCCACCGGACTCCGGCCGGGCGACCGGGTGCTGCTCCAGCTCGCCGACAACCGGCACTTCGTCACCGGCTTCTGGGCCTGCGTGCTGGGCGGCTTCGTCGCCGTCCCGCTCGCCACGCCCCCGGCCGACCAGCCGGACGGCGCGGTCGCCACCCGGGCCGCCCACGCCTGGCGCTCCCTCGGCGAACCGCTCACCCTCACCGACCGCGCCCACGGCGCCACGCTCCCGGCCGACCGCCGCCGGGCCGTCATCGAGGACCTGCGCACCGGCCCGGCCGACGACGCGCCGCACCGGGCCCGCCCCGACGACCTGATCCTGCTGATGCTCACCTCCGGCAGCACCGGCACCCCCAAGGCCGTCCGGCTCTGCCACGACAACGTGCTCACCCACGCCGCCGCCTCCCGCCAGGCGCACGGACTCGGCCCCGCCGACACCGCCTTCAACTGGATGCCGCTGGACCACGTCGGCGGCGTGGTCATGTTCCACCTGGCCTTCCTGGCCGCCGGCGCCGCCCAGATCCACGCGCCCACCGCCTGGGTGCTCGCCGACCCGCTGCGCTGGATCGAGGCGCTGCACACCCGGCGGGCCACCGCGACCTGGGCCCCCAACTTCGCGTTCGGCCTGGTCAACGACCAGGCCGAACGGATCGGGGGGGAGCGGTGGGACCTCTCCGCGCTGCGCCTGGCGCTCAACGGCGGTGAGGCCGTGGTCGACCGGGTCGCCCGGCGCTTCGTCCGCCTGCTGGCCCCGCACGGCCTGCCCGCCGGGGCGATGCACCCGGTCTGGGGGATGTCCGAGACCTCCTCCGGAGAGGTCTCGGCCCCGCTCTCCGCGACGGCCGGGGCGACGGACGCCCCGACCGAGGTCGGCCGCCCCTACCCCGGCTTCGCGGTCCGGATCACCGACGACACCGACACCGTCGTCCCGGAGGGGACCGTCGGCCACCTCCAGGTCAGCGGCCCGGCCGTCACCCGCGGCTACGACGCCGACCCCGGGCAGAACCGCGAGGCGTTCACCGCCGACGGCTGGTTCCGCACCGGCGACCTCGCCCTGCTCAGGGACGGCGCGCTCACCCTCACCGGCCGGGCCAAGGACGTCGTCATCATCGGCGGCGTCAACCACCCCAGCCACGAGCTGGAGGCGATCGTCGAGGAACTCGACGACGTCCAGAGCTCGTTCACGGCCGCCTGCGCGGTGCGCGCCGAGGGCCGCGACAGCGACGAACTCGCGCTCTTCTACGTCCTCGCGCCCGGCGCCGACCCGGACGCCGCCGCCCGCCGCATCCGCGAGAAGGTGCTGCGCGAGGGCGGGGTCAACCCCGCCCACCTCGTCCCGCTGGACCGCGCGGACATCCCCAAGACGGAGATCGGCAAGATCCAGCGGACCAGGCTGCGCGCCCGCTTCGAGGCGGGGGAGTTCGCCACGACGGCCCTCGGCGACACCCTGCCGAACTGGTTCTTCCAGCCCGTCTGGCAGCCCGCCGCCCTCGTCCACCCGGCCGGGCCCGGGGCGGCCCGCCCCGGCGGACACACCCTGCTGGTCGCGGACGAGGCGGGGCCGGGCGAACGGCTCGCCGCCGCCCTGCGCGCCGAGGGCCACGACACCACCCTCGTCCGGCGCGCCCCGGCCGCCGGCCCCGGCCCGGCCGACGCCCCGCTGGCCCCGCTCGACGCCACCGACCGCGCCCAGTGGGACGCCCTCCTGGACGCGATGCCGCCGCTCGGCCGGGTGGTCCACCTGACCACCGGCGCCCCCGACGACGGCCCCGGCGCCGACGGCGTCGAGGAGATCGCCCAGCTCGCGACGGCGCTCGCCGCCCGGCCCGACCGCTACGGCCCCGAACGGCCGGTGGCGCTGTACGTCGTCGCCGCCGACAGCGGGCGCGTCCTGGCCACCGACACCCCGGCCGCGCGCCGCGCCCCCGCCGTCGCCCTGGCGAAGAGCCTCGGCCAGGAACTGCCCTGGCTGCACACCCGGCACATCGACCTCGGCAGCCGTACGGCGCTCACCGCCCCCGGCCCGGACCAGGCGCTCCTCGCCCACCTCGTCGCCGAACTCGCCGCCCCCGCCGGGGACACCGAGGTCGCGCTGCGCCCCGGGCGGGGCCGCGCCCCCGCCCGCTGGGCGCGCCGGCTGCGGCGGCTGCCCGGCGGCGACCTCAAGGCCCCGGCCGCCCCGGTCTTCCGCGACGGCGGGCTCTACGTGATCAGCGGCGGCCTCGGCGGGGTCGCGGTCGAGGCCGCCCGCCACCTGCTCGCCGCCCACCCGGTCCGGCTGCTGCTGCTCGGCCGCACCCCGCTGCCGGCCCCCGCCGACCAGGACCGCCACCTCGCCGAGGGCGGCGAGCTCGCCCGCCGCCTCGCCGCCCACCGCGAGCTGAGCGCCGCCGGCGACATCGCCTACGCCGCCGTCGACATCACCGACGCCGACGCCGTCCGGGCCGTCGTCCGCACCGCCGAGCGCGCCTGGGACACCGAACTGGCGGGCGTGCTCCACCTGGCCGGGCACTTCGCCGAACGGCCGGTGACGGGGGAGACCCCCGAACAGCGCGCCGCCGTCCTGGCCCCGAAGATCCTCGGCGGCTGGGCCCTGCACCAGCTGGTCGCCGACCGGCCCGGCGCGCTCTTCCTCTCCTTCTCCTCCGTCAACGGCCACTTCGGCGGCGCCGGGGTCGGCAGCTACGCGGCGGCCAACGCCTACCTCGACGCCCTCGCCGCCCACCAGCGCGACAACTGCGGCATCGACGGCCGCAGCCTGGCCTGGAGCATGTGGGACGAGCGCGGCATGAGCCGGGGCTACGCGATGCGCGAGCTGACCGAGGCCCGCGGCTACCGCATCCTCGGCGTCCGCGAGGCCCTGCGCTCGCTCGACACGGCCCTGTGCCACGACACCCCGCAGGTGCTGATCGGCCTCGACCCCGACGCGCCGTGGATCCGCGCCCAGACCCTCGCCCCGGTCCACCCGCTGCGCACCCCGGCCGCCCACGTCGAGACCGGACCCGCCCCGGCCGCGGGCGCCGCCCCGGACCCCGGCGGCGAACTCCCGGACCGCTACGGCACCCCCGTCGGCTGTGCCGCGCTGCCCGTCGCCGAACTGCCCAGGACCGCGGACGGCGCCATCGACCGCGACCGGCTCGCCCGCACGGGCCCGAGCCCGGACGCCGAGGACGGACCGGACCGGCCGGCCACCGCGACCGAACGCACCGTCGCCGGCATCTGGCGCGACCTGCTCCAGCACGACCGGATCGGCCTGCGCGACAACTTCTTCGAACTCGGCGGCCACTCCATCCTCGCCACCCAGATGCTCGGCCGGCTGCGCACCGCCCTGGGCGTCGACCTGACCGTGGCCGCGCTGTTCCGGAGCCCCACCGTCGAGGGCCTGGCCGCCCAGGCCGACGGGGCGGGCCCGGACGGCGGCGCCGACCCGGTGGCGGGCGGCATGCTCGACGTCCTGCTGCCGCTGCGCCCGGCCGGCTCGGGCACGCCGCTGTTCTGCGTCCACCCCGGCGCCGGGGTCGGCTGGCCGTACGCCGCCCTGCTCGGCGGCCTCGACCCGGACCGCCCGGTCTACGGCATCCAGGCCCGGGGCCTGCTGCCCGGCGAGCGGCCGGCCGGCTCGGTGCGGGAGATGGCCGACGACTACCTCCGGCAGATCAGGACCGTCCACCCGCACGGCCCGTTCCATCTGCTCGGCTGGTCCTTCGGCGGTCTGGTCGCCCACGAGATGGCCGTCCGGCTGCGGGCGGCGGGCGAGCCGACCGGGCTGCTGGCGATGCTCGACTGCCTCCCGATGGGCGCGCTGCCCGGACGGCCCCCGCTGCCCGCCGCCGAGGAGCTCGAACGCGTCCTGCTGGGCATCCTGCTCGCCTCCTCCGGCGCGGCCCGCCCGGCCTGCCCGGACGGCGGCCCGGACGACGCCCCGCCGGACCGGGCCGGGGTACTGGCCGTCCTCCAGCGTGAGGACAGCACGCTGCGCGGGCTGGACGACCGGGCGGTCTCGGCGCTGCTCGCCGTCATGGCCAACGACACCGCGCTCGGCTACGCCTTCGTGCCCGGCCACTACGACGGGGACGCGCTGTTCTTCCACGCCTCCGAGGGCACCGTCGGCGCCGGCCCGGAGACCGGGCCGTCCGCCCGGGCCTGGCGCCCGTACGTGGCCGGGCGGATCAGGGACCACGCCGTCGCGGGCGCGCACGGCGACATGCTGCGGCCCGAGGCGGCCGCCGACATCGCCCACCTCATCGAGACCGAACTGAAGGGAACACACCGGTGACGAACCCGTTCGAGGACCAGTCGGCCGACTACCTGGTGCTGGTCAACCAGGAGAACCAGCACTCGCTCTGGCCCGCCGCGCTCGCCGTGCCGGCCGGCTGGCGGACCGCGCACGGCCCGGCGGACCGCGCCGCCTGCGTCGCCCACGTCAACGAGCACTGGCTGGACCTGCGCCCGGCCGCGCCGGCCGGACCGCGATGAGGCGGCCCGACCCCGCCGGACCGGACTCGCCCACCGGGCGGGCCCGGTCCGGGCCGGACGCCGTCGACCCGGGCGCCGCCGGTCCCGCGGCCGAGCTGCTCCGGGTCCGCCGCCCGGCCGCACCGGAGCTGCGGCTGTTCGTGCTGCACCACGCCGGCGGCTCCCACGTGGGCTACCGGCCCTGGGCCCCGCTGCTGCCCCCGGAGTGGGAGGTGTGCCTGGTCGAGGCGCCGGGGCGGATCGGCCGGTCCGGGCCGCCCTGCCGCACGGCCGACGAGCTCGCCGGAGCGCTGCTGCGCGGGCTGTCCGGCGAACTCGACCGCCCGTACGCGCTGTTCGGCCACAGCATGGGCGCCATCGCCGCCTACGAGCTGACCCACGCGCTGCACCGGCGCGGGCTGCCGCTGCCCGAGTGGCTCGGCCTCTCCGGGCTCGCGGCGCCCGAGCACCACCCCCGGCGGGTCTCCGGCTTCGACCTCTCCGACGACGACCAGCTGCGGTCCGCCGTCGAGGCGATGGGCGGTACCCCGCGCGCGATCCTGGACGACCCGGAGTTCTGGCCGCTGCTGGCCCCCGTCCTGCGGGCCGACTTCGGACTCGTCGAGTGCTGGCGCCCGGACCTGGACCGGGAGCCGCTGCCCGTCCCGCTGGCGGTGTACGGCGGCGAACGGGACGAGGTCACCCCGCCGGGCCTGCTGCCCGGCTGGGCGGCCCGGACGACGCGCTTCCTGGGGACCAGGCTGCTGCCCGGCGCGCACTTCTACTTCCAGCCGGCCCCGACCCCGCTGCTGCGGCTGGTGGTCGAGGACGTCCGGGCCGCCCGCTGAGCCTGCGCGCCGAGTGCACGGCAAGGGGCCCCGTCGTCCTTGGGTTCAAGGGGTCGTCGCAACACCACTTGGTTTTAGGTGGTGAGTAGATCACGTAGACGCTCGGCTGGGGTATTCCAGCCGAGCGTCTT
>NZ_JBIVMI010000035.1:0-13323 GCF_044753005.1 Kitasatospora sp. NPDC088548
CAACCCCGGAACAATCCGAGGCCGGGGATGTCAACATATCTGGCGTTGACTTTTGGCACGCTGTTGAGTTCTCAAGGAACGGACACTTCCTTCAGACCGCCTTCCAGCGGGCCCTCCGGGCGCTTCGTTCTTTCGTGTTCCCAGCTTAGCAGATCCGTTTCCCGGCGCTTAACCGGTACTTTTCACATCTGAAATCTGGTGTTAACCGCCGACTTGCGGCGACTCGGCCAACCATAGCGGGTAGCCGACCGGAGCGCGAATCGAGCCACACCGAGCGTCACCCGCCCGGAGCATGATTTGTTGCTCTCGCGAGCATATACAGCAATGGTCCCGGTTCGCCAAGATGCCTGTAGAGTGCGGCACATCGACCCAGAGGACTAGACCACTACCGGTCGATGGGACGTCGGCCTGACGCCCCGGCAGTCGTCGCTCTCTGTGGCGGACGGGCCGGTAGGGGCGGATTGGGCCTGGCCCTTCGCCCGGGAATGTCAGCAGATGTCCGAAGTTGACATGATCTAGGCTTCAACCGATGTCCTGCCGCTGCCTGCGGCCGCTCGCTGTTCTGCGCACTTGGGAGGCTCAACCATGACCACTGTGACGTCGCCGCTGACCGGCCGGGTCGTCGGGCTCGCCGGCGTGCCCGACCCCGTGTTCTCCGGCGCGATGGTCGGTCCCGGTACCGCGATCGACCCGGTGCGCCGGCCGACCGAGGCCGTTGCTCCGGTGGACGGCGTCGTGGTCTCCATGCACCCGCACGCGTTCGTCGTCGTGGACGCGGACGGGCACGGTGTGCTGACCCACCTCGGCATCGACACCGTGCAGCTGAACGGCGAGGGCTTCGAGCTGCTCGTCAACAAGGGCGACACGGTGACCCGCGGCCAGGCCGTCATCAAGTGGGACCCGGCCGCCGTCGAGGCCGCGGGCAAGTCGCCGATCTCGCCGATCGTCGCGCTGGAGGCCGCCACCGACTCGCTCGGCGATGTCCGTGAGGACGGAGACGTCGCCGTCGGCGACGCTCTCTTCAGCTGGAGCTGACCTCCCCTCTTTCCTTCTTCCCTCCCGGGCCGCTCGGCGCCCGGGCCGGGTGCGCGCCGGCGAAGACCACGCACGACAGAAGCCGAGCCCACACACCCGCCCCGCCGCACTCGGCGGGGCGGACCGGCACACAGCGGTTCCGGCGGGGCCGCTTCCCTCAGCGGAGACAGGTGACATGGAGAAGACGCTGCGCGGCGTGGGTGTGAGCCACGGGGTCGCGATCGGCCAGGTGCGGCACATGGGAACGGCGGTGCTCGAGCCGCCGGCCACCCAGATTCCGACTGAGGACGCCCCGCGCGAGCAGGCTCGCGCCCAGGCGGCCGTCGACGCGGTCGCCGCCGACCTGATCGCCCGCGGCAACCTCGCCGGTGGCGAGGCGCAGGCCGTGCTGGAGGCCCAGGCGCTGATGGCGCAGGACCCGGAGCTGATGGCCGATGTGGCCCGCCGGATCGCCGTCGGCAGCAGCGCCGAGCGCGGCGTGTACGACGCCTTCGCCGCCTACCGCGCGCTGCTCGCCTCCGCGGGTGACTACCTGGCCGGCCGGGTCGCGGACCTGGACGACGTACGGAACCGCATCGTGGCGCGGCTGCTGGGCGTGCCGATGCCGGGTGTGCCGGACAGCGACGAGCCGTATGTCCTGTTCGCCCGGGACCTGGCGCCGGCCGACACCGCGCTGCTGGACCCGACCCTGGTGCTCGGCTTCGTGACCGAGGAGGGCGGGCCGACCAGCCACAGCGCCATCCTGGCCCGGGCCCTGGGCGTGCCCGCCGTGGTCGCCCTGCCGAACGCGACCGACGTCGCCGAGGGCACCGTGGTCGCGGTGGACGGCGGCTCCGGCGATGTGCTGGTGGAGCCGTCGCAGGAGAAGCAGGACGAGCTGCGCGCGATCGCCGCGGAGCGCAAGGCCGCGCTGGCCGCCTCCTCCGGTCCGGGGCAGACCTCGGACGGTCACCGGGTGCCGCTGCTCGCCAACGTGGGCGGCCCGGCGGACCTGCCGGCCGCGCTGGAGGCCGGGGCGGAGGGCGTGGGCCTGTTCCGCACCGAGTTCCTCTTCCTGGACGACTCGGCGAAGGCTCCCAGCGAGGAGAAGCAGGTCGAGGCGTACCGCAAGGTGCTGGAGGCGTTCCCGGAGGGCCGGGTCGTCGTCCGGGCGCTGGACGCGGGCGCGGACAAGCCGCTGGACTTCCTGACCCCGGCCGACGAGCCCAACCCGGCGCTGGGGGTGCGTGGTCTGCGCACGCTGCTGGAGCACCCCGAGGTGATGCAGGCCCAGCTGCGGGCGCTGGCGAAGGCCGCCGAGGGGCTGCCGGTGCACCTTGAGGTGATGGCGCCGATGGTGGCCGACCGCAAGGACGCCAAGGACTTCGCGGACGCGTGTCGCCAGGCCGGGCTGGCCGCCAAGTTCGGCGCGATGGTGGAGATCCCGTCGGCCGCGCTGCGGGCGCGGGCGATCCTGCGGGAGGTGGAGTTCCTCTCGCTGGGGACCAACGACCTCGCGCAGTACACCTTCGCCGCCGACCGCCAGGTCGGTGCGCTGGCCCGGCTGCAGGACCCGTGGCAGCCGGCGCTGCTGGACCTGGTGGCCTTCTCGGCCGAGGCCGCGCAGGCCACCGGCAAGAGCTGCGGCGTCTGCGGTGAGGCGGCCTCCGACCCGCTGCTGGCCGTGGTCCTCACCGGTCTGGGCGTCACCAGCCTGTCGATGGGCTCGGCGTCGATCCCCTATGTGCGGGCCACGCTGGCCAAGTACACGCTGGCGCAGTGCCGTCGGGCGGCCGAGGCGGCCCGGGCGGCGGACAGCGCCGAGGAGGCGCGGGCCGCGGCGCAGCAGGTGCTGTCGGGCGAGTAGGCCTGGCAGGCCGGGCAGCGCGTACGGCGAAGGGGCGTCTCCACCACCGCGGTGGTGGAGACGCCCCTTCGCCGTACGCGGGGCTACCCGCGGCGGTCCCGGCCGAGCTGTTCGAAGAAGCGCAGGTGTTCGAGGTTGTCGACGGAGCCGGGGTTGACCGCCTGCTCCAGCGGGGTGCCGGAGAGCAGGCGCTTCACCGGGACCTCGATCCGCTTGCCGGTCAGGGTGTGCGGCAGGCCCCGGACGGCGATCACCTCGTCGGGGACGTGGCGCGGGGAGAGTTCGGTGCGCAGCGTGGTGCGGATGCGGCCGATGAGGTCGTCGTCGAGGGTCGCGTCGGGGGCGAGGACGACGAACAGCGGCATCCAGTAGCCGCCTTCGGGCTCCTCCACGCCGATGACCAGGGATTCGGCGATCTCCGGGAGGCGCTCGACGACCTCGTAGATGTCGGAGGAGCCCATCCGGACGCCCTGGCGGTTGAGGGTGGAGTCGGAGCGGCCGTGGATGACGACGGTGCCGCGGGAGGTGACGGTGATCCAGTCGCCGTGGCGCCAGACGCCGGGGTACATCTCGAAGTAGCTGTCGTGGTAGCGGATGCCGTCCGGGTCGCTCCAGAAACCGGTGGGCATGGACGGGATGGGCTTGGTGACGACGAGTTCGCCGACGGCGTCGGTGAGCGGGCGGCCGTGGACGTCCCAGGACTCGACGGCGGCACCGAGGCAGCGGGCCTGGATCTCGCCGAGGTGGACCGGGAGGGTCGGGACGCCGCCGACGAAGCAGGAGCAGACGTCGGTGCCGCCGCTGACCGAGGCGAGCCAGACGTCCTCCTTGACCTCGTCGTAGATCCAGCGGAAACCGTCGGGCGGGAGCGGGGAGCCGGTGGTGCCGATGCAGCGGACGGCGGAGAGGTCGAGGTCGCGGCCGGGGTGGAGGTCGGCCTTGCGGCTGGCGATGACGTAGGCGGCGGAGGTTCCGAGGACGGTCGCGCCGGTGCGGGCGGCGACGGACCAGAGGGCGCCGGTGTCGGGGTGGCCGGGGCTGCCGTCGTAGGTGACGATCGTGGACCCGGTGAGCAGGCCGGCGAGGAGGAAGT
Source organism: Kitasatospora sp. NPDC088548 (assembly GCF_044753005.1). Lineage (NCBI taxonomy): Bacteria > Bacillati > Actinomycetota > Actinomycetes > Kitasatosporales > Streptomycetaceae > Kitasatospora > Kitasatospora sp. NPDC088548. Next base: position 3,975 of record NZ_JBIVMI010000035.1, read on the forward strand.
TCCACATCATCCAGCCGGTGGAGGTGTACCAGAGGAAGCGGTCGCCGGGGCCGAGGTCGAGGTGGAGGCCGGCCTGCTTGAGGTGTTCGACCAGGATGCCGCCCTGGCTCTGGACGATGGCCTTGGGCAGGCCGGTGGTGCCCGAGGAGTAGAGGACCCAGAGCGGGTGGTCGAAGGGGACGGCCTCGAAGACCGGCTCGACGTCGTGGGCGACCAGGTCGTCCCAGTGCAGGGCGCCGTCGGGGGCGGGTGCGCCGAGCACGGGGACGTGGACGACGGTGCGCAGCGTGGGGAGTTCGCGGCGGAGTTCGGCGACGACCTCGGTGCGGTCGTGGTCCTTGCCGCCGTAGTGGTAGCCGTCGACGGCGAAGAGGACGGCGGGTTCGATCTGCTGGAGCCGGTCGAGGACGCTGCGGGCGCCGAAGTCGGGGGCGCAGCTGGTCCAGATGGCGCCGACGGCGGCGGTGGCGAGGAGGGCGACGGCGGCCTGCGGGATGTTCGGCAGGTAGGCGCCGACCCGGTCGCCGGGGCCGATGCCCTGGGCGCGGAGTGCCTCGGCCAGCGAGCCGACCTGGCGGCGGAGTTCGGCCCAGGTGAGGACGACGGGCTGCTCGGTGGTCTCGTCGAGGTGGAGGACGGCCGGGCGGTCGGCGTTGGCGCTCGGCCGGCCGTCGGGGCCGGGTTCGCCGGCGCGCAGGGCGTGCTCGACGTAGTTGAGGCGGGCCCCGGGGAACCAGCGGGCGCCGGGCATGGCCGGGTCGGCGAGGACTGCCTCGGGTGCCCGGGTGAACCGGACGTCGAACCACTGGGTGACGGCGGTCCAGAAGCGGTCGAGGTCCTCGGTGGACCAGGTGTGCAGATCCGCGTAGCGCCGGGCGGCCTGCTGGTCGTCGTCAGCGGGGGCGAGGGGGGCGGCCGGTGCGCCGTGGTGTTCGGCGGCCCAGGCCTGGAAGGCCACGAGGTTGGTGGCGGCGGCGCGAGCGGGGTTGGGGCGCCAGAGCGGCTGATCCTGGGATGGGGTGCTCACGGTGGTGGTCTCCCGGCCGGTGGATGGGACGGGAGTGCTTGTGGCAGGGCCCGTCCGGTTGGGGCTGTCGGTGCAGACCCTGCCATGTGATCGGCCGGTGCGCCAGGGTCTGCCCCGGGGGTGCGCGGGCTGGTCAGCGGCCGGTCAGCGGCGGGTGAACTCGCCGTTGAACCAGGCGCGGGAGACCCGGGTGTGGAAGGCGAAGGCGAGTGGGGTCTCGGGGGTCGAGAGCTGCCAGCCGTCGGTCTCGTCGGTGGGCCTGGAGGGCGGCAGTTCGGCGAGCGGGCGGCCGGGCAGCAGGCCGAAGAGGCAGAGGAAGCCGCCGTTGGTGTCGGAGTCGGTGGCTACCAGGGTGATGTCGGCGGCGTCGGCCAGAATGCCCGTCTCCTCGCGGAGTTCGCGGACGCAGGCCTGCTGCCAGCTCTCGCCGTAGTCGACGTAGCCGCCGGGCAGGGCGAGTTCGCCGCAGCCGGGCTCGATGGTGCGGCGGATGACGACGAGGCTCCGCTCACCGCTCTCCTGGGTGACCGGGAGGAGGGTGACCACGACGGGCAGTGGATTGCGGTAGCTGATCTCGGCGCAGCCGGGGCAGGTGCGGGGCCAGGCCTCGGTACCTGACGGGTAGGGCGTGCCGCACCAGTGGCAGTGGGAGTTGGGCCGGTTGCTCGTCCTGCTCACCTCTTGAGTGGTCATGGCCGGATGGTAGTGCCGCGAGGGCCTGCGGTGGATCGCGGTCCGTGGACATGGGCGGCGGGGCCGGTCAGCGGAGCCCGTCCTCGTGGGTGGGGCGGAGCAGTGCCGGGTGGAGGAGCTGGGCGTCGCCGGCGCGGTAGTTGCGGGCCCGGGGGCCGCCGCGGGCGCCGCCGCGCTCGGTGGTGGTGCCGGTGCTCTCGACGAAGCCGGGGACGGAGAGCACCTTGCGGTGGAAGTTCCCCGGGTGGAGCTTCTCGCCCCAGACGGCCTCGTAGACGGCGCGCAGCTCGGGGATGGTGAAGTCGTACTGGAGGAAGGCGGTGGCCAGCGGGCTGTACTCGATCTTGGCGCGGGCGCGGTCGAGGCCGTCGGCCAGGATGCGCGCGTGGTCGAAGGCCAGCGCGATGGGGACCGACGCGATGGGGGCGGGCCCCTCGGCCCCGGTGTGGGGGGCGGGAGGGTGGCCGGTGTGCCCGTCGACGCCACCCCCGTGGGTGTCGGCGGGCACACCGGCTGCTGGGGACCGGCCGCCGGGCGGCCGGAGATCGAGGGCGGTGACGGGGTGCCAGGCGGCGGACGCCGCGTCCGTACCGGCCTGGGGGTCGGGCAGGTCGGGGGCGAACGCGAGGTAGGCGACCGAGACCACGTGCATCCGCGGGTCGCGCAGGGGGGCTCCGTAGGTACCGAGCTGTTCGAGGTGGATCCGGCTGAGGGCGGCCTCGGCGTCGGCGGTGCCGTGCAGGCCGGTCTCCTCGGCGAGCTCGCGGGCGGCGGCCTCGTCGAGACCCTCCTCCCCGGCCTTCAGGAAGCCGCCCGGCAGCGCCCAGTACCCCTGGTAGGGCGGCGCGGCGCGCTCGACGAGCAGGACGTGCAGACCGCCGTGGCGCAGCGTCAGGGCGACGACGTCGACCGTGACCGCGACCGGGGTGTAGGCGCGCGGGTCGTAGGAGGCGAGCCACTCCTGCTCGGCGCCCCCATCGTGGGGTGGCTGTGCGGCCATGGCGGTCTCCTCTCCCGGTCGGGCCCGCCCGTCCTTGTCGTTCTCGGGCTGAGCACAACGTAGCGATCCCTTGTCTCTGCGGCAAATGGTTTTCCGGGCGGCCGCCCGCCGCCGCGCTCCTAGGCTGTGAGCAGGAACGACGTCGCCCCAGGAGGCCGCCATGCCCGTCACTCCCCCGGTTCCCGGTCCGGCCGGCTTCGCCGCCGCGCTGGCCGCCGGTCCGCTGGTGCTGGACGGCGGACTGTCCAACCAGCTCGCGGCCGCCGGGCACGATCTGTCGGACGGGCTCTGGTCGGCGCGGCTGCTGGCGGACGCGCCCGAGGCGCTGGTCGCCGCGCACCGGGCCTACTTCGCGGCGGGGGCGCAGGTCGCGATCACGGCGAGCTACCAGGCGAGCTTCGAGGGGTTCGCCCGGCGCGGGGTGGGCCGGGCGGAGGCCGGGCGGCTGCTGGCGCGCGGCGTGGAGCTGGCCCGCGCCGCGGCAGCGGAGGAGTCGGCCGGGGACCGGCCGCGCTGGGTGGCGGCGTCGGTGGGCCCGTACGGGGCGGTGCCGGCGGACGGGTCGGAGTACCGGGGGCGGTACGGGCTGAGCCAGGACGAGCTGGAGGCGTTCCACCGGCCCCGGCTGGAGGCGCTGGTGGCGGCCGGGCCGGACGTGCTGGCGCTGGAGACGGTGCCGGACGCGGACGAGGCGCGGGCCCTGTTGCGGGCGGTGCGCGGGCTGGGTGTACCGGCCTGGCTGTCGTACAGCGTGGTGGGCGGCCGGACCCGGGCCGGCCAGCCGCTGGCGGAGGCGTTCGCCCTGGCCGCGGAGGCCGACGAGGTGGTGGCGGTGGGGGTGAACTGCTGTACGCCGCAGGATGCCGACCGGGCGGTGGCGCTGGCGGCGCGGGTGACCGGCAAACCGGTGGTGGTGTATCCGAACAGCGGCGAGAGCTGGGACGCGGGGGCCCGGGAGTGGCGCGGGGAGCCGACGTTCCGGGCGACAGGGGCGGCCGGGGGCCGTGGGCGGGTGGCCCGCTGGCTGGCGGACGGCGCCCGGCTGATGGGCGGCTGCTGCCGGGTCGGACCGGACGGGATCGCCGCCCTGGCGGCGGAGCTGGCGGCGGAGCTGGCGGCGGAGCGGGCACCGGAGCGGGCGGCGGAGCGGGCGCACGGCCGGCCCTGAGCGCCGGTTACCGAGGGGGAAGGTGCACGGACCGGGGGTGGACTGGCAGACTCGTGGCGTTACCACTGCGGTCGACATTGTCGACCGCCTGTCAGCGCGGAGGTACCGAATGCCCGGCCCGATCCAGTCGCTTTCCCGGGCCGCCGCCATCATGCGCCTGCTGGCCGGCGGCGAACGCCGCCTGGGCCTGTCCGAGGTCGCGACGGCGCTGGGTCTCGCCAAGGGCACCGCGCACGGCATCCTGCGGACCCTCCAGCAGGAGGGGTTCGTGGAGCAGGACCCGGAGAGCGGCAAGTACCAGCTGGGCGCCGAACTGCTGCGCCTCGGCCAGAGCTATCTGGACGTGCACGAGCTGCGGGCGCGCGCCCTGGTCTGGGCGGACGACCTGGCCAGGGCGGCCGGGGAGACGGTCTACCTCGGGGTGCTGCACCAGCGGGGCGTGCTGATCGTGCACCACGTCTTCCGTCCGGACGACACCCGGCAGGTGCTGGAGGTCGGCTCGATGCAGCCGTTGCACAGCACCGCGATGGGCAAGGTGCTGCTGGCGTACGACCCGGTGGCGCGCGGCGAGCTGGCCGAGGGCGAGCTGGAGGCGTACACCTCACGGACCCTGACCGAGCCGGCGGACGTGGACGCGGAGGCGGCGCTGACCCGCGAACGGGGCTGGGCCGACGCGATCGAGGAGACCTGGGAGGGCGTGGCCTCGATCGGCGCGCTGATCCAGGACCGGCGGCGCAATCCGGTGGGCGCGGTCTGCATCAGCGGCGCGGTGGAGCGGGTCTGTGAGGACGGGTTCGTCAGACCGTCGCTGGTCGCCTCGGTGCGCAGCGCGGCGCGGGCGATCTCGCGGGATCTGGGCGCCGGGCGGTTCTGAGCCGCGTCCGGCGGGGGTGGGCCGGGCGCGGACCGGGCCCGGACCCGACCGGATTCACATCGGAAGACATGGTCACGCTGAGGCGCGGACAGGCGGGATGCCTGTCCGCGCCTTAGCGTTTTGTCCATATTTGGCGTTCCCCGATGGGTAACTTCGAGCGAAGGGTCACAGCTGCGTAACCCGCCCTTGACGTGGGGGCGACCTGGGGAGGAAGCTTCCGCATGACGGTCGACAATGTCGAACGATGGCCGAGCCGATCACTCCCACACAGCGCTCACCCGCACAGTGATCGTCCGGTCGCCTGCCCCCACCCTCATCTCCGGGCCATATGGACAAGGGAGTCTCTGTGTCCGCGTTCTCCAACGGCGACATCTTCGTCGGCGAAACCCTCGGCACCGCCGCCCTGATACTTCTCGGCGGCGGCGTCTGCGCCGCCGTGACGCTCAAGAAGTCGAAGGCCCTCAACGCCGGCTGGCTGGCGATCACCTTCGGCTGGGGCTTCGCGGTGATGGTCGCCGCCTACATGTCGGCCCCCAAGTCCGGTGCGCACCTGAACCCGGCCGTCACCCTCGCCATCGCCGTCGACACCGGCGACTGGAGCAAGGTCCCGGTCTACCTCGGCTCCCAGCTGCTCGGCGCGATGATCGGCGCCGTCCTCGTCTGGGCCACCTACCTCGGCCAGTTCCAGGCCAACAAGGAGCCGACCCTGGGCATCTTCTCGACCGGTCCCGAGATCCGGAACCCGTTCCAGAACCTGCTCACCGAGATCATCGGCACCATGGTGCTCTGCCTCGGGATCCTCACCCAGGGCCTGACCAAGGGCCTCGGCCTGTCCGGCACCGGCATCCTGATCGTCGCCTTCACCGTCGTCTCCATCGGCCTCTCGCTCGGCGGTCCGACCGGCTACGCCATCAACCCGGTCCGCGACCTGGGCCCGCGCATCGTGCACTCGCTGCTGCCGATCCCGAACAAGGGCGGCTCCGACTGGTCCTACGCCTGGATCCCGGTGGCCGGCCCGGTCATCGGCGGCCTGCTGGCCGGCGGCCTGTACCACGTCGCCTTCTGAGCCCGGGTTTCCGCCCCGCCCGAGCACGGGGACTGACCAGAGAGTCGGACCCACCCACCCCCGCAACCCCCATCCCGAGCCGAGGACCCTCATGACCTCCACTGGCACTGGCAACTACATCGCCGCGATCGACCAGGGCACCACCTCCAGCCGCTGCATCATCTTCGGCGCGGACGGCCGGATCGTCGCCGTCGACCAGCAGGAGCACCGGCAGATCTTCCCCCAGCCCGGCTATGTCGAGCACGACGCCGCCGAGATCTGGACCCGGGTGCGGTCGGTGGTCCGGGGCGCGCTGGAGAAGGCCGGTCTGACCAGGGACGACATCCGCGCGATCGGCATCACCAACCAGCGCGAGACCACCGTCCTGTGGGACCGGAACACCGGCGAGCCGGTGCACAACGCACTGGTGTGGCAGGACACCCGCACCGAGGGGCTCTGCCGCGAGCTCGGCCGCAACGTCGGCCAGGACCGCTTCCGCCGCGAGACCGGCCTGCCGCTGGCCAGCTACTTCGCCGGCCCGAAGATCCGCTGGCTGCTGGACAACGTCGAGGGCCTGCGCGAGCGCGCCGAGGCCGGCGACATCCTCTTCGGCACCATGGACACCTGGGTCATCTGGAACCTCACCGGTGGTGTCAACGGCGGCAAGCACGTCACCGACGTCACCAACGCCAGCCGCACCATGCTGATGAACCTCCACACGATGGCGTGGGACGAGAAGATCGCCGAGTCGATGGGCGTGCCGCTGGCCGTCCTGCCGGAGATCCGCTCCTCCGCCGAGGTCTACGGCGAGGCCGTCGGCGACCTGGCGGGCGTGCCCGTCGCCGCCGCGCTCGGCGACCAGCAGGCCGCGCTGTTCGGCCAGACCTGCTTCGACGAGGGCGAGGCCAAGTCCACCTACGGCACCGGCACCTTCCTGTTGCTCAACACCGGCGAGAAGATCGTCAACTCGTACCACGGCCTGCTGACCACCGTCGGCTACCAGATCGGCGACCAGAAGCCGGTCTACGCGCTGGAGGGCTCGATCGCCGTCACCGGCTCGCTCGTCCAGTGGCTGCGCGACCAGCTCGGCATCATCTCCACCGCGGCCGAGATCGAGACCCTCGCCAACACCGTCGAGGACAACGGCGGCGCCTACTTCGTCCCGGCCTTCTCCGGCCTGTTCGCCCCGTACTGGCGCTCCGACGCCCGCGGTGTGATCGCCGGCCTGACCCGGTACGTCACCAAGGGCCACCTGGCCCGGGCCGTGCTGGAGGCCACCGCCTGGCAGACCCGCGAGGTCGTCGACGCCATGCAGAAGGACTCCGGCGTCGAGCTCACCGCCCTCAAGGTCGACGGCGGCATGACCAGCAACAACCTGCTCATGCAGAACATCGCCGATGTCCTGGACGCCCCGGTCGAGCGCCCGTACGTGGCCGAGACCACCGCGCTCGGCGCCGCCTACGCGGCCGGTCTGGCCGTGGGCTTCTGGAGCGACCTGGACACCCTGCGGGCCAACTGGCACCGCGCCGCCGAGTGGACCCCGCGGATGGACGAGGCCACCCGGGAGCGCGAGTACAAGAAGTGGCTCAAGGCCGTGGAGCGCACCATGGGCTGGGTGGAGGAGGACGAACAGAGCTGACCGCGAAGCCGGTCGGGGCCCTCGGCCCCGACCGGCACGCTCCCGTTTCACCGGCCCGCCGCACCGGGCCGAACCGGCCTCTCAGCAGGGGCCGCACCGCACATCGAGAGGAGTAACGGCGCCGCCCGACCCGCGCCGCCGTACACACACCATGGCTACCATCCCGACCCTGGGCGCCGAGCGCACCGCCGGCCGCACCGCCTCCCGCGCCGAGACCCGCGAGCTGCTGGGCAAGGCCACCTACGACCTGCTGGTGATCGGGGGCGGCATCCTCGGCACGGCCGTCGCCTGGACCGCCTCCCAGGCGGGTCTGAAGGTCGCCATGGTCGACGCCGGTGACTTCGCCGGTGCCACCTCCAGCGCCTCCTCCAAGCTGGTCCACGGCGGCCTGCGCTACCTGCAGACCGGCGCGGTCAAGCTCGTCGCCGAGAACCACAAGGAGCGCCGCGCGCTCGCCACCGACGTCGCCCCGCACCTGGTCAACCCGCTGACCTTCTTCGTGCCGGTCTACAAGGGCGGCCCGCACAGCGCGCCCAAGCTCGGCGCCGGTGTCTTCCTGTACTCGGCGCTCTCCGCCTTCCGCGACGGCATGGGCCGGGTCTCCACCGCCGCGCACGCCGCCCAGCAGGTGCCCGCGCTGCGCACCGAGGGCCTGCGCTCGGTGGCCGTCTACGGCGACCACCAGATGAACGACTCGCGGGTCGCCGTGATGACCGTGCGCGCGGCCGTCGACGCCGGCGCCGTGGTGCTCAACCACGCCGAGGTCACCGGCCTGCGGTTCACCGGCGGCCGGGTCACCGGCGCGGACCTCAAGGACCGCCTGGACGGCACCGAGTTCGGCGTCGACGCCCGCCTGGTGCTGAACGCCACCGGCCCGTGGGTGGACCACCTGCGCACGATGGAGGACGCCGGCGCCGCGCCGTCGATCCGCCTCTCCAAGGGCGCTCACGTCGTCGTCAAGCGCCGCTCCCCGTGGCGCGCCGCGCTCACCATCCCGATCGACAAGTACCGCGTCTCGTTCGCCATCCCGTGGGAGGACCACGTCCTGCTCGGCACCACGGACGAGGAGTACACCGGCGACCCGCAGGACGTCCGGGCCACCGAGGCCGACATCGACCAGATCATGGGCGAGGCCGGCCACGCCATCCGCGACGAGCACCTCGACCGTGACCTGATCACCTACGCCTTCGCCGGCCTGCGGGTGCTGCCCGGCGGCCCGGGCGACACCGCCGCCGCCAAGCGAGAGACGGTCGTCACCGAGGGCAAGGGCGGCATGCTGTCGGTCGCCGGCGGCAAGTGGACCACCTACCGGCACATCGGCCGGACGGTGCTGGAGAAGCTCGCGCACGTGCCCGGTGCCACCCTCGGTGAGGACATCTCGCCGATCGCCGCGACCGTGCCGCTGCCGGGCGTCGGCGCGCCGAACGCCGTCGCGCACCGCCTTCTGATCGACCGCGAGCCCGGCTCCCGGATGGAGCCGCTGGTCGCCAAGCACCTGGCCAGCCACTACGGCACGCTCTCCTTCGAGATCGCCCGCATGATCGACGAGAACCCGGAGCTGGGCGAGCCGATCCACGCGGACGGGCCGGACGTCTGGGCGCAGGTCGCCTACGCCGCCGACAGCGAGTGGGCGTACACCACGGACGACGTGCTGCGCCGCCGCACCACGATGACCGTGCGCGGTCTGGACACCCCGGAGATCCGGGCCGAGGTCGAGACCTTCCTGGCGAAGCGCGCGACCAGGTAGCCGGACCGGTTCCACCGGAAGGGGGGGGGCCCCCCCGCCCGGGGGGGGGGCCCCCCCCCCGCCCGGGGGCGTCACACGGGGGGACCCCACAAACACAAACAAAGAAAAGAAACAGACCGGGGGGGGGGTGGTGCGAAAAATATATGTTAACAAGAG
>NZ_JBIVMI010000035.1:13333-85728 GCF_044753005.1 Kitasatospora sp. NPDC088548
CGCCTGGCGGCGGGGGGGTTCTCCCCCCCCGGGCGCCGCCGCGGCCGCCGGCGCGCCCCGCCCGCCCCCCCCCGCCGCGCCCCCCCCCCCGCCGGGGGGCCCCCCCCCCCTTCCGCGTCCGTGCGTATACAGCGCGTCACGATCACATCAACTTCTCAAGGAAATCCTCAGGCCTTGGGGGTCTATGTCCATACTTGTCATGATCATCTCGTCAGATGATCTTCCCTATGCTCCCGCCAGCACTGTTGATCAACAGTGGGTCAAGGAGCATCGATGCACGTCTCAAGACGGACCCTGAGCGGTCCGCTGGCCCTCGCGCTGGCACTGTCGCTGGCAGGCGGGGCCCAGGTCGCGTTCGCGGCCAAGCCACAGCCCAAGCCCTCCCCCGGCAAGCCCCCGACGGTGGCCGCCACCGACCCCACCGGCAGCATCGCCGCCGCCAGGGCCGCCGCCCGGACCACCGGCAAGCGGGTCGAGGCAGCCTCCGAGCGCAGCGAGGTCTCCACCACCTGGGTCAACCCGGACGGCACCCTCACCACCGAACTCTCGGCCGGCCCGGTGCGCTTCCTGCGCGACGGTGCCTGGGCCGATGTGGACCTCACCCTCAAGGCCGCCGCCGACGGCTCGGTGGCCCCCGCCGCGCACCCCAACGGCATGAAGCTGGCCGGCGCCGGCGGCAAGCGCCCTCGTTCGCTCCAGGAGTCGCAGGCCGGCGCGGAGGCGGCCCGCACCCTGGTCTCGCTCGGATCCGGCGACGACGAGCTGGCCCTCCAGTGGAAGGGCGGCCTGCCCGAACCCGAGCTGGACGGCCCGCGTGCCACCTACCGGGACGCCATCGGCGACGGCGCCGGCGACCTGGTCGTCGAGGCCACCCGGACCGGCTTCGAGCAGTTCGTGACGCTCAGGCAGCGCCCGGCCGCCCCCGGCTACTCGTACACCATGCCGCTCCAGGCCAAGGGCCTGAAGGCCGTCCCCCAGCCCGACGGCAGCGTGCTGTTCACCGACCGGAGGAACGGCCACAGGCGCGCCGTGCTGCCCGCCCCGGTCGCCTGGGACGCCACCACGGCGCCCGGCTCCGGCGAGCACCCGCGGCAGGCGAAGGTCGACCTCAAGGTCGTCCAGCACGGCGACGACGTCGATCTGGTCTTCACCCCCGACGCCGCGTTCCTGGCCGACCCGGCCACCGTCTACCCGGTGACCGTCGACCCGGCCACCGCCGGTCTCGGCAACGCCTTCGACACCCGGGTGCAGAAGGGCGAGACGGTCGACTGGTCGGCCGACACCGAGATCTACTGGGGCAACTCGGGGACCAAGAACGCCGACGGCAGCTCCCGCGAGGCCCGTTCCTTCATCAACTGGAACACCGCCTCGATCGCCGACGCGCTGGTCTCCAGCGCCACCCTGTCGCTGTACAACTTCCACTCCGGCAACAGCGACTGCCTGAACTACGCCTGGGACGTCTACGACACCGGCCTGGCCTCCACCGCCTCGCGCTGGACCGCCCAGCCGGCCTGGGGCACCAAGCGGGCGACGTCCACCGAGACCAAGGGCCGGGACGCCTGCGGCGGCGACGGCTGGATCAACGCCGACGTCACCACCATGGTGCAGACCTGGGCCTCGGCCAAGAACACCACCTCGGGCATGGGACTGCGCGCCCCCGACGAGACCAACACCAAGTTCTGGAAGGAGGTGAACTCCGCCAACGCGGCCACCAACGTGCCGAAGCTGACGGTCACGTACAACTACCGGCCGCGCACCGGCACCAACCAGCAGGCCGGCCCGCCGTTCCTCCAGGACGGCACCGGCACCTGGCGGGTGGACACCACCACCCCGGTGCTCCGCGACACCTTCGTCGACCCCGACGGGGACAAGGTGACCGGCACCTTCCAGCTGGTCGACGCCATCTCCGGCGCCCAGGTCGGCAACGTCAACGTCTCCGGCTACGTGGCCAGCGGCACCCCCGCCTCCGTCACCGTCCCGGCCGGCCTGCTCCAGTACGGCCACACCTACCGGTTCCGCACCTCGCCGTACGACGGGCTGCACTACAACCTGGGCTGGTCCGCCTGGGCCACCTTCAGCGTCAGCCCGCTGCCGGACGTGCCGAGCGCACTGCAGACCGGCGCCCAGCAGACCCTCACCCCGGTCCTCTCCGCCCTGGTGACCAACCCCAACCAGGGGCGCGTACGCACCGAGTTCGCGCTCAAGGGCCAGAACGGGCAGCCGCTGCCGACCGCGCTTCCCCCCGCCTGGGCGGAGAGCGGCAGCCGGGCCTCCGTCCAGGTGCCCTCCGGTGCGCTCGTCGACGGCGGCAGCTACACCTGGGCCGCGCGCGGCTGCGCCGCCGTCGGCTGCTCCGCCTGGACCGCCGACCAGCCGCTGACCGTCCGGGTGCAGGCCCCGCCCGCCCCGCCGACGCCGACCACCGTGGTGCTCACCGGACCCACGCTGGCCGACGCCTCGACGGCCACCGCCGGCGGCGGCTGCGACACCGGTGCCTGCCCGGCCGCCGACCCGGCCGAACTGCGGGTCGGCACGGTCGCCGGCAGCAGTTGGACCGGCTGGCTCAAGCCGGACCTGACCGCCGTTCCGGCGGGCTCCCGGGTGGTCGGTGCCAAGCTGGCGCTGACCCGCTCGGACTGCGCGGCCGGTACGCCCGGCTGTGACGAGGCCGCCGTGGACGTCTTCCAGCTCGGCTCGGCCTGGACCCCGGACCAGGGCGGCGCCGCGCTGACCGGTGCCACCGGAACGGAGAGCTTCGCCTCCGCCGCCAGGCTCTCCGAGATCGACCTGGCCGCGATGGTCGGCTCCTGGATCGAGAAGGGCGAGGCCTACGGGCTGGCCCTGCGCCCGCCGGCCGACTGGACCGGCGCCGCCCGGTACTACTCCGCCACCGCGGCGAACCCGGCCCAGCGGCCCCGGCTGACCCTCGACTACCTGGCGCCGACCGCGCCGGGCCCGGCCGAGCTGGTCACCGGGACCGGCGGGGACGCCGGACTGCTCGTCACCTGGAACGCGCCGTCCGACCGCGGCTCGGTCGGCGACGTCTCCTACACCGTCCGGGTCGAGACCGCCGACGGCACCCTCGTCCGGGAGCTGGCCGGCGCCGACACCCGCGCCGTGGTCACCGGCCTGGACAACGCCCGCTCGTACCGGGCCGCGGTCACCGCCCGGAACAGTTACGGCAGCGCCGCCCCGGTCGTCTCCGCCCTGGCCCAGGGCACCCCGACGGCCGGCGGCCCGGACCAGTACCGCGGCTATGTGCAGGAGTACCTGGACGCCCGCAACAAGATCAAGATGAAGCCCGGGTTCACCGCGCCCGACGCCGCGGCGGAGGCCGCGCACGGCACCGCCTTCGTCGACCTGCTGGCCACCCAGGAGGCCTCGCTGGTCGCCAACCGCGAGGCCCTGGCGACCCAGAACCAGGTCTACTCCGCGGCGGCGGTCTCGCTGACCGACGTCGTGGTCGACCAGAAGACGGCCGGCAAGGTCGTGGTGCGGGCCACCGTCAAGGACTCGGTGATGATCCGGACCGACGGCGTGGACTCGCCGACCGAGAGCGCCGGCCCGAAGCGGTTCGAGTTCACCGTCGGCTCCACCGCGGTGCTCACCTCGGAGGCCGACGACAGCGCCGCCGAGCAGAAGCTCTCCTCCTCGGCCTCGGCGCAGGCCCAGGTCGAGGTGGCCGACGGCTCGCCGAGCGACACCGTCGGCAGCCAGGGCTCGGTGCCGCTCGGCGCCGACGGCTTCCCGGTCGCCTCGGCCCAGCCGGCCGGCGCCGTCCAGGCCGGGTACAACTACAACGGCACCGCCGACTGGGCCCGCCGGAACGTCGGCATCAGCTGGGACTTCGGGCAGGACTGCACCAACTTCGTCTCCAAGGCCCTGTACTACGGTGGCGGGATGCGGGTCCGGTACGGGTTCAAGACCTTCGACAGCGCCTGGTGGCAGAACGACTACTGGCTCTTCGGCTGGCACAAGAACCGGAGCTACACCTGGGCCGGTGCCGCCAACCTGCGTCGGCACCTGCTGTACTACCGCAACACGGTGTACCTCACGAGCACGAGCCAGGCCCGGCCCGGTGACATCGTCTTCTTCAAGTGGCGGAGCGAATCGGTCGTCAACCATGCTGCCGTGGTAGTCAGTTGGGGTTCCAGGATGGAGCTGCGCCAGCACGGCCGGTCGAATGTCACCACGCTGAACGAGGTCCTGTCCTACTACCGGCAGAAGGGCGACCCGATCGAGTGGATCACCGTCGTCCGGCCCCTCGGGACCAGCTGATGACGCCCGGGCGGCCGATCGCGGCGGCAGCGGCGGCCCTGCTCTCGGCCGCCCTGCTGGCGGGGTGCTCCAGCGGGCCCTCGGACGCCGAACTGGAGTACGCGGGCGACTACGCCAACCACCCGCACCTGCGGGTGACGGGCTATCCGGCCACCGCCACCCTGGGCCTCGTCCAGCAGGTCGTCTGGCGGCTCGCCGACGGCTCCGGGGACCGGCTGGAGAAGCTGGCCGCCTCGGACGGCCCGGGCGACGCGCGCCGGACCGCCGCGGACGCCTGGGTGCGGGACTACCAGCGGGGCGCCCAGGGGTCGGTCACCGCCGACTTCCAGGACGACCCGGCGAACCGGCAGACCGTGGTGCTCACCTTTCACGACACCGGCCAGTCGAAGGAGCTGCTGCTCCGGCTGGACGGCAACGGAGGCGCCGACGGCTGGCGCGTCCTGCTGAAGTGACCGCCGGGTGACGGGCGGGCGTTCCTCCGGGAGCGCCCGCCCGTTCGGCTTTCCTGCCCGGGCCACCTGGCCACCTGACCTGGCCACCTGACCGGGCCACCTGACCAGATGGGCGTCGGTGATCAGCAGTCGGCTCATGACGGTGTCCTCCCGCGGCCTGTTTCAGTACGCCATGTATTGAATACGCCATATATCGTGTGGCCGTGAACCCACCCCAGGCCGAACCCGCCGCCCCCCGCCCGCCGCGCCGCCGCGTCCACACCCGGGCCCGGATCCTGGCCGCGGCCGCCGGGCTCTTCCTCACCGACGGCTACGCGCGGACGAGCATCGAGGACATCTGCGCCGCCGCCGGCTACACCCGGGGCGCCTTCTACTCGAACTTCGCCGCCAAGGAGGACCTGCTGCTGGCGCTCTTCGACGAGCAGGCGGCCGGGCGGATGGCCGAACTGGAACGGCTGGCGGCGGCCTGCGAGGAGCTGGCCCCGCAGGAGCGGGCCCGGCGGCTGGTCGAGGCGCTGCTGCGGGTCGAGCCCGAAGAGACCGGGTGGATCCTGCTCTTCCTGGAGTTCCGCCTGCTCGCCGCCCGCACCCCCGGGCTGGCCGACCGGGTCGCCCGGCACGACCGCGCGGTGACGGCGGCACTGGCCGGGCTGCTGGAGCGGGCGATGCCGGGGCTGGTGCCGCCGGGCGCGGCCGCCGGACAGGCCGCCGAGGTGGTGCTGGCCGCCCGGGAGGGGGTGCTGGCCCGGACGGCGGCCGGCGGCCCGGCGGCGAAGCAGTTGCTGGACGCGGCCACCGCGGTGCTCACCGGCCTGCTGGGCTGAGTACGGCGGCGGGCCCGGGAACGCCGCAGGGCGGCACCCGTGGTGAACGGGTGCCGCCCTGCGGCGGAAGTGGGACGCGGTCAGATGATCAGGCTCAGCGGCATGATCAGGGCGATGGCGACGACCGAGATGACGCTCTCCATCACCGACCAGGACTTGAGCGTCTGACCGACGCTCATCCCGAAGTACTCCTTCACCAGCCAGAAGCCGGCGTCGTTGACATGGGAGAGGAAGAGCGAGCCCGCGCCGATGGCCAGCACCAGCAGGGCCGCGTGGGTGGACGACATGTCGGCGGCGAGCGGGGCGACGATACCGGCGGCGGTGATGGTGGCGACCGTCGCGGAGCCGGTGGCCAGCCGGATCAGCACGGCGATCAGCCAGCCGAGCAGCAGCGCCGAGATGTGCCACTTGCCCGACCACTCGCTGACCGCGTTGCCGACACCGACGTCGATCAGGGTCTGCTTGAAGCCGCCGCCCGCGCCGACGATGAAGACGATGCCCGCGATCGGGCCGAGCGACCTGCCGACGGTGTCGGAGATCCGGGCCTTGGAGAAGCCGGCCGCACGGCCGAGCGTCAGCATGCCGAGCAGGGTCGCGGCGAGCAGGGCGATCAGCGGCGAGCCGATGAAGTCGAACACCCGCTGCGGCATCGCCTTCGGGTCGTCGACGACCACGTCGGCCAGCGCCTTGCCGAGCATCAGCACGACCGGCAGCAGGATGGTCGCCAGCACCGCGCCGAAGGACGGGGCGTGCTCCGGCTTCTCGGTCTCCTCCGGGGCGGTGGCCTCCGGGACCGCCAGCGGTCCGACCCAGCGCTCGGCGAGCCGGGCGAAGAGCGGGCCGGCGATGATCAGGGTCGGCACCGCGATCAGCAGACCGAGCGCGAGGGTCACCCCGAGGTCCGCCTTGAGCGCGTCGACCGCGACCAGCGGGCCCGGGTGCGGCGGCACCAGGCCGTGCAGCACCGAGAGACCGGCCAGGGCGGGGATGCCGATCCGCATCAGCGGCACGTTGCCGCGGCGGGCGACCAGCAGCACGATCGGGATCAGCAGGACGACCCCGACCTCGAAGAACAGCGGCAGCCCGAGGACGGCCGCGATCAGCGCCATCGCCCAGGGCAGCGCCCGGGGGCCCGAGCGGGACAGCACGGTGTCCGCGATGATGTTCGCCCCGCCGGAGTCGGCGAGCAGTTTGCCGAGCATCGCACCGAGGCCGATCAGCAGACCGACACCCGCCACGGTCGAGCCGAAGCCGGTCGAGAAGCTGCTGAGCAGCTTGTCGAAGGGGGCTCCCGCGACGGCGGCCAGCAGGCCCGAACCGAGGGTGAGGGCCAGGAACGGGTGCAGTTTCAGCTTGGTGATCAGCAGCACGATGGCGCCGATGCTGAGCAGCACCGCGATCAGCAGCTGGGTGTCACTGCCGGTGTGCGGCAGGGCCGGCGGCGCGGCCGCGAGCAGGGTGGGGGACGGGCTCACGCGAGGTCTCCATTGACGGGCCGCAGCAGCGCCGCGGCCATCTCGACGAGTTCTTCGGGGGACGGACCGACATCCAGGACGCCGCCGTGCTCGTCCGCCCGGAGGGGTTCCAGGGCGGCGTACTGCGAGTCGAGCAGCGACGGCGGCATGAAGTGGCCGGTGCGGTGGGCAAGCCGGTCCTCGACCAGCTCGTGGCCACCGCTGAGGTGCAGGAAGAAGGCGCCCGGGCAGGCCGCGCGCAGGGTGTCGCGGTAGCGGTGTTTCAGCGCCGAGCAGGTGACCACGCCGCCCGTGCCGGCGTCGGCGCGCTCCCCCAGCCAGGTGCCGAGGGCGCGCAGCCAGGGCGCGCGGTCCTCGTCGTCCAGCGGGATGCCGGCCGACATCTTGGCGATGTTGGCGGGCGGGTGGAAGTCGTCCGCCTCGGCGTAGGGGAGGCCGAGGCGGTCGGCCAGGAGGCGGGCCAGGGTGGTCTTGCCGACGCCGGAGACGCCCATCACCACGACCGTGAGGGGGGTGGGGAGGGTGGGTCCGGTGGTGTCGTGGTTCTCGACGCTGAGAGCCATGGGTGGTGCTCCTTCGTTGCCTGGCCGCCACTATCGCTCCAAAGATATGACGTATTCAAGTGGCAGAAACCAAATCGTCATACTTTTACGGAAGGTCGGGCGGCCGGAGAAGGCGGGACCCCGGGCAGGACGGCCCGGCGGGACCGCCCGGCGCGGCAGCCGGGCGGGGAGGCTGGGCCTGTCTGACGATCCGCCCGCCCGCCGCGAATCATGAGACACGCCTTAAGCTGGGCGGATGGAGATCCAGGGGCTGCCCGGCCGACTGCTCGCCGACCTCGGACCGGCCATCGCGTCCGGTGAGATCCCCGAAGGGGCGGTACTGCGCGGCGAGGAGCTGGAGGAGCGGTACGGGGTGTCCCGGACGGTGGTCCGCGAGGCGGTGCGGATCCTGGAGGGGATGCGCATGGTCGCGTCCCGCCGCCGGGTCGGCATCACGGTGCAGCCCAGGTCGGACTGGGACGTCTTCGATCCGCTGGTGATCCGCTGGCGGCTGGCCGGCGCCGACCGGCCCGCGCAGCTGCGCTCGCTCGGATCCCTGCGGGTGGCCGTGGAACCGGCCGCGGCCGCACTCGCGGCCCGGCACGCCGGCGACGACGACTGCCGTCAACTCAGCGCGCTGGCAGTTGAGTTGACGATGACGGCGCGGGCCGCCGACCTGGAGGCCTTCCTCCGGCACGACATCGCCTTCCACGCCACCGTCCTGCGGGCCTCCGGCAACGAGATGTTCGCCCACCTCGGCGACACCGTAGGGGCGGTGCTGACCGGCCGGACCGAGTACCATCTGATGCCCCACCAGCCGGAGCCCTACGCGATCCGGCTGCACCGCGAGGTCGCGGAGGCGATCTGCGCGCGGGACGCCGAACGCGCCGAGCAGGCGATGCGGACGATCGTGGCCGGTGCGCTGGAGGAGCTGAACCAGCAGCTGGGCTGACGGTCTGCCACGTCTTGCGGTCATCTGGGACGGATCACACGGTTTGGCGGCAGTTCGCCGGATTCGGACGCATAGTCCGGGCCGCATGGGGCAGAGTGTTTCCCAGGGGCGCGTTCTGCGTGCCCTCCCTGCCACGTGACCGCGCCCGGGGGGTCGCCCGATGTCAGTCGCTCGCCGTCGCCGCCTGCCCGACGAGGTACGTGCCGCCGTCGTCCGCGCGGTGCTCTGCCTGTCCTTCACCCTGGTGGGCCTGGTGGTCGCGACGCTGGCCTCGTACGCGGACAGCTGGCTGATGACGCCGGCGATGATGGCGATGGGGCTCGGGGTGTTCGGCACGATGTGGTGCCTGCTGGAGATCCTGATCTCGCGCCAGATCGCGGCGCAGCGGATGCGCGGGCCCGACTCGGCGTCCCCGATGGCGGGCGGCCGGACCGCGGCCCGGCCGCTCCCCCGCCCGGTGCCGCGGCAGGCCCCGCTGCCGCCCCAGAGCTGGCCGCAGCCCGGGCCGCAGTCCGGTTCACCGGCCGGCACCGGGGCGTTCCCGGGACAGGCCCTTCCCCCTCGGCCGCACCCGGGGCAGGGCTACCCCGGGCAGGCGTACCCCGGCCAGGGATACGCGGGCGGGCCGGGCGGGCCTCAGCCCCGGTTGCCCACCGCGTAGCCGTACGACGCGGGCCGGGCGCGGGCGCCGCCGTCTCCCCCGTGGTCCTGGCCGAGGTGGATGTCACTGAGATGAGCGATCGTCAGCATGGCGGTGAGGCCGGGGCTTGTCCGACAATTCCCGCCGCGCGCCGATACGACGGGAATTGTCGGACAAGCCCTGGCCCGGTCAGGCCGAGGCCGGCACCTCCGCGGGGCGCTTGAACATCCGGGTGGCGGTGATCTCGCCGTGGACGGCCGGGCCGTCCGGATCCTGCGGGGCGGGCAGGCCGGGGCGCAGGTGCTCCTCCACCGAGATGTACTTCAGACCGGCCCGCAGGTCGGCGTCGTTGCGCAGCCGGATGACGAGCGGGAACTCGGCGAGCGCGGTGGTGTCGAACAGGCCGGTGGTGTAGATCAGCTGGACGCCGAGCGCGTCGGCCACGGCCCGCTGGAGCTCCAGCAGGTAGGTGGCGTTGGCGCGGCCGATCGGGTTGTCCAGGAAGAGCGTGCCGGCGTGCCGGAGCTGGGACTGGCCGCGGTCGTTGGCCCGCAGCGCGGCCATCGTGCAGTAGAGCGCGATGGCGGCGGTGAGCAGCTGGCCGCCGGAGAAGACGTCGGACATCTGGCCGACGCTCACCCGCTCGGCGCGCAGCACGGCGTCGGGCTTGAGGATCTCGACGCCGACGCCGCGCGGGCCGATCGCGGCCGCGACACCGCGCAGCAGCAGTGACATGCCGTCACGGCGCAGGTCGCTGTTCTTCTTGACGGCGGCACGGGTCGCCTCGTCGATCACCTCGCCGAGGCGCTCGACCAGGGTGGCGTGGTCCGGGTCCTCGAAGCGGATGCGCAGGAACTCCTGGCCGGACCACTCCCCCAGGCCCTCGGGGAGCCGGGAGAGCCGCTGGGCGGCGCGCAGGGTGGTGAGCGAGGACTCGACCAGGCCGCGCAGACGGTCCACGATCGAGCCGCGGTTGCGCTCCAGCTGGGCGAGTTCGTCGGTGAGCACGCGCAGCCGGGGGGCGAAGGCGGCGGCCCAGGCGGCGGCGTGGTCGGGCAGCGCGGAGGCCGGCAGTTCGCGGATCTGCTGGCGGGCCGGGGTGCGGACGGCCTCGTAGCGGGCCGCGTTGGCGTGCCGGACGAGCGCGTCGGAGGCGTCGCGGACGGCGAGTTCGGCGGAGGAGAGCTCGCCGGCGGCGGTGCGCAGGGCGCGGCGGGCCTCGGCGGCGGCGGTGCGGGCGTCGGGGAGCGCGCCGAGGTAGGGCTCGACCGGCTGGTCGGCGTCGTCCTGGTGCTCGCGCAGGCCGTCGCGCAGTTGCCCGGCGTGCTCGTCGAAGTCGGCGGCGGCGGCCTGGGCGGCGTCGAAGGTGCGTTGCAGGTCGGCGTGGGCGGTGCGGGCGGTGTCGACGCTCTCGCGGCGCTCGGCCAGGCGGCTGGTGGCGGTGCGCAGCAGGACCTGGGCGTGCTCGGGGTCGGTGGGGACGAGGTCCTCGGGCAGCTCGGTGTGGGCCTCGCCGTCGGCGGGGGCGGAGCGTTCGGCCTCGCCGCGCAGCCGGCCGAGCTGTTCGCTCGCGGTGGCGGCGCGGGCCTCGATGGTGGCGACCAGCTCCTCGGCGCGGGCGACGGCGGCCTGCCGGGCCGGGCCGTCGGCGCCGTCGGGGCTGTTGAGCAGCTCCTCGGCACGGGTGCGCACCTTGTTGGTGAGGCGGTCGAGTTCGGTCGCGGCGGCGGCCTCGTCGCCCTCTGCGCGGGCCTGTTCGGCGCGCAGGTCGGCGCCGACACCGACCTTCTCGTAGAGCTGGGAGGCCGCGCGGTAGGCCTCGCGCAGGGCGGGCAGTGCGGCGGGGGCGGTGCCGGCGGGCTCGTCGGCCTGCTCGGCGGCGGGGATCTCGGCGCGCTCGGCACGCAGGGTGCGGGCGGTGCGGCGGGCGTCGTCGGCGGCGCGCTGGGCGGCGCGGCGGTCCTCGTCGCAGGTGCGGGCGCGCTCGGCGCACTGGGCCTGGCGGCGGTCGCACTCGGTGGCGTCCTCGGCGAGTTCGCGCAGGCCGCGGGTCCAGCCGGCGCGTTCGCGCAGGCGGAAGGCGAGGCCGGAGAGGGCGTCGGCGCGGCGGCGGGCGCGCTGGGCGGCCTCGCGGTGTTCCTCGTGGGCGGAGGCGGCGGCGGCGTGGTCGGTCTCGGCCTCGTCGTGGTCGGCGCGCAGCGTGGCCAGGGCGGCGGCGGCCTGCTCGGCGCGCTCGCGGGCGGCCTCGGCGGCGGCGGCGAGTTCGGCGAGGGTGCCGGGCGGGCAGCTGGCGTGCCAGGAGGCCAGGCGGGCCGCGAGGGCGCGGTCGCCGCCGAGCCGGGCGGCGAGTTCGCGGATGTGCTCCTCACGGGCGGTGGCGCGGGTGCGCAGTTCGCGGCGCTCGTCGTCGGCGGCGCTCTCGTCGTGCATGGCCGGGTTCGGCGGGACGAGGAAGAAGGCCGGCTCGTCGGTGATCGGGGCGATCAGGGCGGCGGCGGCGCCGACGGCGACGGTGGAGCGGGGCAGCAGGGCGGCGGAGCGCAGGGTCTCGCGGGCCCGGTCCAGCGAGTTCGGGTCGGTCACCACGACGCCGTCGACGAGCTCGGGGCGGGCGGCGAGGATGGCCTCGTGGTCGGCCGGGTCGACGGACTGGGCGAGGTAGCGCCAGCCGGGCAGCGCGGGGATGCCGTGCTCGCCGAGGTACTCGACGGTGGCGAGGACGTCCGGGCCGGGCGGCAGCAGGCCGCCGTCGCCGAGGGCGGCGAGGATGCGGGAGTCGTCGGCGGCCGCGGTGCGCAGGTCGAACAGGGTGCGTTCGGCGGTGGCGATGGCCTCGTCGAGCAGCTCGCGCAGCGCCTCCGCGGAACGGTCCAGGACGGCGGGGGTGAGGAAGCCGGCCTCCTCCTCGGCACCCTCCTGGTACGGGGTCAGGGAGAGCAGGTCGGCGAGGCGCGGCTCGGTGGCGAGCAGGGCGGCGGTGCGCTGCTCGACGGCGAGGGTCTGGGCGGCGGCCTTGCGGGCGTCGTTGGCGCGGGCGGCGCCGAGCTCGGCGCGGCCGGTGGCGGCGGCGGCCTCACGCAGCCGGGCGGCGGCGGCCTCGGCGGCGGTACGGGCCTGGGCGAGCGCGGCGCTGGCGCTCTTCTCGACGTCGGCGGCGTACAGGGCGGCGCGGGCCGGGTCGGGCTCGGCGGTGTCGGGGTCGATCCAGCCGGCCTCGACGGCGGCCGCGGTCTCCTGCTCGACCTCGGCCAGCCGCTGGCGCAGGTGGTCGGCCTCGCTGCGGGCCTTCTGGGCGGCGGTGGCCGCCTCGGTCGCGTCGGACTGCGCCTTGGAGCCGTCGGCCTGCAGTTCCCCGGCGCGCTGCTCCTCGGTGTCGGCCCGGGCTTCGGCCGCCGCGGCGGCGCTCTCCAGGGCGCGGGCGAGGGCGGTGGCGGCGCGGGCGCGGGCGGCGAGCGCCGGGGCGGCGTCCAGCTCGGCCTCGCGGATGGCGGCGGCGACCCGGGCCACCCGGTCGGCGGCGGCGCGCTGGCGCAGCACGGTCTCGGCGGCCTGCCAGGCGGAGTGCAGGGTGCGGGCGTCGGTGAGTTCGCGGCGCAGCGCGGCGGCCTCGGCGGTGGCGGCGGCCAGGCCCAGGGTGGCGTGCCGGTGGGTGAGCTCGGCGGTGATCAGGGTGTGCCGGGTGCGGTCGGCCTCGGCGGCGGTGACGGCGCTCGCGGCGGCGGCCACCTCGATGGCGAGGTCCTGGGCGCGGTCGCGCTCGGCGGCGGCGCGGGAGGTGAGCGCGTGGGCGAGACGGCGGGTGCGCCGCTCGGCGGTGCGGTGGGCCTCGCGGACGCTCTCGCGGGCGGTGGTGGCCTCGGCGATGCGTTCCAGCAGGTCGAGGGAGCCGGCGGTGAAGTCGCGTTCGGCGGTGAGTTCGGCGCGGCGGCCGAGCTTGGCGGCGAAACCGTGGACGAGGTCGGCCAGGCCGTCGGTGTCGCGGGTGTCGGTGACGGCGCGCAGCAGCAGGTCGGTGAAGTCGCTGTCGTGCTTGACCGCGAAGAGGCCGGCGGCCTCGCCCTCGTCGGCGTTCATCTCGCGCTGGTAGCGGAAGAGTTCGGGGTCGAGGCCGAGGTCGCCGAGGTGTTCCGTCCAGCGGTCGTGGCCGTCCTCGAAGACCAGGTCGAGGTGGGGGTGGGCCTTTCCGGCCTCGGTGAGGGCGTCGCGGAAGCCCTTCATGGTGCGGCGCCGGCCGCGGGCCTTCTGGTCGCCGGCCAGGCTGATCCGCTCGGCGACGGGCAGCGAGTCCAGGGTGAGGCCGGGGCCGGGGCGGAAGGAGTACCAGGTCTCGGCGAACTTGCGCGGGTCGGAGGAGACCTGGCGGCCGCGCCACTCGCTGACCTTGCCGACCACGATCGGCTCGCCGGTGACGGTGTGCTGCCACTCCAGGGCGACGTGGCCGCAGTCGTCGGCGAGCAGGAACTTGCGCAGCACGCCGGAGCTGGCGCCGCCGAGGGTGTTCCGGTGGCCGGGGAGCATCACCGAGAAGATCAGCTTGAGCAGGACGGACTTGCCGCCGCCGTTCTCCAGGAAGAGCACGCCGGCGGGCGCGGGGCGGCGGACCGGGCCCTCGGCCTCCTCGCCGAACAGGCCGATCTGCTGGGGGGCCGGGTCGGCGACGGGCTCGCCGACGCCGCGCAGGTCGAGCACCGTGTCGGCGTAGCGGGCGCCGGCCGGTCCGATCGAGTAGAGGCGGACCCGGTTGAGCTCGTACATGTGCGGCGGTTCTCCAGTGCGGGCAGGCGGTTCGGTTCGGGTGGGTGCTGCTCGGGTGGTGCTGCTCGGGTTGGGGGGTGCGGGCGGTGCGGGTGAGCCGGGTCGGGCCGTCCCGGTGGGGGCGGGTGCAGCTAGAGCGAGTGGAACGGCAGCCCGGCGTCGGCGACCAGTTCGTCGCCGGTGTCCGGCGGCAGCAGGCTGGCGGTGCCGTCGGAGACCGCGACGATACCGAGGTCGAGCAGTTCGGCCATGGCGGCGCTGCCGGCCAGGTCACGGACCTGGAGCTGGTAGCGGGCGGTGGTGCGGTAGGTGCCGCCGGAGTCGTCCGAGGTCTTCTGCAGGAAGCCGGACTCCACCAGGAACATCACGGCCTTGGCGACGATGCCGATGGTGGAGCCGGAGAGCCGACGGGCGTCCTTGGTGGCCCCGGTGGCGGTGCGCCGGGCCCAGACCCGCCAGGCGGCCTCCAGGCCGGGGGCGTCGCTCTGCGGGTCGGTGTTGGCGCCCGTGGCGTCGGCCTGCTCCTCCAGCCGGCGGCAGGCCTGACGGACGAAGGAGTCCACGCCGTTGACGGTGATCCGGCCGAGGTAGCCGTCGTCGGCGAGGTCCTCCGGCCGGGGGAAGGCCATCGCGGCGACGGCGAGGTGGGCCAGGCCGTGGAGGAAGCGGTCGGTGGACTCGGAGGCCGCGCGGCGCGAGTAGTCGCCCATCCGGACGGCGAAGACGGAGTCCTCGGCGGCGGCGACGGCCATGCCGGCGCGCGGCGAGACCTCCAGCACCACCAGGCCCATGCCGGTGGCGACGGCGTCGGCGAGGCGGGCGAAGGCCGGGTCCTCGCGGTGGCGGCGGACGAGTTCGGCGTACTCGGCGTCACGGGCCGGGAGCAGCTTGGCCTGGAGCCCGAAGGAGACCAGCCGGGCGGCGTCGGCGACATCGCCCGGGGTGATCGCGGCGGGCGCGGCGGGCTCGGTCTCGGTCGCCCAGGACGTGTCGTGGTGGGTCGTCACGGGCGGTGCTCCTCGGGGCTGTCATGGATCGTGGTGCGGTGGTGGCGGGCCATCGGCTTCGTCGGCCGGTCGTTCGTCAACCGACCGCTCGTCAACTGGCTGCTCGTCAACTGGCGTCCTTGCGGTCGGCCGCCATTCCGGCCGCGTCGAGCAGGGCGCTGCCGACGATGAGGTCGGCGCCGCCGAACTCCGGGTCGCGCAGCGGGGTGCCGTCGTCGACGGCGAACAGCAGCCGCTCCTCGCCCTGGCGGTAGGCGGTGCCGACCGGCGGGCTGGCCGCGTGCACGGCCAGCAGGGCGACCAGGTACGGGAGTTCAGGGTCCTGCCGGCGGGCGTCGGCGAGCAGGCCGGAGAGCCGGCGGGGCGCGTCGGCGGGCAGGTCGAGCAGTTCCAGCGCGGCCTCCAGCTGGGCCTCGGAGAAGCGGCTGTCGTCCGGCGTCGCGACGAGGTCCGGGTCGGGCAGCTCCGCGCCGAGGTGCTCGCGCTCGACCGGTGGGGTGAGCAGCAGGTCCACCAGGTCGGCGACCCGCACCGCGACGGGGGTGCGCAGGCCGATGCCGCGGGCGAAGAAGGCACCGGTGGGCCGGACGGCCTGCTCTATCGGCAGCCGCAGCACCGGGGCGAGCAGTTGCCCGTACAGGTCGATGCCGCTGCGCGCGCCGGGGGTGGCGAAGGCCTGGCGGTCCTGCTCGGCGCGGAACAGCGGGCCGGCCTCCAGCAGGCGGGTCTGCAGCTGGGTGTGGCGGCGGATGCAGTCCTTGACGATGTCGACCAGCTCGGCGGCGCGACGCTTGTGCTCCTGGTCCTCCGCCTCGTCGCGGGCCTTGCGGATGTTGGTGAGAATCGCGTTCTCGTGCCGGTAGCGGTCGGCGATGTGGTCGAGCGCCTCGTCGATGAGGTCGGGGATGGCGTGCATCCAGTCCACGGCGCGCACATTGCGCCGGGTCGCGTCGAGGGCGCGGCGCAGCGTCTCGGCGTACTGGACGGTGCGGTACCGGGCCTGCTCGGCGGCGAGCTGGGCGTCGGCCAGGCGGCCGCGCCGGATCAGCACCTCCAGCTTGACCTCGGCGGCGATCTGGGCCGAGGTGACATCGGTGTCCAGCGCACCGACCAGGACGTTGACCGCCTCGTCGGTGGTGCGCAGGTAGATACCGCCGTCGGGGCCCGGCACCTCCTCGATCAGCTTGAAGTCGTAGTCGCGGCGGACGTACTCGCCGTCCGGGCCGAAGGTGCCGTAGACCGCGCGGAAGCCGCGGTCGACGCTGCCGACGTTGATCAGCGACTCCAGCACCCAGCGGGCGACCCGCTCGTGCTCGGCGGCGGGCCGGGCGGCGGCCTGGGCGGCGACCCTGGGCAGCATCCGGGCGAGCACTATCTCGCGGTCGGCCCCGGTGTCGAAGTCCATGTGCAGGGTGACGAGGTCGATCGCGGCGAGACCGACCTCGGCCATCGCGTAGCCGCCGTACTCGCCGGCCAGGTTGACCTTGCGGCTGTCGAGGTCGTGCAGCGGGGCGGTGCAGGCCAGCGCCTTGAGCCTGCGGGCGAGGCCCTCGTCGGCGGCGGGGCCGGGCGCAGGCCGCACGGCGGCAGCGGCGGGGCCGGCGGGCGGCCGGGAGCCGTGCTCGATGGGCGGGTCAGCGATGGCGGTCACGGTGGACAAGATTAGAGGTTCGCACCGACAACGACCGAAACGGGCCTTACGGGTGGGTGCGGGTCCCGCCGGCGGCGCGGGCGAAGGAGCTCCCGCTCGGACACGGAAGGCGAGTTGAACATGTTCAATTCCGAGGTCTAGAGTCACTTCCAGGTGGCCGGGAGAAGCCCGGACCGCCTCCTCGACCTGGGGGTTTCCGGCATGAACAGCACGTCCGAGAGCGAACGCGCCGCGTTGCGCAGGGTGCGGCAGTGGCTCTGGTTCTTCGTCGTCTGCCTGGTGCTGAGCGGCCTCACGGCCTTCCCGCTGGAGTCCGAGACCAGGTGGCTGGCCGACTTCGCGGCCGGCCCCGGCGCCCCGGTGACCGAACGGTTCCCCACGCTGCTGGAGTGGGCCGAGCGGGTCCGCGACGGCGTCGCCGAGACCAACGCCCGCTACCCCTTCCTGGCGTACGGCACCGACTGGCTGGCCTTCGCCCACCTGG
This sequence comes from Kitasatospora sp. NPDC088548, assembly GCF_044753005.1. Classification (NCBI taxonomy): domain Bacteria; kingdom Bacillati; phylum Actinomycetota; class Actinomycetes; order Kitasatosporales; family Streptomycetaceae; genus Kitasatospora; species Kitasatospora sp. NPDC088548. Next base: position 30,394 of record NZ_JBIVMI010000035.1, read on the forward strand.
TGATCGCGGCCGCGTTCTGGGGCCCGATCAAGGATCCGGTGCGCAACGTCTGGGTGATCCGCTGGGCCGTCCTGGCGTGCGCCGGGGTCATTCCGCTCGCCCTGATCTGCGGACCGCTCCGGGACATCCCGCTGTACTGGCGATTTATCGATATGTCGTTCGGAATCGTCGGTGTGGTGCCGCTGTTGATCGTGTTGCGCGCGCTGCGCCCGCTGGAGCGGCGGGCGGGGGCGACTCCCGTCACCGGCTGAGCGGGCCCGCCCGAACGGCAGGACGAGCGGCCGGACGAGCGGGCAGACCACGGAGGCGGCCCGAACGGGCGGACGATCGGCTGAGCCGACCGGGGGAGCGCGCACGGCAGCGGTGCGCGCCGGTGGGCCCGGGAGGGGTCGGGTATCGGGCAACGGCCTTCACACACAGGCCCTACCATCTGGCTCAACAGCTGCTGGAAGGCGGACGGGCGTGGCCGATGCGGTGATCGATCTCAATGCGGACCTCGGTGAGGGGTTCGGGCGGTGGACGCTGACCGACGACGAGGCACTGCTCTCCGTGGTGACCAGCGCCAATGTCGCCTGCGGCTTCCACGCCGGGGATCCGTCGACGATGCGGCGGGTCTGCGCGCTCGCCGCCGAGCGCGGCGTACGGATCGGTGCCCAGGTCTCCTACCGCGACCTGGCCGGCTTCGGCCGGCGCGCGATGGACGTCCCGCCCGAGGAACTGGCCGACGAGATCGCCTACCAGATCGGCGCCCTCCAGGTCTTCGCCCGGGCGGCCGGCTCCCGGGTCTCCTACGTCAAACCGCACGGCGCCCTCTACAACCGGGTGGTGGCCGACTCCGACCAGGCCGAGGCGGTGGTCGCGGGCGTGCTGCGGGCCGGCGCGGTCTGCGACGGCCCGCTGCCCGTCCTCGGCCTGCCGGGCTCCCGGCTGCTGGCGGTCGCCGAAGGGGTCGGGCTGCCGGTGGTCACGGAGGCGTTCGCCGACCGCGCGTACACCTGGGCCGGCACCCTGGTGCCGCGCAGCGACCCGGACGCCGTGGTGCACGACCCCGAGGCGGTGATCACCCGCGCCGTCGGTATCGCCCGGGACGGCGTGGTGGAGGCGGTCGGCGGCGAGCCGATCGCCGTCGAGGCCCGCTCGCTCTGCGTGCACGGGGACACCCCCGGCGCCGCCCAGCTCGCCTGGCGGGTGCGCGGCGCGCTCGCCTCGGCCGGGGTGCGGGTGGAGGCGTTCACATGACCGTCCAGGTGGCCGGCGGGCCCGAGCCGTTCGGGCGGATACGACCCGTCGGCGACCGGGCGCTGCTGGTCGAGGTGGCCGGGACGGCCGAGGTGAGCGCCCTGTACGGCTGGCTGCGGGAGCGCCGGGCGGCGGGCGCGCTGCCCGGGGTCGAGGAGATCGTCCCGGCCGCGCGGACCGTCCTGCTGGACGGCGTCGCCGACCTCCCCGCGCTGACCGCGCTGCTGCGCGGGGTGCGCCCGACGGCGGCGAGCAGCACGCCCGGCCCGCTGCTGGAGGTCCCGACCGTGTACGACGGCGCCGACCTCGGCGAGGTCGCGGCACTGTGGGGGGTCTCCGCCGAGGCCGCCGTCCGGATCCACACCGAGCCCGAGTACGTCGTCGCGTTCTGCGGCTTCGCCCCCGGTTTCGGCTATCTCACCGGCCTGTCGCAGCGGTACGGGGTGCCGCGCCGGGCCACCCCGCGCAGCGCCGTCCCGGTCGGCTCGGTCGCGCTGGCCGGCCCGTACACCGGCGTCTACCCGCGCTCCTCCCCCGGCGGCTGGCAGCTCCTCGGCCGCACGGCGCTGCCGCTCTGGGACACCGGGCGCGAGCCGGCGGCACTGCTGGCGCCGGGTACGCGGGTGCGGTTCACGGCGGTGCGCGACGGCGGCGGGCGGGCGGCCCCGGCTCAGGCGTCCCCGGCGGTGCGGGGTGGCGGCGCTGAGTGAGCTGCTGGTGGTCCGGCCCGGGCCGCTGACCACCGTTCAGGACCTGGGCCGGCGCGGCGTCGCCCACCTCGGCGTGCCCCGGGCCGGGGCACTGGACGAACCCGCGCTGCGCGCCGCCAACCGGCTCGTCGGGAACGACCCGGGCACCGCCGCGCTGGAGAGCACACTCGGCGGGGTCGCGCTGCGCGCGCTCGGACCGGTGGTGTTCGCCACGACCGGAGCCCCCGCCCCGGTCCGGGTGGACGGCCGGGCCGCCGCCTGGGGCGCGCCGGTCGCGGTACCCGCCGGAGCGCTGATCGACATCGGCGCCGCCACCCACGGGGTGCGCGGCTATCTGGCGGTGGCGGGCGGGATCGCCGTGCCGCCGGTCCTCGGCAGCCGGTCCGCCGACCTGCTCTCCGGTCTCGGCCCCGCCCCGCTGTCCGTCGGCGACCGGCTGCCCGTCGGCCCGCCCCCGTCGTACCGGCCCGCGCCCGATCTGGTGCCACTGCCCGCGCCCCCGGTCGAACTGGTCCTGCGGCTCCGGCTCGGGCCGCACACGGACTGGTTCGACCCGTGGTCGGTGGCCCGACTGGCCCGCGAGCACTACCGGGTGGCGCAGGCCGGCAACCGGATCGCGCTGCGCACCGAGGGCCCCGCCGTGGCCCGCGCCCGCGGCGGCGAGCTGCCCAGCGAGGGGATGGTGCTGGGCGCGGTCCAGATCCCGCCGGACGGCCTGCCGGTCGTCTTCCTCGCCGACCACCCGACGACCGGCGGCTACCCCGTCATCGGCGTCGTCCCGCCCGCCGACCTCGCCTTCGCCGCCCAGGCCCGCCCTGGCACCCCGGTCCGGTTCGTGCCGCTGCGGGGGCGCTGACGGAGCGCCGGAGGCGGCGCGGTCGGCCCACCCGATGATCACGACCGGGCGGCGGCAAGGGGCTGCCGACGGCCCGCCGGCGAGGGCGGTCCGTCGGGCAGGGGCTCGGCGGGCAAGGGCTCGGCGGGCAAGGGCTCGGCGGGCAAGGGCTCGGCGGGCAGGGGCTCGGCGGCAAGGGCTCGGCTGGGTGCCCAGCAGACAGCTCAGCGGGCCAGCAGGGCCTCGGCCACGGCCCGTTGGGCGGGGTCGATCGCGTGGGCGCCGTCGTCCAGGTCCCAGAGGGCGTTCTGCAGGATCCGGCCGAGGGTCCAGGACGTCGCCCGGGCCCGGTCGAGGGCGAGGACGTCGGTCATCAGGTCGAAGCGACGGCGCAGGGCGCGCGGAACGTCGCCGGTGGCGGTGAGGTCGTCCCAGCGGTTGCCGAGCGCGGGGAGAAGCTCGAAGCCCGGGTCGCCGGCGAGCGGTTTGGGGTCGATGGCGAGCCAGGGCGCGCGGCCGTCCGGGCCGGCCGGGGCGAGCACATTGCCGTAGTGCAGGTCCCAGTGCAGCAGGCGGTCGCCGGGCTCGTCCCTGACCTCGCGGACGGCCGCGGCGCAGTCGGCGAGCAGGCGGCGGTCGGCCGGGTCCGCCAGCACGGCGAGTGCGGGCGGAGTCCCGGCCAGCAGGCCGTCGGCGAGGTCCGCCAGCCGGCGCAGCCCGGGCGGGGCCTGGCGTTCCGTCAGGCCGGCCAGGATCTCCGCGAGGACGCGCAGCGCGGCGAGGTCGTCGGGGACGGCGAGCAGGGAGCGGTCCGGGTCCAGGCGTTCCAGCAGCATCGATCCGGACGCCGGGTCGTGGGCGAGCAGCCGGACGGCGCCCCGGCCGGCCCAGGCCCGCAGCGCCACCGGCTCGCCCGCCGTCTCCTCGTCCACGGGCTGGAGCTTGAGCACGGCGGGCGTGCCGTCGGCGCGCAGCACTGGGACGACCAGCCCGACCACGCCGTGCGCGGGCGGGCCGTCCGGGCGCAGCTCCCAGCTCTCCAGCAGTGCGCCGGCGAGTGACGGCAGCCCAGCCGCCCAAACCCGTCCGGCCTCGCCGAGGAACGCGGTGAGAGAGGCCGCCAGAGCGTCGGGGACATCGATCGGCGCGGGGCCGGGCGGGTGTTTCGGCATGGTGGGCTCCTGCTGGCACGTCCGGGCTGTCCTTCCGGGCAAGCCTGACACGGCCCGCCGCGGCCATCGGCCCGGCCGCATCACCCGCTCCGGGCCGCCGCTCCCCCACCGGGGACCGCCGGCTCGGCGCGACCGCCGGCAAGCAATCGCCAACTCACTTCCCCAGAGGGGGATTTCCGGGGTGCGAGTTCCGCCGAACGACGGTTTTCCGGCCCGTTCCGGAGGAGGATGGCACTCGGACGCTCCACCCGCGGGCGAGGGACCGGAGCAATGACGGAGGGGCGGACGTGGCCTCGCACCCCTGGCAGTCCGCACGCCAGGGATGCGAGGCCGGCGAGGGAGCCGTCTCTCGGACCGGGCCGACCCGTCCTATCGGGTCGGCCTGTGCCGTGTGGCGAATTCTGCGCTTCGCCGGGCAGGTCGGGGACACGGCTCCCCGTCCGCCTCCGCTCTCGCCGCCCGGGGCGCAGGTCGGCCGGAACAGAAGCTTCCCGCAAGCGTACCCGGTTCGGGCAAAACGTTCGGGCCATCAATGAACGAGTTCTGTGCCCAACTGGCCTTTCTTCGGTGATTCCTTGACGAACGATCAGCTCTTGGCGCACAGAAGCCCGAGGGGCGCCGAACCGTCCGGCGCCCCTCGGGCCGTTCTCCTCGCGGCGCTCGCCGGCAGGGACCACGCGAACTGGCGCCACCATCCCCATGGCGCAGTCCGTCGGACCGCGGTCACCACTGGCCGAGCACACCGGCGCGGGTCATGTCCCTGGGAGCCGAACCCGGTCTCCCGGCCGCACCGCCCACCCGGGCCGCACGCTCATCCGAGCAGCAGCAGTTCCCGGACGGATCCCTCGCGATCGACCAGTTGGAGCTTGCTCCCGCGCTCGCTCTCCCGCTCCACCAGGTCCAGCAGGGCGATGGCCCGTCGCACCGTCTCGGTGATGGAGGTGCCGCGCTTCTTGTGCCGCTTCAACACCTCTTCCGTCTCGCTGTTGATGTTGATGCTCAGGCGAGTGAAGGTTTTCGTCTCAGTGTTCTCGGACATGCCGCAGGCCCCTCGTTCGAAAACGCCGCAGCATAGGAACCACGGCGCAGCCCGGGCGTGAACACAGCACACCCAGGCACATTTGATTGGCTGCCATCACGAGCAAGGTGGGACCGCGTGTGAGCGGAAACGCACGACAACGGACTGCAGAGCGTCCGCATCCGTCACACGCCGCGCCGGCACGCCGTCACGTCAACCGAGTCGAGCCATAGCCGAGGACCGGCCCGTAACGCTCGGGACTGTTGGTCGGGACAACCCATGGTGCTCCCCCTGCAGTTCTGGCGATGCGTTCAATCCTCCCCAGACCCACATGCGATGTCAAGTAGATACACCTGGGACACTCCTTTGGTACGCACAAGATGCACATTCAATGTTGATGTGATGTTGATTCAATCCGCCTTCCGTCTGTAGGATCCCTCCTGCAGCACGCTGCAGGGAACTGCGCCGCTGCTCCCCTGCCCCGACGGGCACTTCAGTGAGGGAGAACCACAGCATGTCGACCGTCTCCGCGAGCAGCGGCGAGCCGGGACAGGACCGCTGCGCCTTCGTGCGTCACCTGTTCCCCAGGCCCGGCTCCGCGGTCTCCACCCGGGTCAGCCTGGACTTCGGCTGCCCCAGAATGGCCGCAGCAGACAGCGTGGTGAACGTCTACGCGGGCCAGTCGGTTCCTGAACCGACCCCCGAGGATCCAGAGTTGATCATCAGTCAGACCATTCCGGCCCTCGTGCCGGGGCAGCGGCTCCTGCACGAGGACGAGACCCCCGGCAACGGCCTGTGCGACGTCGCCTCGGTGTCCGGGCCGATCGCCCGGCTCTACTGCGAGGCCGGCAAGGAAGGATGCCGTGACCGAGATCTCTGAGGGCGCCGAGCGGCCCGGACAGCACGTCCTGTCCGAGAACGACGAGCCCTCCAGGCGCGGGCTGAACACCAACGACTTCCTGTTGGAGGTCAACAACCAGAAGCACATGTCCCAGACCCGACGCCTGCTGGCGGTCGGGCTTTTGTGGATCATGGGCCTGCTCGCCGTGATCCCCACCATCGCCCTGGTGCTCGGCCGCTGGACCCACTTCGGCGGCGAGCAGCTCCAGGCCTTCGCGGTGCTGTTCACCCCCGTGATGGCACTCGCCAGCGCGGCGTTCGGCTTCTTCTTCGCCTCGGAGGGGAGCAACCGCCGGCGATAGCGGCGCCGCACACCGGAGCCGCGCCCGTACCGGCCGTCGATCGGACCGGTACCGGCGCGGCTCCGTCCCGCGCGCGGGCCCGCACGCCCGGGAAGCGGACCGCCACGTACCTCTTCCCGGCACCCCCTTCCCAGTTCCGGCCGCCCGTGTTCGGATGGGGCGCATGGGTGATGAGCGACGCGATGGATACGACGGGACGGGGCCAGGAGCGATCACGCCGGACGGCTGCGCCGTCGAGATGTGGTCCCGGCTGCCGGTGGACGGTTCGCCGGAGGTGATCGAACGGGCGGTGCCGGCCGGCGCGAGCATCCTCGAACTGGGCTGCGGCGTCGGCCGGATGACACACCCGCTGCTCGACCGCGGCTTCACGGTGACGGCCGTGGACGAGTCGCCCGAGATGCTGGCCCGGGTGCGCGGGGCGCGCACGGTCCGCAGCCCGATCGAGCACCTGGATCTCGGCGAGCGCTTCGACGTCGTCCTGCTCGCCTCGTTCCTGGTGCACGCCGGCGACCCGACGGTCCGCCGGGGGCTGCTGGAGACCTGCCGCCGGCACGTCGCGGACGACGGCAGCGTCCTGGTACAGCGGGAGGGCGAGGACTGGTACCGGAACGTACCGCGCGAGCGCCCCGTCGGCCGGGACGGGCTGATGCGGGTGGTGTCGGCCACCCCGGTCGGCGACGGGGTGAACTCGGTCCATATCGAGTACGAGTTCCCCGACGCACGCTGGACCCACACCTTCCGCGCCCGGCCGCTCGACACGGAGCAGTTCGAGCGGGCGCTGGCGGACGCCGGGCTGGCCGTGGAGGGCTACCTCACGGACGACCGGACGTGGGTCCAGGCCCGGCCGGTGCCGCACCGGACCGGCTGAGCCCGGCGGGGGCCGGAGCGGGGGCCCGGAGCGGGGGTGATCGCCAAGTCGTCACCTTCACCGCGTACCATCAGGCGCGCGCCGGGCCCGCGCGCGGCCCGAGGGCCGGACGGGACCGGTTGTTCGCATGCCGTCGGCATGTCCCCCGCGCATGCCATCGGGCATGCTCCCGCACCGACCGACAAGGACCGCTGATGCGCATCGAGCGACGGATACCCCCGGCGGGTGCCCGGTGATCGACTGGTTCCACGGGGCCGTCCTCGGCCTGATCCAGGGGCTCACCGAGTTCCTGCCGGTCTCCTCCAGTGCCCACCTGCGGGTCTTCTCCGCCCTGCTGGGCTGGGACGACCCGGGCGCGGCGTTCACCGCCGTCACCCAGCTCGGCACCGAGTCCGCGGTGCTGATCTACTTCCGCCGCGACATCGCCTCGATCGTGAAGACCTGGACGCTCTCGCTGTTCCGCCCGGCGCTGCGCTCGCACCAGGACGCCCGGATGGGCTGGTTCGTGATCATCGGCACCCTGCCGATCGGCATTCTCGGCAAGCTGTTCCAGGACAGCATCGAGACCAACCTCCGCGATCTGCGGATCATCGGCACCACGCTGATCGTCTTCGGCCTGATCCTGGCGGTCGCCGACCGCAGCCGGGCGGTCCGGAACGCCAAGCCGATCACCGACCTGACCCTGCCGCACGCGGTCGGGTACGGCTTCGCCCAGGCGCTCGCGCTCATCCCCGGCGTGTCGCGCTCCGGCGGCACCATCAGCGCCGGTCTGCTGCTCGGCTACAGCCGCGAGGCGGCGGCCCGGTACTCGTTCCTGCTGGCCATCCCCGCGGTGCTGGCCTCCGGCGCGCTGGAGCTGTTCAAGATCGGCGAGGGCCCGGCGCCGGCCTGGGGACCGACCATCCTGGCAACGGTCATCGCCTTCGCGGTCGGCTACGCGGCGATCGCCTGGTTCCTGAAGTACATCTCGAACAACAGCTTCCTGCCGTTCGTGGTCTACCGGGTGCTGCTGGGCATTCTGATCATCACCCTGGTGAGCATCGGCACCCTGGCCCCCGACGCCGGTGTGGTGAAGTAGCGCGGCGGACGTCGCGGACACGTCGGTAGAACGGCATTGCAGAACGGCCCGGGCACAAGCGCCCGGGCCGTTCGTCGTATGCGGTGCGGAGAACCTAGCGACCGCGCTCGCGGGCGGCGGTCAGACGGCCGCGTACGGCGGCGTGGACCTCGGCCTCCTCGGCCGGGTCGGCGGCGAGCCGGCGCAGGCGCTCCAGCACACGGGCGTCCCCCGTGGTGGCGACGTGCCGCGCGGCGAGCTCGCGGGTGGACTCCTCGCAGTCCCAGAGGCACTCGACGGCCGGCCCCTCGGGGAAGTGCACGTCGGTCACGGCGAGCGCGCGGGCGGCGCGGCCACGCAGCTCGGACGAGGCGGCCTCACCGTAGATATGGCGCAGGACGGGGACGGCTTCGGCGGCGGCCAGCCGCCCCGCGCCGTCGACCAGCGACCCGAGCCCGGTACCGGTGACGCCGCGGACGGAGACCCAGCGGCGCAGCCCGGCCACCACCAGCGGTCCGTCGCCGGGCTCGCCGGCGTCGGCGAGCAGCTGGACGGCGGCCTCGCCGAGGGCGCTGTCGGCGCCGCCGGTGGCCGGATCGGCCCAGCGGCGGGCGTGGGCCAGCGCCTCGGGGCCGCGCATCCGGCCGAGCAGCTCCAGGGCGGCGCGCACGATCCGGTCGTCGACATCGGCGGCGGCGGCCTCGATCAGGGCGGCGGCGGCCGGGTCGCGTTGGTCGACCAGGAAGCGCAGAGCGGCCCGGCGGGCCCCCGGCAGTCCGCCGCGGGCGGCCTCCAGCACGGCGGGACGGTCCTCGGGGCGGACCACGGCGGCCAGGCAGCGGGCGGCGGCGGCGGCCCGGCGGTCCCCGGCGTCGGGGCCGTCGGTCTCGCCGGCGTCACGGGCCGGCTCGGGGCGGTCGGGCTGCCGGGCGAAGGCACCGGCACCGAGGCCCCCGAGGTCTCCCTGGTCGGCCCAGGCGAGCACGTCCGCGGTCGACCAGCCGGGGGTGACGCCGCTGCGGTTCAGCTGGCGCTGCCAGAGGTCGAAGGGTGACTGCTCGCTCGCCGCGGCGACCCTCGGGTGGTACGCGGCCCAGAGCCGCCAGGGCCTGGGCTCGTACGCGCCGCGGATGAACTCGCGCAGCTCGGCGTCGCCCTCGGGGCCCGGCGCGAACCGGTCCAGGACGGCGGTGCCGAGCAGCAGGAGCCCGCGGTCGTCGTCCCTCAGCGCCAGTTCGTCCAGCGCCCAGGCCCAGTTGGTGCCGGTGGCGGTGTACTCGCGCAGCATCAGCAGCGCGTCGCGCCGGCCGTACGCGGCGAGGTGGCCCAGGACGGACAGGGCGAGACCGGTGCGGCCCTCGTCGTCGTCGAGAAGGTCCTCCGGGTCGTGGAGGTGGTCCTCGATACCGTCGAGCGGTGCCTCCAGCTCCATGTAGAGGCGCGCGTAGTAGAGGGAGCGGTTCTCGACCTGCCAGTCGGCTCGCGGATCCCTGGTGACGCACTCCTCCAGTGCGGCGATGGCCTCGGTGCGGTCGGCGGCCAGCGCATGGAGCTGCCCGTCACCGCGGCCTCGCTGAAGGAGGCCGAGGAGGCTGGCACTGGGCGCTATCACTGGCTCGAACATGAGGTCAGCATCCGTTGCGGCGGTCGTAGTGGCAACGGGATTTCCGTCGCCGGGGTCTCTGGTCGGTACTGCGGTGGGCGCCCGGGCGCCGGAATCACCGAAGGTTACCGCCTCGCGCACGTCGCCGCACACAGGGCGACGACCCCCGATGCCTTACTGGCATATGCCGGGGGACTTTTGCCAGGATCTGTTCAAATCCCCCGCAGGGGTGACGCGGCTGTGCGACAGTTTTTTCACCACCCCCGACGGCCTTCCCGGCACCCCGCCACCCTCGGAGCGATGGAGCCGCCATGAGCATGCCAGCCCCCGCCCCCGATCCCTGCCCGCCCGGCACCCCCGCCGGGCCGGGCGGCCCGGCGAAGGGCCCGGCAGGGGGCGGGACGGACGGCGGAGCGGACGGCGCGACCGGCACGGCGCAGGCGCCACCCGCCCCCGAGATCGGCTCGGCCGAGTGGGACCTCCTCACCGACGACGTCCGGTGGTCGGCGGAGACGTTCCGGCTGCTCGGGTGTGACCCCGGACACGGTCCGCTCAGCCTCGACCGGCTGCCCGACCGGCTCGACGCGGCGGACCGGCCGATGCTGCGCCGGATGATGACCGACGCGCTGGTGCACGGCCGCTGCGCCGTCGGCACGGTGCAGGTGCGCCGGCCCGGCGGCGGGCACGGCACGGTCGAGTACGCGGGCGAGCCCGTGCTCGGCGCGGACGGCACCGTCACCGCCCTGCGCATGCTGCTCCGGCCGGCCGGTCAGGACGGCGGGACGACCCCGGTCTGACCCCGACCCGCCGGGCGCCACGGACCCGCCGGGGACGGCTCGGAGAACACCGGACAGCACCGGACACGCCGGCGAAGGTACCGGCCCCGGGCCGGAGGCCGGCTCAGGCGAGCTTCGGGCGGTGCTTGGCGTCCGCCACCCGCAACTCCCGCCCCAGCTCCGCCCGGAGCTCGTCCACCACCTGCACGCCGCGGTAGCGGGCGGTCAGCCGGTACATCTCGCGCAGCCGGTCCCAGGTCCGGTGGGACGAGTTCTGGCCGATCAGGTTCATCACCATCTTGGCCTGGAACTCCGCCGCGTCCGGCTCCCCGGTGATCCAGTGCACCGAGGCCAGGGTGATCCGGTCGAACAGCGCCGAGCGCAGCTGTCCGGTGCCCTCGCGCAGCTTGATCACCCGCTCGGCCTGCTGTCTGGCCTGCGGGGCGGCCACCGGGTCGTGCTCGGCGAGGGTGCGCAGCACCAGCGCCTGCATCCCGCGCAGCTCGGCCTCGTCGAACACCTGCATCCAGGACGGCGGTGGCTCGGACACGTCCTCGGCGAACAGCTCCTCGGCCTCGCCGAGCAGCCGCCAGGTGTCCTGCGAGTGCCCGATCGAGGCGTGTGCCCAGGCCTCCACGGTGTTCAGCATGGCCCGGGTCCTGGGCAGCGCCCGGCCACCGCCCGCCTTGGCTGCCGCCATCAGGTCGAGCGCGTCGTCGGCCCGGCCCAGGTGGACCATCTGCCGGGCGGCCCGGGAGATCGCCTCGCCAGCCCGGGGGCGGTCCCCGGCCTCCTTGGCGGACTCGGCGGCGATCATGAAGTACTTCTGGGCGGTCGGTTCGAGGCCGACGTCGTGCGACATCCACCCGGCGAGCACCGCCAGGTTGGCCGCGACCAGCCACAACCGCCGCTCCACCGGCGGACTGTGGCGGTGCGTCAACAACCCGCCCACCTCGTTGAGCTGGCCGACCACGGCCTTGCGCTGAAGTCCGCCGCCGCGCGCCGCGTCCCAGGCCCGGAACACCTGGACCGAGCGCTCCAGCGCCTCCACCTCGTCGAGCCCGACCGGGCCCGCGTCGTACACGTCGACCACCGGGCGGACACCGCCCTGGGTGATCATCTGGCGGGGGCCCGGCACCGAGGCCGCGTAGGCGACCGCGTCCCCGCCCAGCCAGCCCTTCAAGGAGTCGGCGATGGCCGCCCCGGCCGTGAGCGCGGCACCCGCACCCACCAATCCACGTCGGTTCAGCATGAGGTCCATTCCCGTGAACTCGGTGAGGACCGCGGCCGTTCGATCCGGCTCCCATGGCACTGCTGCGGACTGCGCCGCTCCGGTCCTGGTGGGCCGGTGTCGTTCCAGACCGAGGTCCTCAGTGGTGACGACACGGCCGAGCCGCTCCGTGAACACGGACGCCAGTACCCGCGGCACCGGATCGCGCGGGATCTCCCCGTGCTCGATCCACCGCCGCACCCTCGAGGTGTCGGTGGACAGCTGCTGCTGTCCCATCGCGGCACCTCTCCGGTTGACCAGCCGCGCGAGTTCGCCCTTGGACCATCCGGTCAGGACGAACAGATCGGCGAGTCGGGTGTTGGGTCCCCTGCTCACGTGAAGCCCCCAGGTTCCTCGGCTGGTTCGAGGCTAGAGGCTCCGTCAGGTGCCGGGCGAGTATTCGCCATGCTTCGCCAGGGTCCGCCACATTCTTAACCAGTGGCGATCGGGTGTGTTGTAGAGGTGCGCCACCTCGCCCCTCGGGTCGGGCGGCGTCCCAGGGCCGGTCGGGGCATTCCCCCGCCCGTGTCATGGGGCGTCCCCGGTCCTCACCCGAGGGGGTGGCGCGGCCGGGTGGCGCGGGGGCGCCGGGCACGGCCACGGCAGTCCGGCCGACCGCATTCCCCAGGGTGCGGACGGCCGGCACCTCGCCGCAGGGGCTCCGGCCCCGCGTCCGTGCCCGGCGCCCGCGTTCCACCCACCGCACCGCCCAAGGGCCGCCGTCACGCCAGGAAAGCTCGCGGCACCGGCCCTCCCCCGCACCGCGGGGCACACCCGCCCGACGGACAGGAAGGGACCACCCTCACCCCATGTACTCCTCAGCGACCACCCCTACGCCGACCGCGGCCCGCACCGCGCTGCGACCCCCCACCGCAGCCGCGGGCCGTCCCGGGCCGAAGCAGGTGCCGCCACCGAGCCGCCCCGCCGCCCCGCGCGGGGCCGACGGCCGGTCCACGGACGCGCGGGGCCACGCCGGCCGTACGGCGCTGGGGCTGCGCGGCCCCGAGACCGTCCTGCCGCCCGGCGCCCGGATCCCGGGCGCCCGCCCGACCGACGGCCGGCTGCTGCGGCCGCACCGGCCCGGCCAGCCCGGCACGGCCGAGCGGATCGACCCGGCGGCGCTGCAGACCCCGACGGTGCGGGCCGCGCTGGCCGGTGTCGCGCGGATATGTCCCGCGTTCACCCCGCGTCAGGTCCTGCGGGAGGGCAGCCGCCACATCCTGGTGGCCGGCACCATCGGGCGGGCCCCGGTGGTGGCCAAGTGCCTGGCCCCGCAGGCGGTGCGGAGTGAGTACTTCGAGCAGCTGGTGGCCGATTTCCACCACGAGGTCGCGGTCTACCGGGCCTTCGTCCGGCACCGTCCGCCGGTCCGGCTGCCCCGGCTGGTCGCGGCCGACCACGACCGCTGCGTGCTCGTCATGGAGCGCGTGCCCGGCCGCCCGGCCGCCCGGGAGCGCCACCCGGTCAACGCGCCCACCCCGGGCGAGGTACGGGCGCTGCTCACCGCCGTCCGCACGCTCAACCTGTGGCGGCCGCCGACGGACGTGTTCCAGCCGAGGATGGACTACCAGCTGGAGATCGCCCGGTACCACTCGGTGGGCCAGCTCACCGACCGGGACGCCGGCGATCTGCGCGGGCTGCTGCACGGCCTGAGCCACACCCCGCTCCAGCTCTGCCACGGCGACGCCCTGCTCAGCAACATGCTGCTGGCACCGTCCGGGCCGGTGCTGGTCGACTGGGAGCAGGCCGGCTGGTACCTGCCGGGCTACGACCTGGCGGTGCTGTGGAGCGTGCTCTCCGGGGACACCGCCGCCCGCCGCCAGATCAGCCAACTCGCGCAGAGCGGTGGCACGATGGCCCGGGACGCGTTCCTGGTCAACCTGGTGCTGGTGCTCATGCGGGAGATCCGGCTGTACGACGTGCCGGGCGCCGGCGAGGAGCAGCGGATCATGATCCGCCGGCTGTACGACGACGCCGCGCTGGCCCGCAGGGCCGTCCGGGCCGCCGTCGGCACCCGCTGAGGCGGCCGCGGACGGGGCGGGACATGGACCGGAGCCGGCGTCGGCTGAGGCGACGCCGGCTCCCCCCAAGGGGGGTTTCGGGCCAGGGGGCGTCAGGCCCTGGTACCGCGCTCCAGGGCGGCTCGCCCGGCCCTGTCCAGGACGGCCTCGTCCGGGGCGAAGTGCACCCGGCTGCTCAGCACGTCCCGCAGGTAGCGCTCCAGCGGATGACGCCGGCTCAGACCGGGGTTGCCGGTGAGCGAGACCGCCTGCTGGACGGCCGATACGGCCGCGCGGGTGGCCAGCAGATGGGCCGGTCCGGTCCGGGCCACCGCCTCCGGGTCGGCCCGGTCCACCCGCGGGGCCAGTCCGCCGACCAGCTCCTCCGCGCCGATCAGCTGGGCCTCGATCTCGCCGAGCGCACAGCGGTAGCGGGGCAGGCTGCCGAGCGGCTCGGTCAGGTTGGCCGGGGTGCGCTGCTTGAGGAAACGAACCAGCCAGTCCTGCGCCGAGCGGGCCACTCCGACGGCGACGGCGGAAAGAGCCAGATCGTGCCAGGCGCGGGTGAGTTCGCCGGGCGGTACCGCGCCGGACACCTGGGCGACCGTCGAACTCGCGCCCGATTTCGGCCCGGTGAGCCCCAGCGCGAGTTCGACCGGCACCCGGACGGCGTCCAGCACCACGTCGTGGCTGGCGCTGGCCCTCAGGCCGAGCTGGTCCCAGGTCGGGTCGATCTCGATGCCCTCGCTCTCGCCGCGCACCAGGAAGGTGCCGACCCGGGGCACCGGTTCGTCGGTCCGCGCGGTGACGGCCATCCAGGCCAGCGCCTCCGCGCCGGCGCAGTACGTCTTCCGGCCACTGAGCAGCCAGCCGTCGCCGTCCCGCCTGGCGACCGTGGCGGGCGGTTCCCCGCTCTGCGAACCGGGCTCCGCGCGCAGGGTGTTGACCAGCGCCGGACCGCGCCGGGACTCGGTGAGCAGCCTCCGGTAGCCGGCCGGCGGCCAGTTCGCCACCCGGGCCTGTTCGGCGTGCTGGAGCAGGGTGAACGCCGTGACCACGGCCACCGAGGCGTCCCCGCGCCCGAGTTGGGCGAGCACCCGGACGGTGTCGGCGAGCGTGCCGCCCGCGCCGCCGTACCGCTGGGCGACGGTGAGGGTGAGCAGCCCGGCCTCGTGCACCGCCTCGATGCCCTGGTACGGGAAGGTGGCGTCGCGGTCGTGCTCCTCCGCGCGGGCGGCGAGCAGATCGACCACCCGGGGCAGCCCGGCGAGGGCGGTGGCGACGGACGGCTGGTCGGCAGCGATGGTGGTCATGGTGCTGGTGCCTCCGGGCGGCAGCGTGGGCTCGGCAACTGCGGGCGGCACGCCGGACGGGCGCGCGGTACCGGTTGGCGGCCCGGGAGACCAGCGGAAACGCCGCCCCCGGATCGGCGTCGGCCACTCGGCCGCCCGCCCACCGCCGCGGGGACGAATCCCCCTCAGCGGCCCGGACACGCCGCGCTGGCGGTGCGCCGCAGGTCCAGATAGCTGCGGCGGGTCAGCAGCAGCGGGAGACGGCACGACATGTTCGCGACTGTACGAAGCCGTGATCGAAACCGTCAAGCAGCGGCCAGGGCCCCGGCCGGTGCCCGGCCCGGGGGCGGCCGGATCAGCCCTGGTGGAACATGTCCGCCGGCAGCGGCTTGAGCAGCTGGTAGAGGTCGTCCGAAATCGGTCGGTCCCAGGAGGCGATGGTGACCTGCACGCCGTCGCTGCGCCCGAACTGGGAGCAGAACACCCGACCCTCGCTGACCTTGACCTTCTTCACGATCAGGAGGTCGTCCCCGAGCATCACCGGGAAGTCCTCGGCGGAGACGAACTCGACCGGTTCTTCGTTCTCCAGCGCCGCGAGCAGTTGCCGGATCTCGAAGGGCACGCTGTCCCCGGTGTCGCGGGCCGGCGAGCCCTCGGGGAGGTTGCCGATGAACATCGCCGGGCCTCTGCCGCCGAACAGGTCGTAGCGCAGGAAAATTCCCTGGCAGGAGCCGTCCGGGCCGGTCATCATGGCCGCACCGAAGTCACCGGGCCAGTCGCCCGGGTCCATCGCGAGCACGTCGAAGTCCGGGCCGGCGGGCTGTCCGGAGCGACGGCGGAGAAAAGACATGGGAACATCGTACGTGCCCGGCACACCGCCTTCGCAGGGTGGGTGGGGCGCCGAACGGAGATCCACGCTCAGAGACCAATGTTGACTCTGAGCAACCGTCCGGGCTACGTTCGGTTCAGCACGACAGCCGCTCTGGGTTTCACCCTCCGGGGGGACGGCTTGTCGCAACGCGGCCCTACACGCGTATCCCTCACTGTGCACATCGTCGTGCCGAACCGCCGAGCACCCAGCTTCGTCGTCGCACACAGCACAGCACACAAGCCAACAGTTCCATGCCACATAAGCAAGGTCCGCGGGGCCCCGGCCCGTCGCTCCCGCGGATCTGCTCGGGACGCCGCCGCGTGGGGGCGTGCGGGTCCCGAGCATTCGGTACCGCCGCCGAGTCGCTCTCGGCGGCGGCGCCACCCTCCCGGCGACTGCCGGCCCCTTGTGGGCCGGGACCGGCCGACGCACCCCGGTGCGCAGGGGATGACTGGGAGGAGGCCTGGCAGCGCTGCCGGGCCGCACAGCAGGCGCCGTGTCTGGCCGCGTGGGGGCGGTGGGCACGGCGTCTGCCTGTGCTCATACTCTGAGCTGCGTTTGTCTAACAGTCAACAGAAATTATGACGGCGCACGCTCAAAAGATGATCAGATGGGACGATCTGACGGACAGTCGAGTCAGGTCGGCCAAAAAACACCCGTTCGTGGAGCCACTCGTTCGAGGAACCACCCGTCCGGGGAGACGCCCTCCCGGGGCACCGGAAGCGGGCAGCACGGAAACGGGCCCCCGAACCGGGGGCCCGCCGCTGTCCGTCCCGGACCCGGGCTCAGGTGAGGTCGAACTCGCCGTCCCGCGCGCCGAGCACGAAGGCCCGCCACTCCCCGGGTGTGAACACCAGGACCGGTCCGTCCTCCTGGCGGCCGTCCCGCATGCCGATGTAACCGTCCACAAAAGCGATCTGGACGTCCCCGACACCCTGGCTGCTGCACAGCCAGGTCGCCCCGGTGAAGTCCACCTTCGGCTTCCCGCTCGGCGCGAACTCCTGCGCCGCTCCGGCCGTCTCCACGTCAGTCCC
Organism: Kitasatospora sp. NPDC088548; assembly: GCF_044753005.1. Lineage (NCBI taxonomy): Bacteria > Bacillati > Actinomycetota > Actinomycetes > Kitasatosporales > Streptomycetaceae > Kitasatospora > Kitasatospora sp. NPDC088548. The sequence goes on from NZ_JBIVMI010000035.1 coordinate 47,341, forward strand.
GATGTTGGCTGCCACTACTGCTCTCCTCCCGACGGCTTGTCGGGGCCAGCCTAACCACCCCGCGTCGCCCCGGTCAGCGGGTTGACCGGGACCGCCCCGACGGTTGACCGGGCTCCCCCGCCCGGGCCGGGTCCGCAGGCCCGCCCCGCGGACCCGGCCGGCCCGGCCGGAGGCCCGGTGTACGGAATCCCGCCCGGCCGCCGGAGGCGCGCCGGAGCCCCGCCGGGGCGGCTCCGGGGCGTGTCCCGGAGTCCGGGGCGGCGGTCAGCTGCCAGAGTGTGGGAAGCCCCGACCGAACGCCCCCAGGAGCAGCCGATGAGCCGCCGGGACGGCACCCGCGCCGATGTCATCCCCATCTCCGACGCACCCTCGGCCCACCCTCCGGCGCCCCGCACCCCACCCACGCGCACCCCGCTGCCCCGGCCGGCGCGGGGCCGGCCGCCCGCGCACGGCCGGGTCGGGATCGTCCTGGTCTCGCACAGCCAGGAGCTGGCCGCCGCCGTCCGCGCCCTGGCACTGGCCCTGGTCGACGCCGACTCCCCCGCCCCGGTCGTCGGCACCGGCGGCGACCTGGTCTCCGGCCCCGGCATCAGCGCTGTGCTGGTGGCCGCCGCCACCCGCCGGGTCGACCAGGGCCATGGCGTGGTGGTGCTCGCCGACCTGGGCAGCGCGGTCTCCACCGTGCGCGCCCTGCTCGCCGACGCGGACGAGCACGGGCTGCCGTTCCCGGTCCGCTTCGCCGACGCGCCGTTCGTGGAGGGCGCGGTGGCCGCGGTGGCGACCGCCACCGCCGGAGGCGACCTGACCGCCGTCCTGGACGCGGCGGAGGAGGCCTACCGCCAGCACAAGGGCTGAACCCGGCGTCCGCCCGGCCCCGCCGGGCGTCCCGCACTGTCCTGGGGCCGTCCTGGGGCCGCTCCGGGGCCGGGGTGGAGCGTTCCACCCCACGGGGGGTGACCGCCCGGCTACCATCGGCGCAGGGCCGGCCGAGCGGGCCGGGCGGTTGTCGGGGGGGGAACCTCAGCCATGCGCGTGGTCGTCACCGGCGGAGCCGGATTCATCGGGGCCAATCTGGTCCGGGCCCTGCTGACCCGCCCGGAGGTGGTCCAGGTCCGGGTCGTGGACGACCTTTCCACCGGCAGCAAGGCCACTCTGGCGGGCCTCGACGCCACGCTCTACGAGGGCAGCATCCTGGAACCCGCCCTGCTGGACGAGGCGTTCGCGGGTGCCGACGCGGTGGTGCACCTCGCCGCGCTGCCCTCCGTCCCCCGCTCGGTGGCGGACCCACTGGCCAGCCACCACGCCAACGCCACCGGCACCCTGGAGGTGCTGGAGGCGGCCCGCCGGGCGGGCGGGCTGTACGTGGCGGCCGCCTCCTCGTCCTCGGTGTACGGCGCCAACCGCGAGCTGCCCAAACGGGAGAGCATGCGCACCGCGCCGATGAGCCCGTACGCGGTCAGCAAGCTGGCCACCGAGGCGTATCTGGCGGCCTATCACCACTGTTACGGGCTCGGCGTGCTGCCGCTGCGGTTCTTCAACGTGTACGGCCCGCTCCAGCCCGCCGGACACGCGTACGCCGCCGTGGTGCCGGCCTTCCTGGACGCGGCACTGGCCGGCCGGCCGCTGACCGTCCACGGGGACGGCGGCCAGAGCCGGGACTTCACCTATGTCGGCACCGTCACCCGGGTGATCACCGAGGCGGTGCTGCGCCGGGTGGTGCACGCCGACCCGGTGAACCTGGCCTTCGGCGCCCGTACCTCGCTGCTGGAGCTGGTCGGCGAGCTGGAGTCGGTGCTCGGCCACCCGGTCGAGGTGGACCACACCGATCCCCGGCCCGGCGACGTCCGGGACTCGCAGGCCGACAACTCCCGGCTGCGCGAGCTGTTTCCGGACGTCCGGCCGGTGCCGCTGCGCGAGGGCCTGGAGCGGACCGCGGAGTGGTTCCGCACGCTCTGAGGGCAGGGCTGCCGGGTCTTTCAGGGCACGGCGAAGGGGCCGCTCGGGCAGAAGGCCAGCCGGGCGAAGCGCTCGCCGATCAGGGTGTGCCCGGCCGGGCCCGGGTGCAGCAGGTCGACGAGCCCGTCGGCGTCCGCCGGGCCGAGCAGCGCGAGCCCGTCGAGGTAGTGCAGCGCCGGGTCGGTGGCGGCCCGGGCGGCGGTGATCCGGGCCAGTTCGGCGCGGACCACCTCCAGGGTGAGCGCCCCGGCCGGGACGTCCGCCCGGTCCCCGAGCGCCGCGAACCGGCCGCCGGTCTCCGTCGCCTCGAACGCCGCCGGGCCTGGCGTCCGTTCCAACGGCGGGCTGAACACCGGGGAGACCACCAGCAGCGGGGTGTCCGGATGGCCCTCGCGGACGGTGTCGAGGAAGCCGTGCACGGCCGGGCCGAAGGTGCGCAGCCGGAACGAGGCCTTGGTCAGGACGTTGATGCCGATCTTGAGGCTGATCAGATCGGCCGGCTGGTCACGGATGGTCCGGGCGGTGAACGGGTCCAGTTGGGCGTTGCCCGCGAGCGAGAGATTGAGCAGGTCGACGCCGGCCCGCCCGGCGGCGATCCACGGCCAGGTGTCGGCGGCCGAGGCGGCCTCCGGTGCCTGGCTGACCGAACTGCCGTGGTGCAGCCAGCGGCGGCGCCCGGTCGGCCGGGGCGGGAGGACCGGGGCGTCCGCGCGCAGGGCGGTCAGTTCGACGGCGGTCCACTGGGGAAGCCACAGTTCGGCCTCCCGCTCACCGCCCGCCCCGGTGGCGAACCGGAGGACGACGGGCCCGCCCGCGGGCGGCAGCGGAGCCCGGTCGGTCCGGACGCCGTCCAGCCACAGCTCGACCGCCCCGGGGTACGGCGACTCCGGCTCGGCGTACAGGGCGAGTTCGAGCACCGCGGCCGCCGTCCGGAAGGCCAGCCGCACACCGGACGGCATGGCGGCCACCCGGCGCAGCTCGCCGTCCGGGAACTGCCCGGCCGTCCAGGCGGGCAGCCGCCAGGGCCGCAGACCGTGCTCGGCCCGCTCCAGATGCAGGGCGCCCCGGACCCGCACCGGGCCGTCCCGCAGCGGGACTTCGGCCAGCCGGCCGGTCACGGCCGCTCCCTGCCTTCCCATTCGAAGAACGCCGCGCCCTGGCACTCCAGGGCCTGGCGCAGCCGCTGGTGCTCCTCGTCGATCATCGGCGGCAGCGCGTCCAGGGTGTACCAGCCGACCGCGAGCGACTCGTCGTCGTTGACCCGGGCCTCGCCGCCGACCGCCCGGCAGCGGAAGGTGAGGAGCACGTACCGCGTCACATCGCCGTTGGGGTAGGTCACTTCCGGTGTCACGCCGACCGAGGCGAGCAGTTCGGGGACGGCGGCGACGCCGGTCTCCTCCAGGCACTCGCGCACCGCGCCGTCGGCGGGCTGCTCACCGGGGTCGAGGATGCCGCCGGGCAGCGCCCAGCGGCCGTCGTCGGCGCGCCGGGCGAGCAGCACCCGGCCGTCGTCGTCCAGGACGACGGTCACGACGGCGCTGAGCCAGAGCGGGCGGGTACCGACCACGGAGCGGAGTTCGGCGAGGAAGGGAGGAATGGCCATGCCCCGCAGCCTATCCACCGGTCCACGTCGGACCTGCGGCTCTGCCCGGCCCCGCTGTCCTCGCCACCGCGACACGCGCCCGGCGCGCCCTACCGGAGGGCGCGCGCCGGGGTCCGGCCGGCGAGCCGACCACCACCTCGCCGGGCGGGACGTCCCTGGTGACCACGGCGGCGGCGCCGACGAAGGCGCCCGCGCCGACCTTGCGGCCCTGGAGCACCACGGCGTTGCCGCCGACGGTCGCGCCGTCGTCCAGCAGCACCGCACCGGAGACGTTGCCGCCCGGACAGACCGTCACCCGCTCACCGAGCACGCTGTCGTGCCCGACGGTCGCGTTGTAGTGGACCTGGCTGTGCGCGCCCAGGCGCACGCTGCTGGACACGTACGCCCCGCCCATCACCAGGCAGCCGGGGCCGAGTTCGGTCCCGGGCGCGATCAGCGCCCGCGGGTGGACCAGGGTCGCGGGCACCGCGCCGAGGCCGTCCAGCAGCGCGGCGTGCGGTGTGGTTGGCGACGGTGCAGAGGCCGGAGCCGGTCATCTCGCGCAGCTGCTCCCAGCTGAGCGCGGGCGCGCCGGCGCCCTTGGCGGTGGAGCCCTCCCAGCGCGTCTCGCCGCCGACGTGGCCGCTGGCGAGGTAGACGGTGAACGGGAGGGCGCGTTCGCGCAGCAGCGGCCAGGCGTTCTCGTAGACGTCCGCGAAGCCGTCGTCGAAGGTGAGCACGGTGCCGGGGGTCCGGCGGCCGGCCTCGATCCGGTCGACGGCCTCGTCCAGGGAGACCACCCGGCCGGGCGCGCCAGCCGGCGCTTGACCTGGGCGCGGATGCCTCCGACGGCTCCGGTCGGTCCGGGCGCGGCGGTGCCGCTCATCGCCCCCCCCCTCTGCGGCGCCCTCCCCGGCGCCGTCAAGTGGCCCCGCATCCGGCGCAGTTGACGCACCGGACGAAAATCACAGCAGGGGGGACCGTGAGGCTGGTGGACCGGAATCGTGAAAGAGGCGAGAAGGAGTTGGCGGATGGGCTGTAAACCGGCCGATCCGACCGGTTGAGACGGGTGCCCGTCCCGCGTCAGAGCGTGGCGCCCCGGCGGTACCGCAGCACGGCGAACGCGATCCGGCCGAGCAGCAGCACGCCGGCCCCGAGACATCCGGCCACCGCCATCGCCCAGGCCGGTCCGTCACTGTCCGGAACCGCCACCGCGACCACGATGCCCACCGCCAGACAGGCCAGGCCGACCATCGCCAGCGGGATCTGGTGGGTGACCAGCGCGCCACCACTCCACAGGCGGGCCATCCTGGTCGCGCCGTGCGGGTGGGAGTGATCACGTTCCGCATCTGCCATGAGCCCAAGGTACCCCGGGAGGGCGCCCGGGGCAGCCCGCGGGAAGTGATTCCCCGGACACCCTCCGCAACCGCCCCGGCGTCGGGCGCACTCCGGCGCGCGGCCGGGGCCGCCCCGCCTCCGGCGCGCGAAAAATCCTCGACTGTCCGGTACAACCATCTACGCGGCGTATCGGTCTCCACTACATTGAGCGATCCAGGAGCCGTCCGCGGTGCGGGTTGGGAGTCCCCGCCGTGGACCGGAATACCCAGGGGGCGGAGCCGCCGTGCCCTTGGTGTCGGAGGCCGGGCTCCGTCCTCCGGCGGTACCGCCACGCCGCATCGGCGACCGAGGGGGAACCGTGCCGCAGTCCCAGTCCACGACGTCGACCTCGACGGCCCCGGCCAGGTCCGCGCCCGGCGTGCGTGTTCGCCCGCTGCCACGGGCGGCGGTCCAGCCGGTGTCCGGCGCGTCCACACGCTCGCCGGCCCGCTCAGCGACGGGCGCGGCGGCCCGCGAGCAGCGCGGTGCCGGCGCGCGCGGTGGGCGGCACGCCGCGCAGTCCGCGGGCTGTCACTCGGACGGGCGAGGTGAGTGGCTGCGCTTCGCCCCCGTCCAGCCCCTGTTCCGGGCCCGCGCCGCCCAGCGGCTCGCCGTGCTCGCCTATCACGGCGTGACGGACCCGCGGTCCTTCGGCGCCCAGCTGGACCGGCTGCGAAGACTTGCCACGCCCGTCTCACTGGACGCCGTCCGGCAGGCCGTCGCGGACCGCCGTCCGCTGCCGGCCCGGAGCGTGCTGGTCACCTTCGACGACGCCGACCGCAGCGTTCTCACCCACGCCCTGCCCGCGCTGAACGACCGGGGCATCCCGGCCGCCGCCTTCGTGATCTCCGAGCTGATCGGGACGGAACGACCGTTCTGGTGGCACGAGGCCGACTTCCTCGCCCGGCACGGCGGGCGCGCCCGTTCACTCGACTGCGGACACCCCTCGCAGCTGCTGCGCCGGCTCAAGGCCATGCCCGACCCCGACCGGCGGCGCAGCCTCCAGGAACTGCGGGTCAGCGCGGACCGCAGGCCTCCCCGCCAGGACCAGCTCACCCCCACCGACCTGCTCGCCCTGCGCGAGGGCGGGGTCGCGATCGGCAACCACACCCAGGGGCACCCCTGCCTCGGGCGCTGCGACGACGCCACCGTCCGGACCGAGATCACCGGCGCGCACGAAGCCCTCACCCGCTGGCTCGGCGAGCCCCCGATCGCCTTCGCCTACCCCGACGGCGGCCACGACCCGCGTGCCGAAACCGTCCTGCAGGAGCTCGGCTACCACCTCGGGTTCCTCTCCGACCACCGCCTGGGCCCCCGGCTCCCCGACCACCCGCTCCAGATCAGCCGCCTCCAGGTCGACTCCACCACCAGCACCCGCCGCTTCGACACCATCCTGTCCGGGCTGGAGCCCGCCTACCGCCGCTGGCGCGGCCAGGCCGTCGCGTAGCAGGACCTCGTCCGGGCCGGGGCCCCCGTCAGACGGCCGGGAGCGGGGCCGGGGCGGCGAGGGTACGGCCCTGGGGGTAACGGGTGGCGGCGGTGGGAAGGGCGGCGGGGCGGCCTGCGTGGAGGACGGTGAGGGTGCCGGTGCCCTGGCGGGCCGGGTCCCCGATGCGGCGCAGGGCCTGGGCGGCGACCGCGTCGGCGGAACCGTGCAGGGTGAGCTGGGCGGCCGCGGTGGGCGCCACGGCGGCCCGGATGCGGTCGGCCACGAGTTCGTAGTGGGTGCAGCCCAGGACGATCGCCGCCGTACCGGCCGGGGTGCGGGCGGCCGCGTCGGTGACGGCCGCCTCGATGGCGTCGTCGTCGCCGTGTTCGACGGCGTCGGCCAGGCCCGGGCAGGCGACCTCGGTGACGGTGGCCGCCCCGCCGAAGTCACGGATCAGCCCGCGCTGGTACGTGCTGCCGGTGGTCGCGGGGGTGGCCCAGATCGCGACCGGCCCGCCGAGGGCGGCGGCCGGCTTGATGGCGGGCACCGTGCCGATGACGGGCAGTCCGGGCTCCAGTTCGGCCCGGAGCGCGGCGAGCGCGTGGACGGAGGCGGTGTTGCAGGCGATCACCAGCGCGTCCGGTTCGAGGGCGGCCGCCGCCCGCGCGCAACCGACGGCGAGCGCCGTCACCTCCTCGGTCGTGCGCGGGCCCCAGGGCATCGAGGCCGGGTCGGAGGAGAGCACCAGATCGGCGTCCGGGCGCAGCTTCCGAAGGGCGGCGGCGGCGGCCAGCAGGCCGATTCCGGAGTCCATCAGTGCGATCTTCACGGGTCAAGACTTTAGTCGATCCGCCCCGCCGGGCCCCGGGTGCGGCAGACTGCCGGGGTGACCGTCCTGCTGTGGATCGCCGTGCTCTCCCTGCTGGTCTGGCTCTGGCTGGCGTGCTGCCACGGGTTGTTCTGGCGTACCGACGTGCGTCTCCCGCCCCGTCGGCCGCCCGCGCGCTGGCCCGCGGTCGCGGTGGTGGTGCCGGCCCGGGACGAGGCGGAGGTGCTGCCGCTCAGCCTGCCGAGCCTGCTCGCGCAGAAGTACCCGGGCCGGGCCCGGGTGATCCTGGTGGACGACCACAGCTCCGACGGCACGGGCGCGGTCGCGTCGAACCTCGCCACCCCTGACCCCGCCGCCCCGGGCCTCACCAGCACGGCCGGCCTGGAGCTGACCGTCACCACCCCTCCCCCGCTGCCGCCCGGCTGGACGGGCAAGCTGTGGGCGCTGCGGCACGGCGTGGAGCTGGCCGGGCCGGACGCCGAGTACCTGCTGCTGACCGACGCCGACATCGCGCACGGCCCGGACTCGCTGGCCGACCTGGTGGCCGGAGCCGAGAGCAACGGGCTGGACCTGGTCTCGCAGATGGCCCGGCTGCGGGTGGAGACCGGCTGGGAGCGGCTGATCGTCCCGGCCTTCGTGTACTTCTTCGCCCAGCTGTACCCGTTCCGCCGGAGCAACCGGCCCGGCAGCCGGACGGCCGCCGCGGCGGGCGGCTGCTCCCTGGTGCGGCGGGACGCCCTGGAGCGGGCGGGCGGGGTGGCGGCGATCCGGGGCGCGGTGATCGACGACGTGTCGCTGGCCCGCGCGGTGAAGGCGTCCGGCGGACGGATCTGGCTGGGCCTGGCCGAGGAGGTGGACAGCGTCCGGCCGTACCCGCGCCTCGCCCAGCTGTGGCGGATGGTCTCGCGCAGCGCGTACGCCCAGCTCCGGCACTCGTCGGTGCTGCTGCTCGGGACGGTGCTGGGGCTGACGCTGGTCTACCTGGTGCCGCCGGTGGCGACGCTGGCCGGGCTGGCCACCACCCGGTGGGCGGTGGCCGGGGCGGGCGGCGCGGCCTGGGCGCTGATGGCGGGGACGTATCTGCCGATGCTCCGCTACTACCGCCGGCCCGCGCCGGCCGCGCTGCTGCTGCCGTTCACGGCGGCGCTGTACCTGCTGATGACGGTGGACTCGGCGGTGCGGCACTGGCGGGGTCACGGGGCGTCCTGGAAGGGCCGGACCTACTGAGCGGCCGGCGCCGTCGGCACCGTCCCGGCGCCTTCCCAGCGCCTTCCGTGCGGTCAGCGCCCGAGCATCCGCAGCGCGGCCGGTTCGGTGAACTCGTACCTGGTCATCTGCTCCAGGTCCCGCAGCCAGCTGGTCATCCGCGCCGCCCCGGCGGGGCGGGCCGGCACCCGGGCGTACAGCTCCTCGAACGCGGTGGTGGCGCTGTCCAGCGAGAACCGGCCGGCCACCCACTCCCGCCCCCAGGCACCGAGCCGCGCCCGGCGGGCGGGATCGTCGACGAGCTGCGCGCGTTGCCCCCCACGGAGCCCTGCCCTCTCCGGTACCGCCGGTATCGAGAAGTGGGCCCGCCGCCACGGCAGTTCCGTACCGCGGCGGTGTGGCCCGGCGCCCACCCTGGCACAGGGTGTGGTCGTCGGGGGTCGGATCGGTGAAGGTGATCAGGTCCGGGGCCCGGCCGGGTCGTCCGGCCGGGCCCCGGCGCACGTTCCGGGCCGGCGAGGGGCCGCCGGGCGTCGGCGGACGGGGCCGGCGGCGGGTCAGCGACCGGGCCGGGCCTGCTGCCCCTGCCGTTCCAGCTCGACCAGGTGGTCGAGGACGCCGGGCATGGCCTCGACACCGCCGGCCCTGGTCGGCGAGGTGCGGTACTCGCCCTGGACGACCACGGTGGGCAGTTCCTCGACGCCGTACCGGACGAACAGCCCGGCGGCCTCGTCGGTGGCCCGCTGGACCTCGGCGGAGCGGTACGCCTCGCGGAACCGCTGCGGGTCGACGCCCTGGCGCAGCGCCCAGTCGGCGGCGCCGGCCTCGGTGGTGAGGTCCGCCCGGTCGACGCGGACGGCGCGGAAGACGGTGGTCTGCAGGCGCTCGACCAGGCCGAGGCGCTCCAGCGTGTAGTAGAGGCGCGCATGGCCGCGCTGGGCACCCTCGTGGGGGTCGCCGGGCCAGACGGCGGGCACCCGGCGGAGGGTGGCGTCGGCCCGGTGCCTCCCGGCCCAGTCCTGGAGCGGCTGTTCCAGGAGCTGGGAGTGGCTGCAGTCGTACCAGAAGAACTCGACCGCCTCGGTGCGGGTGCTCTCGCGCACCGGCTGCGGCTGGTCGAGGCGGACGTACTGGGCGCCCTCGTGGGGCGGTTGAGGGGTGATCGCGCCGGCCTGGAGGGGGGACGCGGCGATCCCGGCGGCGACGGCGAGCAGGACGGTGGACCTCAGCAGCGATTTCACACCGGGCAGTGTGTCGATGACGGATCGTTACCGGCCAGTCTCCCGGGGGCGGCCGGGCCGGGATTCGCCCGTTCGGCGCAGCCCGGCCCGGCCTGTTCGGCGGGCGGTCAGCCTCTTCCCCACACGTCGGTGAAGAGCCGCTGCCAGGCGTCGGCCACCACGCCGAGTTCGAAGTGCTCCAGGGCCCGCGCGCGGGCGGCGGCGCCGAGCGTGGCGCGGTCGCCGGCCAGCACCTTGGCCAGCGCCTCGGCGAGGGCGACCGGGTCGCCGGGGGCGACCAGCGCGCCGGTGGCGCCGTCGCGGACCACCGAGCGGACCCAGCCGACATCGGTGGCGACGGCGGGCAGCCCGGCCAGCGCGGCCTCGATCAGGACGCCGGGCGCGCCCTCGCTGTCGCTGGTCAACAGCAGGGCGTCGGCGGCCCGGTAGAGCGGGGCCGGGTCGGCGAGGGTGCCGAGGAAGTGGGTGCGGGCGGCGGCCGGGTGGCGTTCCAGGGCGGCGCGGCCCGGGCCGTCGCCGGCCACCGCGAGGCGGACGTCGGGCAGCCGGTCGAGGGCGTCGAGGGCGAGGTCCAGGCGCTTCTCGGGGGCGATCGCGCCGACCCAGGCGACCAGCAGGCTGTCGGTGGGCAGGCCGAGGGCCTGCCGGGCGGCGCGGCGGTCGGCGTCGCCGTCGGCGGGCGGATAGCGGTCGGCGGCACGGGCGTTGGGGATGGTGCGGACCGTGGCGGCGGGCAGCCGGAACCGGTCGAGCAGAACGGCGCGGGCCTCGTCGGCGAGCGCGGTGACGGCGGCCGCGCGGCGCAGCAGGAGGCCGGTGCGCAGCCGGCGCAGCGGGCGGGCGGTCCAGTGCCGGGGGTCGCCGATGGAGACGTAGACGAACGGGGTGCGGGTGCCGGCCAGGGCGAGGGCGCAGGCGGGGAGGGTGGCGGAGCCGTGGGCGAGCACGAGGTCGGCGGTCCGGGCGGCGGAGCGCAGGGCGAGCAGGGTGGCGGGGTGCAGCCGACCGGGGCCGAGCACGGTGGTGGCGCGGGTGTCGGGGGCGTCGGGGTGGGCGTCGGGGTGCGGGGCGAGGGCGCGCAGCGCGGAGGCCTGGCCCCGGCGGCGGAGTTCCCGGTGGAGGTCCCGGGCGAGGTTCTGGGCGCCTCGGCGGCGCGGGTCGGTGATCACGTGCAGGATGCGGGGGCGGGTTCCGGCCGTCTTGGCCGACACGGCGTCGGGCATGGGAACGACCTTGGCACAGCGCCCGGCGCGGTTACAGCCCCTTCGCGCAACCCGGTGGTGGCCCGTACGCCGGTGCCGGTACTCCTGGCGGGCGCCGACCGCGAGCCGTCGTGCGCGGGGCATGGCGACCGTACGCCTTGTTTCGCGCCCCCAGCGCCGTCGACCGCCCCCGGCTGCCCCGGCGCCCGTGGGACCGGCCTGGCCTAATCCCTGGCGGGCGGTGCCCGCCACCTGCGATGCTGATCGGCAGTCAGGGTGCCGGCCGGCATGGGAGACCGGCCGCGCCCAGGAGGGCGGGGGTTGGCCTGTGCATGTGCTCTATGTGATCGACAGCGTGAGCCGGGTCGGTGGGGCCGAGCAGGGTCTGGTGGCGATGGCCCCCCAACTGGTGCGGGCCGGCGTGAAACTGGATGTCGCGTACCTCGAGGAGTCACCCGGGGGCTTCCAGCCGGAGCTGACCGAGGCGGGGGCCGACGTGTTCGGCGTGGGCCGGGCCACCCGGGGGCGGACGGCCGCCGCGCTGCACCGGCTGATCCGCGAACGGCGGCCGGAGCTGGTCCACACCACCCTGTACGAGTCGGACGTGCTCGGCCGGGCCGCCGCGCTGTCGGCCCGCACGCCGGTGGTGTCCAGCCTGGTGAACTCGGCGTACGGCCCGGAGCACCTCAACGCGCGCGGGCTCAGCCCCTGGAAGGTCCGGGCCGCGCAGGCGGTGGACGCGGCGACGGCCCAGGGCACCCGCCGGTTCCACGCGCTGACCAGGTATGTGGCCGGGGCGATGGCACAGCGGCTGCGGGTGCCGCGGGAGCGGATCGACGTCGTCCCGCGCGGGCGCGACCCCGAGCTGCTGGGCATCATCACCCCGGAGCGCCGGGCCGCCGTCCGGGCCGCGCTGGATCTGCCGCAGGACGTCCCGGTGGTGCTCGCGGCGGCGCGCCAGCAGTACCAGAAGGGTCTGGACGTGCTGCTGGAGGCGTGGCCGGCGGTGCTGCGGGCGGAGCCGGAGGCGGTGCTGCTGCTGGCGGGCAGCGAGGGCACCGAGACGGTGCGGCTGCGGGCGCTCGCCGAGGCCGCCGGGAACGTCCGCTTCCTCGGTCCGCGCGGGGACGTGTTCGACCTGATGGCCGCCGCCGACGCGCTCGCCGCGCCGTCCCGCTGGGAGGGGCTGGGCAGTGCGGCGATGGAGGCGATGGGCGTCGGTGTCCCGCTGGTCTGCGCGGACGTGCCCGCGCTGCGCGAGACGGTCGGTTCGGAGGACTACGCCCGGCTGGTGACGCCGGAGCGGCCGGCCGAGCTGGCGGCGGCGCTCACCGACACGCTGGACGACCGGGCGTCGGCCCGGGTGCGGGCGAAGGCGGCCCGGGCGCGGTTCCTGACCTCGTTCACGCTGCACCAGGTGTCCGCGCAGATGGTCGAGTTCTACGAACGCTCGCTGCGACTGCGCCCGGTCTGACCGGTCCCGACGGCCCGCCGGTCACCGACTGCCCCCAGTATCGCCAAGGCGGTTGCGCCGCACGTCGCGGCTCGGCAAGCATCGCGGGAGGGGGACGGGCGCGGGCGGCGGGGGTCGGTCGGACGCCTTCGGCCCGACCGCCGAGCGGCTCGCCGCCGTCCTGCGGGCCGAGGGCATCGGCTCGCGCCGCTACTTCCACCCGCCGGTGCAGCGCCAGCGGGCCCACGCCCATCTCGGCCAGGCCGAGTCACTGCCGGTGACCGACCGGCCGGCCGCCTCGGTGCTGACCGTCCCGCTCTGGTCGCAGACGGACGCGCCCACCGTGCGCCGGATCGCCGGCGCGGTGACCCGGATCCAGCCGTACGCGGAGCGTCTGCGCACCGTCTGACGGGCCGCACCCGGTTGGGCGGTTCGGGTGAACGCGGTTGGACCGCGGGCGCATCCGGTCGGCAGGATGTCCGGCCGGGGGCCTGCGGCTCCGTCTCACGGGCACCCGTCGAACACCTTCACGGGAATTTTATTCCCGAAACATTCACGAGCCACCGTCACGCCCTCGGCGGGGGCTCGAATGCGCCAGCGCACGCCCTGTGCGCAGAAGTTTCTTCGGCGGTGCCCGAACCGTCCACCGGCCCGTCACCACACGGGCCCGCGCGAGCCGTGTCCGGGTGGCGTTCGAGAGTCCGCACGGGCTCCGGGTTGGCCTGAAGTCGCCGCCGGAATGTCCGTTCTTCCCACTTTCGAAACCTTTGTGCGAGCGAAGACTGTGTAAACACTCGAACTGCACTGCCTCCCGCTCTCCTCAGCAGGCGCGTTGTGGGCTTACCGTATGCCCCATGACCTCGCCCCGCTCCTACGACGGAGTCGGCTACCCCTCTCCGTCCTTCTCCTCCGGCACGCCCATCTACGACAGTCTTGTCGCAGAGCGCGGTGTCCCCCAGATCGCGCCCATCAACGTGCCGGCCGCCCTGCCACCGGCCCTGTCCACCGGGTACGGCCCGGGCGCCGGCCCGTCCTACGAGAACCGGTACGGCTCCGGGTACGAGAGCACCGGCAGCAACCTCCCCGCGCTGCCGCCCGCCCGCCTCGCCCTCGGCCCCGGCCCGAGCAGCGCCCCGTCCGCCGGCCCCGCCACGACGTACCTCCCGGCGCAGCCCGCGCCGGCCTACGCCGCCGCGCCCCAGCCGCCCGTCCCCGGTTACGGCGGCCCCCAGCCGTACGTGCCCGGCCAGCGCCCGCAGACGCCGGCGCCCGGTTTCTCGCAGACCACCGGCGGCGGCTACCAGCCGTCCGGCGGCCAGAGCTTCGGCGGGCAGAACACCTTCGTCGGCGCCGGCCAGGGCGGCCAGCAGCAGACCTTCGGCGCCCAGCCGCTCGGCGGCCCCGGCCCCTTCGGCGGACCGCAGAACCCGGCCGGCCAGCCGCACGGCGGCCCGCAGGGCTTCGGCGGCCCGCAGCCCTTCGCCGGACCGAACCCGGCCGGCCAGGGGTACCAGGGCCAGGGCGGCGACCAGGGCTTCGGCGGCGCCCAGCTCCGCCCGGCCGTCGCGCCCGTCGCGCCGGTCCGCCCGATGCAGCCGCAGCGCCCGGGCCCGTACGGCGAGCCCGGCCAGTTCCAGCAGGGCGGCTACCAGTCGCAGGGCCAGGGCTACTGAGCCGCTGACCACCCCATGGGCCGACCCCCACCCGGCCGGCACCCGCACCACCTGAGCACCACCCGGCGTACCACCGCGCGCCGGGCGTACGGAGAAACGGGTCATCCACGGACCGTCCGGACCGCCACCCCACGGCGTCCGGGCGGTCCGTGCGCGTACGGGGGCACGGCGGGTGCGCCGGGGGGGGGTGCACCGGGGGGTGTGCCCGCCGTCCGGCGGGGCTGGCAGGATGGAGGAATGCAGCTCTCCGGTCTCCACGTCTACCCCGTCAAGTCCATGTACCGCCTCAGCCCGGCCAGCGCCCGGGTCGAGCCGTGGGGTCTGGCCGGCGACCGCCGCTGGATGCTCGCCAATGCCTCCGGACGCTTCGTCAGCCAGCGGGAGAACGCCGCGCTCGGCCAGATCCGCGCCGAACTCGCCACCGACGGCTCACTCGCCCTCACCGCCCCCGACGGCTCCCGGATCGACGTCCCGGCCCCCGCCGTGACCGCCGGCGCCCCGCTCGCGGACGTCGAGGTCTGGGGCACCCGCTTCCGCGCCGCCGAGGCCGCCGAGGAGGCGCACCGGTGGATCGCCGAACACCTGGGCGACTACCGCCTGGTGCACCTGGACGACCCGCGCGCCCGGCCGGTCGACCCGGACTTCTCCGAGCCCGGCGACACCGTCTCGATGGCCGACGGCTTCCCCCTGCTGCTCGCCACCACCGCCTCGCTCGACGAGCTGAACGCGCTGATCGCCGCCGAGCACCCCGAGGGCCACGAGACGCTGCCGATGGAGCGCTTCCGCCCCAACGCGGTGGTCACCGGCACCAAGCCGTGGGCCGAGGACGGCTGGCGCCGGATCCGGATCGGCGAGCTGACCTTCAAGGTGGTCAAGCCCTGCGGCCGTTGCGTGGTCACCACCACCGACCAGGAGAGCGGCGAGCGGCGCGGCCCCGAGCCGCTCCGCACCCTGGCCCGGCACCACAAACTGCTGAAGAAGGCCGCGTTCGGCCAGAACCTGATCCCCGAGCGCCCGGCCGGGGTCGAGGGCGACGTGTTCGGCACGCTGCGGGTCGGCGACGAGGTCGAGGTGCTGGAGGAGGGCGCGCACTGGCCGGAGCACGGCCTGCTCTGAGAACGGCCTGGTCCGGCCACCGGGTGCCGCCGCCCGCGGGGCCGGAACCGGAAGCGCGCGCACTCGTTGAAGGGGGTGCCGGGCACCGGGCGTCCGCGGTCCCGTACGGCGGCGGGCGGGCGGACCACCCGCGCGAGCGCGCTACGGTGGGCGGGCGGCCCGCGCACCCCCGCGTACGGCCCGTTGATCGCCGGCTCGATGAAGGTGGGGACGACAGACCGTCATGGCTGAGCACAGGGTCCGGGTCACCCAGGACAGCGCATCCCGCTGGCGGCGCCGCGCCGGCGAGTACGACACCCTCGCGGAGGCCCTGGCCGCCGCCGAACCGGGCGACACCGTGACGATCCGGCCGGGCACCTTCCGGGAGAACGTGGTCCTGGACAAACCGGTCACCGTCGTCCCGGCCCAGGGGCCCGGCACGGTACGGATCGACCCGCCGGGCGGGGTACCGCTGACCGTGACGTCCGCCGCCATCGTCCGCGACCTGGTGATCGAGGGCAGCGACAGCTCCGTCCCGGCCGTCCTGGTCACCGGCCCGGCGGCGACGCCCTCGCTCAGCGGCTGCCGGGTGGAGACCCGCTCGGCCAGCGGTATCGAGGTCACCGCCGGCGCCCGGCCCACCCTGCGCGGCTGTGTGGTCTCCAACCCGGCGGGCCTCGGCCTGCGGCTGCGCGGCGAGGGCACGGCGGCCGCGTTCGAGGACTGCGAGGTCGCCGCCGCCGGGCAGGCCGGGCTCGCGGTGCTCGGCGGCGCCACCGCCGCGCTGGAGCGCTGCCGGGTGCACCACGCCTCCGGCGCCGGGGTGCTGCTCACCGACCCGGGCAGCGCCGCCGAGCTGACCGGCTGCGAGATCTACGAGATCCGCGGCAGCGGGGTGCAGGCCGAGGCGCAGGCCGGCGGGCGGCTGATCGACTGCGAGATCCACCGGGTCACGGGCAACGGCCTGACCCTGGACGGCGAGGCCGAGCTGGTGCTGACCGGCTGCCGGCTGCACGACCTGCCGGAGAACGGCGCCGACCTGCGCGGCCGGGCCCGGCTCAGCCTCTCCGGCAGCACCGTCCGGGACTTCGGGCGCGGCGCGCTCTCGGTCTGGGACCAGGGCACCGAGGCCGTCGCCGAGTCCAGCGAGATCCACGGCTCGACCGGGGAGTACCCGGCCCTCTGGGTCAGCGACGGCGCCCGGCTCACCCTCACCGACTGCTCGCTGCACGACCTGCCGGACGCGCTCTTCGTGCTGGACCGCGACTCCGCCGCCACCGCCGACGGCTGCTCGTTCAGCCGGATCCGCAGCTCGGCGGTGTCGGTCAGCGGCGGTGCCGGGGTGACCCTCACCGGCTGCCGGGTCCAGGAGGCGGGCACCGGGCTCTGGTTCCGCGACCACGGCAGCGGCGGGCTGCTCACCGGCTGCGAGATCTCCGACGTGGCCACCGGCGTCATCGTCACCAAGGGCGCCGACCCGGTGCTGCGCGACTGCACCGTCCGGGCCAGCTCGGACGCCGGCGTGTACGTCTCCGCGCAGGGCCGGGGCACCTTCGAGGACTGCCGGGTCTCGCACGGCAAGGGCTTCGGTTTCCACATCATCGACGGCTGCCGCACCCAGCTCATCCGCTGCCGGGCCGAACAGAACGAGCGGGCCGGTTTCGAGTTCTCCGAGCCCGGCCCGGTGGTGGAGGCCTGCACCTCGGACGATGTCGCCCCGGCCGCCCCCGCGGCCGAGGTGCCGGCCCCGAGAACGGCCCAACTGACCACCGCCCCGCCCCCGTTGGCGGCACCCGCGGCGATCGGCCCGATCCCGGACTGCCGGCCGGCCGACGAGGCGCTGGCCGAACTGGACGCGCTGGTGGGCCTGGCCACCGTCAAGCAGGAGGTCCGGACGCTGATCGACCTGATCGCGGTCGGCCGGCGCCGCCGCCAGGCCGGGCTCAAGGCGCCCTCGCTCCGCCGCCATCTGGTCTTCACCGGCGCCCCCGGCACCGGCAAGACCACGGTGGCCCGGCTCTACGGCGAGATCCTGGCCTCGCTCGGGGTGCTGCAGCGCGGCCACCTGGTCGAGGTCGCCCGGGTGGACCTGGTCGGCGAGCACATCGGCTCCACCGCCATCCGCACCGCCGCCGCCTTCGACCGGGCGCGCGGCGGGGTGCTCTTCATCGACGAGGCGTACACGCTGGCACCCGAGGACGGCGCCCGCGACTTCGGCCGGGAGGCGATCGACACCCTGGTCAAACTGATGGAGGACCACCGGGACGAGGTGGTCGTCATCGTGGCCGGCTACACCAGTGAGATGGAGCGCTTCCTCTCCGCCAACCCCGGTGTCTCCTCCCGCTTCTCCCGCACCATCACCTTCTCCGACTACACCGCCGAGGAGTTGCTGGAGATCGCCCGCGCCCAGTGCGCCGAGCACGAGTACGCGCTGGCCGAGGCCACCGAGGGCGCGCTGCTGGACCACTTCGCCACCCTGGAGCGCGGCCCCAACTTCGGCAACGGCCGCACCGCCCGGCAGGTCTTCGAGACCATGGTCGAACGCCACGCCATGCGCGTCGCCCACCTCACCGACCCGTCCACCGAGGAGCTCCAGCTCCTCGTCCCCGCCGACCTCCCGGGCACCCGCACGCCCTGACCGCCCGCGATCGCCCGGGCCGGCGGCGTCAGCCCGTCCAGGCTCCGCCGGCCAGGAAGGCGTCGAGTGCGGCGCGGTAGGGCGCGATGTCGATCCGTTCGCCGGCCAGCCAGTCGTCCGAGTAGTACTTGTCGAGGTAGCGGTCGCCCGGGTCGCAGATCAGGGTGACCACGCTGCCGCGCTCCCCGGCGGCGCGCATCTCGGCGACGATCCGCAGCGCGCTCCACAGCCCCGTCCCGGTGGAGGCCCCGGCCCGCTTGCCGAGCACCCGCTCCAGCACCCGGACGGCGGCGACCGAGGCGGCGTCCGGGACCTTCATCATCCGGTCGATCGCCCCGGGCACGAAGCTCGGCTCCATCCGGGGGCGCCCGATGCCCTCGATCCGCGAGCCGCTCGCGCAGACCGCGTCCGGGTCGTGGCGGACCCAGCCGTCGAAGAAACAGGAGTTCTCCGGGTCGGCGACGCAGATCCGGGTGTCGTACTGCTGGTAGTGCACGTACCGGGCGATGGTCGCCGAGGTGCCGCCCGTCCCGGCGGTGGCGACGATCCAGGCCGGCTCGGGGTGCGGCTCCAGGCGCAGCTGGGCGAAGACCGACTCGGCGATGTTGTTGTTGCCGCGCCAGTCGGTGGCCCGCTCGGCGTAGGTGAACTGGTCCATGTAGTGGCCGCCGGTCTCCTCGGCGAGCCGGGCGGAGGCCTCGTACACCTCGTCGGAGCGCTCGACCAGGTGGCACTCGCCGCCGTGGAACTCGATCAGGTCGATCTTGGACTGGCTGGTGCTCTTGGCCATCACGGCGATGAACGGCACGCCGACGAGCTGCGCGAAGTACGCCTCGGAGACGGCGGTGGAGCCGCTGGAGGCCTCGATCACCGGTTTGCCGGGGCGGATCCAGCCGTTGCAGAGCCCGTACAGGAAGAGCGAGCGGGCCAGCCGGTGCTTGAGCGAGCCGGTGGGGTGGGTGGACTCGTCCTTGAGGTAGAGGTCGATGCCCCAGTCGGCGGGGAGCGGGAAGCGCAGCAGGTGGGTGTCGGCGGAGCGGTTGGCGTCCGCCTGGACCTTGCGTACGGCCTCCTTGAGCCAGCTGCGGTAGTCCGCGTCGGAGCGGTCCACGTCGACGGTCGGCTCGATACCCATGATGGCTCTCCTCGCTCGAACCCCCCGGTTGCTCACTACGAGTATATGAGAGTCACGATAAGTGACCGTTTCGGCTGTCCCAGCTTCCGCTTATCGCCCTCCGGCGGCCTGGCGTGTCATCGCCCTCCGGCGGCCGGCGCGCCGGAGGGCCCGGGGTTCAGCCCGCCGCCACCGACTGCGGGTCCGCCAGGTACGGCAGCCAGGCCAGCTCGGCCGCGCCGGCCAGTGCGCTGTGCGCCAGCTCCGAGCCGACGATCGGCACCCGGCCGCTGCGGCCCCAGAGGGAGCGCTCGGCGAGCACCGCGCGCAGCCGCTCGGGCGCGGCCTCCAGCAGGTCGCGGTGGAGGCCGCTGAGCACCACCCGGTCGGGGTTGAGGATGTTGGCGACTCCGGCGAGCCCGAGGCCGAGCCGGTCGATCACGTGCTCGACGGCGGCCCGGGCGCGCGGGTCGGTGGCGGCGGAGCGGCAGAGCTCGCGGGCCTGGTCGAGCAGCGGGCGGTCCGGCTCGGGGGTGAGCCCGGCGGCGGCGAACAGCGCGTCGGGGTCGGTCTCGGAGTTGAGGCAGCCCCGGTTGCCGCACTGGCAGGGGCGGCCCTGCGGGTCGACGGTGAGGTGGCCGACCTCCAGCGCGAGTCCCGCGCTGCCGGTGTGCAGCCGGCCGTCGATCACCAGCGCGCCACCGACGCCGCGGTGGCCGGAGGTGACCAGCAGCAGGTGGCGGGCGCCGCGCCCGGCCCCGTGCCGGTACTCGGCGAGCGCGCCGAGGTTGGCGTCGTTGGCGACGAAGGAGGGCAGCGGGTCCAGCGCGTGCGGGCCGTTGTCGGCGCGGCCGACCTCGACGTCGTACAGGTCGGCGACCGGCGTGCCACTGGGCCAGGCGAAGTGCAGTGCGGCTAGGGCGGTGCCGTCCGGCTCGGTGACCGGGTTGGGCAGCGCGAGCGCGGCGCCGAGGCAGCGGCGGGTGGTGCCGCGGGCGAGCTCGGCACCCGCCTGGGCGACGGCGCGCAGCATCCGGACCGGGTCGGTGGCGGCGGGCAGCGGCAGGTGGACGGGCGGGTCCAGCAGGCCGCCGAGCCCGGCGAGGGTGACGCTCAGCCCGTCGGCGTGGATCTGCCCGGCGATGACGACCGGGCCCTCGGGGTCGATGGCCAGCCGGTGCGAGGGGCGGCCGCGGCCGCCGCCCGCCGGGCGGGAGTCGACGGCGATCAGGCCGAGCGCCTCCAGCTCCGCCGTGACGGCGCCGGCGGTGGCCCGGGTGACGTCCAGCGCGCGGGTGAGCGCCGAGCGGGTGGGCGTCTGGCCGGTGTGGATGAGGGAGAGCGCCGGGCCCAGCAGCGTCCGGCCGCGGTCGGGTGCCGCGCGGCGGTGGGCGTCGCGCTGCGCGTCGGGGTCGGCCGCAGAGCCTGGCTTCGGACTTGAAGGTGTGAGCTGCACACCTCTATTGTTACTTTGTGCCGCTCCGAAACAAAATCCTCGCGTATTCCCGGACCGACCGCCCCTCCTCCCAGTCTCGCAGCACACCACCCGCCCCCGACACCCCCTGGGGGGCCGCACGTCTCGCACTGACCGCCTTCTTCGCCGTCGACGGCTTCCTGTTCGCCGCCTGGGTGGTGCGCATTCCGGACATCCGCAGCCAGGTCAGCGCCTCGCACAGTGCCCTCGGGCTCGCCCTGCTCTGCGTCTCGGCCGGCGCCGTGGCCACCATGCCGGTGGTCGGCCGGCTCTGTCTGCGGTACGGCTCCCGGCCGGTCACCGTCGGCTCGCTGGCCCTGCTCGGCGTCGCCGTGCCACTGCCCGCGCACGCCCACTCGGTCGCGGCGCTCGGCGGCGTCCTGCTGCTCTTCGGTGCCGGCTACGGCGGTGCCAACGTCGCCATGAACAGCGCCGCCGTCGACCTGGTGGCCGAGCTGCGGCGACCGGTCATGCCCAGCTTCCACGCCGGCTACAGCCTCGGCGGCCTGCTCGGCGCGGGCGCCGGCGGGCTGCTCGCGGGCACCCTCAGCACCGCCTGGGCGCTCGCCCTGGGCGGCCTGCTCGGCCTGGCCGTCACGGCGGGCGCCGGTGTGGTCCTGCTCCGCAGCCCGGCCGCACCGGCGGTGGCGCCCGCCCGCCCTGCCACCGGGAGCCCTGGCTCGCGGACGGCGGCCGCCCCGCACGCCCGCCTGCTCGTCCTGCTGCTCGGCCTCACCGCGCTCTGCTGCGCCTACGGCGAGGGTGCGATCGCCGACTGGACCACCCTGCACCTCACCGACGACGTGCACGCCGGTGCCGGTACGGCCGCCGCCGCGTACGCCGCGTACGCCTTCGCGATGACCACCGGGCGGGTCGGCGGGACCTGGGCCTCGATCCGGCTCGGCCAGACCCGGGTGATGGTCCTCGGCGGCCTCACCGCCGCGGCCGGCATGCTGCTCGCCGCGCTCTCGCCCTCGGTGCCGCTCGTCATCGGCGGATTCGTGCTGGTCGGCCTCGGCCTGGCCAACATCTTCCCGCTCGCCATCGCCCGGGCCGGCGCCGCGGGCGGTCCGCAGGGCGTCGCCCTCGCGTCCACCCTCGGCTACGGCGGCATGCTGATCGGGCCGCCGGTGATCGGCTTCCTCGCCGACGCCGCCGGCCTCCCGCTCGCCCTCACCACCGTCGCGCTCGCCGCCACCGTCGCCGCGCTCCTCCCCCTGACGGCCCGCTCCCGCTGACCGGCCGGCCGCGCCCCGACGCCCGCCCACCCCCGGTCGCGCCGTCCGGCGCGGGAGGCCCGTCCGTCCGCGCCGGGCTGCCGCGCTTGCCGACCGTGCCGGAGATCCTGCGCAACGGCGGGGGCGCCCTCCGCCCCCGGCCCCCGGGCGGCTCGTGGCAGGATGCCGCCATGACGACCAGTGGGCGGATCCGGATACTGCGGGCGGGCGAGCGCCCGGCGACGGCCTGGCTCAACGGGGGCGGGGTGACCAGGGAGGTCGCCGGCTTCCCGGCCGGGGCGGGGCTGGACACCTTCGACTGGCGGGTCAGCCTCGCGGACGTCGCCTCGGCCGGACCGTTCTCGCCGTTCCCCGGCGTCGACCGGGTGATCACCCTGGTCGACGGCCCGGGCATGGCGCTGACCGTCGACGGCACCGAGCACCTCGTCGACACCCCCTTCCGCCCGTTCGCCTTCCCCGGCGACGCGACGACCGGCTGCCGCCTGCTCGGCGGCCCGGTGGTCGACTTCAACGTGATGACCCGCCGGGGCCGCACCACCGCCGACGTCTCCTTCGCCGCCTCGCCCCGCGCCGTGGACGTCCCGCCCGGCGCCACCGTCCTGGTGGTCTGCCTGGCCGGCACCGCCGCCCTCGGCCCGGCCGGCCTCACCCGCTTCGACGCCGCCCTGCTCACCGCCCCCGGCCCGCACACCCTGCGCGTCGACGGCGCCACGGCCGTCGTGACGCTGAGCCCGGCCGGCTGACCGGGGAGCGGCAGCGCGGTGGGAGCGAACAGACCTGCCACCCGGACGAGTTGCCGCTCCCGCCC
The DNA here is from genome assembly GCF_044753005.1 of Kitasatospora sp. NPDC088548. Taxonomy (NCBI): domain Bacteria; kingdom Bacillati; phylum Actinomycetota; class Actinomycetes; order Kitasatosporales; family Streptomycetaceae; genus Kitasatospora; species Kitasatospora sp. NPDC088548. The sequence continues at coordinate 69,656 of NZ_JBIVMI010000035.1, forward strand.
GCGAAGAAGGGCACCGGCCCCGCGGAGGAGCTACGGGCCCGGTCCGGGAACAGCCAGCGGAACCGCCCGGACCGAACTCCCCTGCCCGGCCGATCCGTTGACCGCGTCCGGGCCGGGCCCGTCCTCAGGACGAGGCGTCCTCCCCCGGCAGCCGCAGGTCCCACCCGACCAGGGCGCGCAGCTGCTCGGCGGTGACGCCGTCGGGGACGGGGCTCGGCGGATCGTGGCGCAGCGGGGGCTGCCAGCCCTCCTCGGCGGTCCAGCGGCGGACGACCTTCGCCGGGGCGCCGGCGACCACGCTGTGGTCGGGGACCTCGCCGCGGACCACCGCGCCGGCCGCGACGACGACGTTGCGGCCGAGCCTGGCGCCGGGGAGTATCACCGCGCCGGTGCCGATCCAGCTGCCGGGGCCGATCTCGACCGGTTCGTTGCGCGGCCACTGCTTGCCGATCGGCAGGTCGGTGGAGCGGTACTCGTGGGCCTGGTCGGATATGTAGACGCCGGGGCCGGTCCAGACGTCGTCGCCGAGGACGATCGACTGGTGGCCGACGATGTGGCTGTCGCGGCCGATCACGCAGCCACCGCCGATCCGGACTATCGGCTCCGGCCCGAGGTCCAGGCCCGGCAGGAAGCCCGCGCTGATGGTGACGCGCTCGCCGATGATCGAGAACGGGCCGATGGTGATCCACTGCTCGTTGAAGACGGCGCCGAGCGGGAACGCGAGCTTCGTCCCCGCGCCCAGTTCGCCGAACCGGTACGGCCCGGGGTTGTCGCCGGACACCGCCCCGGCCGTCTGCACGAAGCGCCAGCCCCGGTGGACGAGGCGGCCCGCGACACGTCGGCCGCCGGCCCGGACGGCGGAGAACAGGGAACGGGTGATCGGCATGCGCTCACGTTACCGGCCCGTACGGTACGGCCGACCGGCGAGGCGGCCAACGTCACATCGGCCCGGTACGGCTGCCGCTTCCAGCTCGGCAGGACGGCAGGACGGCAGCCGATCGGTCGGCAGGTCCGAAATCCGCCACCGGTGCGACACTCGTCGACCATGGAGATCTCCGAGCACATCGACGCACTGCGCCGCGAGGGCGGCCTGCTGGCCGACGCCGCCGACCGCACCGACCTCGCCGCCCCCGTCCCCACCTGCCCCGACTGGCGGCTGCGCGACCTCGTCCTGCACACCGGCCAGGTGCACCGCTGGGCCACCGCCTACCTGGTGCACGGTCACCGGGCACCGCTGGACGCCGACGGCGCGGCCGCCGCCTGGGGGCCGGAACCGTCCGACGCCGCGCTGGTCGACTGGTTCCGGGCGGGCCACACCGCCCTGGTGGAGGCGCTCGCCGCGGCGCCGGCCGACCTGGACTGCTGGAGCTTCCTGCCCGCGCCCGGCCCACTGGCGTTCTGGGCCCGCCGCCAGGCGCACGAGACGGCCGTGCACCGCTTCGACGCCGACGCCGCCGCCGGGGAGCCCGGCCCGCCGGTCGCCACCGACCTGGCGCTGGACGGCATCGACGAGCTGCTGTGCGGTCTGATGTCCCGCGGCCGTGCCCGGGTGCGCAGCGAGCACCCGCGCACGGTGCTGGTCCGGGCCACCGACGGGCCGGGCTCCTGGCTGCTGACCATCAGCCAGGAGCCGCTGTCCGTCCGGCGCCTCGGCGACGCCGGGCCCGCCGACGGCGGCGGCCCCGCCGACCTCACGCTCAGTGGTCCGGCCCGCGAGCTCTACCTGCTGCTCTGGAACCGGCTGCCGGCCGAACGGGTGGACCGCTCGGGCGACCGGTCGCTGCTGGACCTCTGGCGGGAGACGGCCGCCGTCCGCTGGAGCTGAACCCCGGTGTGGCGGGCGGTCACCGCGCCCATGGCGCGGGCTGCTTGGTCAGGAACGCCCGCATGCCCTGCTGCGCCTCGTCCGAGCCGAACAGCCGGGCCGACAGCTCGACCAGTTCGTCGGCGTCCCGCTCGAAGGAGCGCACCACCTCGGCGTTGGCCAGCCGCTTGGACTGCGCGAGGCCCTGCGGCGAGCCCAGCCGCAGGGCGTCCAGCAGGGAGGTGAGCGCGGTGCCGGTGGACTCGGCGGAGTCCGTCGCCTGGGTGATCAGGCCGATCCGGGCGGCCTCGGCGGCGTCGAAGACCTCGCCGGTCAGGTAGTAGCGGGAGGCCGCGCGCGGGTCCAGCTTGGGGCGCAGCGGGAGCGAGATGACGGCGGGCGCGAGACCGAGCCGGACCTCGGTGAACGCGAAGGTGGCGGCCGGGCCGGCCAGCGCGAGGTCGGCGGCGCCGACCAGGCCGAGGCCGCCGGCCCGGACGTGGCCGTCGACGACGGCGATCACCGGCTTCGCGCAGTCCACGATCGCCCGCTGGAGCTCCACCAGGCCGCGCGGGCCGACCGTCGGGTCCGCACCGGTCGCCTCGGAGAGGTCGGCGCCCGCGCAGAACACCTTGCCGGTGTGCCCGAGCACCACCGCCCGGACCTCCGGGTCGGCCGCCGCGACCGCCAGGCCGGCGGTCAGTTCGGCCATCAGGCGGGTGGAGAGGGCATTGCGGTTGTGCGGCGAGTCGAGGGTCAGGGTGGTGACGGCGTCGGCGGTGGTGACGCGGACGAAGGGTACTTCGCGGGTCATCGGTGCGGGCCTGCTTTCCGGCTGAGGGTGGGTCGGACTGCCGAGGCGTCCCCGGTGGTTCGGGCGGCGCCCGGACGACTCTGACACGGCCACCCGCCCGACGGCCAGAGCCGCCTCGGCCGGGGCTCCCGCGGACCGGAGGCCGGTGGTGGGGCACGCACCGGCCAGGGGCGGGAAATCCGGTGGAACGGTGATCGCGGCTGGGTCACGATGACCGCATGACCACCACCCCGCAGCACCTCACCCATATCGCCGAGCCGCCCGGGGTCGCCCCCGGCACCGGGTACACCCAGGTCGTCACCGGCACCGGGCGCCTGGTCGCGGTCTCCGGCCAGGTCGCGTTCGACGAGCAGCGGCGGCTGGTCGGCCCGGGCGACCCGGAGGCGCAGGCCCGGCAGATCTTCGAGAACCTGCGCCGCTGCCTGGCCGCGGCCGGGGCCGACTTCACCGATGTCGTCAAACTGACCTACTTCGTCACCGACATCGCGTACCTCTCCGCCATCCGCGAGGCCCGGAACGCCTGCATGGACCCGGCCCGGCTGCCGGCCAGTTCGGCGATGCAGGTGGCGGCGCTTTTCCTGCCCGAGGTCCTGATCGAGATCGAGGCCCTCGCCCTGGTGCCCGAGCCCGCCTAGGGTCGCCCGGCCCGCGCCGGCCCGTACCGATTAGACCGCGATCGCGCCCCGCCGCCCGGCCCACCGGACGGCGGGGCCCATGGCCAGTCCCGCGCCGGCCAGCAGCACACCGAGCGCGGCCCAGCCGAGCAGGCCGAACCCGATCACGGCGGTGCTGACCACGGCCGGGCCGATCATCAGCGAGGCGGCGCTGCCCGCGTTGTGGACCCCCTGGTAGGCGCCGTGGGCGCGTTCGTCGGCCAGGTCGTAACTGAGCGCCCAGCCACCGGCCTGGCTCAGCACCTCGCCGAGCGCCTGCAGCGCCACCCCGACGAGCACCACCACGGCCGCGACGACCGGGGGCAGTCCGTGGGCGAGGCCGATCACCACGCAGGAGGCGGCGAGGATCAGACCCGCCCGGCCGCAGACCCGGGCGGCCGTCGCCGGGTCCTCGGTGCCCCGGGTGGCCCGGACCTGGAGGGCGATCACCAGCAGGGTGTTGACGATCAGGGTGCCCGCCACGGTGATCCGGGGCGCGTCGGTCTGCTGGACGATCCAGAGCGGCACGCCGACCTCCAGCAGCGCGAACTGGAGGCAGAACAGCGAGTTCAGCGCCGTCACCACCAGGAACGGCCCGTCCCGCAGGGCCGGGTTGCGCTGCCGCCCGGGCCGGCCGGGCCGCTCGTGCCGTCCCGGGGCGGGGGCCGGGAGCCGCAGGTACAGCACGGCGACGACCGCGAAGGAGACGGCGTCGGCCAGAATCGCCGTCAGATAGACCGGCCGGGTATCCGCCTGGAGAGCGATCGCGCCGAGCGCCGTACCGCCGCACAGGCCGGCGTTGGTCACCACCCTGAGGTAGGCCCGGCCCGCCACCCGGCGGTCGGCGGGCAGCACTTCGGCGTAGAGGGCGTTGCGCACCGCGGCGGACCCCCGGTCGACGGCGGTGACCGCACAGGCCAGCGCGACGAAGGCCGGATAGCTGTGCACCAGCGCGTACCCGGCGGTGCCGACGGCCTCCAGCGCGACCAGCAGCACCAGCACCCGCCGCGCGCCCCAGCGGTCCGCGGCCCGCCCGGCCGGCATGCTGGCGGCGACCCCGCACAGACCGGCGACGGTGAGCCCGAAGCCGAGCCGGGCGGCGCTCAGCCCGAGGACGCGGGTGAAGAAGAGCACGCCGACGGCGAGCGAGAGGCCGTTGCCGAGGGTGTTCACGAGGGTGATACCGGCGAGCCTGCGCACCGCCGGATCGGGGTGCAGCAGTCGTGATGTCCTGGCCGGTCCGGTTTCGGGCAGGTCGGAGCCGCGTGCGGAGGTCTCCGCCGGTGAGGTGGTCATGTCCTCGATCCCACCGCCTCCCGCTCCCGCACAGTACTGATTTAGGCTCTGGCTAAAAGGACGGCGACGACGGGGGGCGGACAGGTGCACCGGTTCAGGCTCGGGCTGTCCGACCTCGCCACCACCTGGTTCGCCTGCTCGCCGATCCAGGAGGCCGCGCTCAGCCTGCGGATGTGGACCCACCCGGGCTTCTACGCGCTCCAGTCGTCCGCCTTCGAGCGGCTGCGCCCCGCCTTCGCCCGGCTGGACTCGACGCTGCTGCTCTCGCTGGTGGGCGCGAACCGCTGGATCCCCGACTTCCTGACGCCCCGACCGGCCTCCCCCGCCCCGGACTTCCGCACCGAACTGGCCGTCGTCCGCGCGTTGCCGCCCGAGCGGCTGCGCCCCGAGCTGGAGCAGGTCTTCCTGCCGCACGGCCGACCGCTGCCCGCCGTCCTGTCGGCCGGGCTGGCCGATCCGGCGCGGCTGCTGGCCCGGATCGCGGACGGGCTGGAGGAGTACTGGGAGGTCTGCCTGGCGCCCTCCTGGTGGCCGCAGGCGCGTGCGGTGCTCGAGGCGGACCTGGTGTACCGGGCGCGGCTGCTGGCCCAGCACGGCGCGGCGGCGCTCTTCGCCGACCTGGACCACCGGCTGCGCTGGGAGGACGGTGTGCTGTCGATCAACCGCCGCTGGACGGACTGGGACGGCGAGATCACGGTGGACGGTCGCGGGCTGGTCCTCGTCCCGACCTTCTTCGCCCGCGGTGCGATCACGATGATCGACAACGACCTTCCGCCGCAGATCAGTTACCCGGCCCGCGGCCAGGCCGGCATGGCCGGGCCGACCGCCCCCGTCACCCCGCGCGCGCTGGAGCTGCTGCTCGGCGCGCCGAAGGCCCGGCTGCTGGCCCTGCTCGCCGAACCGGCCTCGACCACCGACCTCGCCTACCGGCTGGGCGTCACCCCGGGCGCCGTCAGCCAGCACCTGGCCGTGCTGTCCGACACCGGCCTGGTGACCAGGGCCCGGCACGGCCGTTCGGTGCTCTACTCCCGCAGCCCGCTCGGCGACGAGCTGACCGGCGGCCCCCGGCGCGCCTGAGGTGCGCCGCACGGATCCTGCCGGACCGCCGACCCAAGCCCTCGGCCCAAACCCCCGATCCGGTTGATCAACTCGCCATTGGTACAGACCTGTTGACGCATTGGTCCAGTCCTCCTACAGTGCCCATGCCCCCGTCTCCCCACGGCGCGGGCACCGATCGGCCACGCACCACCCGTACGGTTCTACGTCACCCTGTCCAACCCCCACAGCCACAGGGAGAACCATGTCCGCTCGACCCCGGGCACACCGCCCGCGAGCGCGCAGCAGACTGCTGACGCTGCTCTCCGCCCTGCTCCTCCCGCTGGCCGCGCTCACCGTGCTGGCCACCCCTGCGAACGCCGCCGGAAAGCTCACCGCCACCTTCACCACCGTCAACAACGGCTCCTGGTGGCAGGGCACTTACGTCGTCCACAACGACAACACCGCCGCCGTCTCCGGCTGGACCCTGGAGTTCGACCTGCCGGCCGACGCCACCATCGCCAACAGCTACAACGGCACCGCGACGGCCAACGGCAGCCACGTCACCGCCACCAACGCCTTCTACAACGCGAACGTCCCCGCGCACGGCACCACCGAGCCGTACAGCTTCTGGTTCGTCGCCAACGGCCCGCTCGGCACGCCGACCGGCTGCCGCATCAACGGCGACAAGTGCGACGGGAGTTCGGACGTCCTGCCGTCCGCGCCCGGCACCCCGACGGTGACCGACTCCACCGCCCACAGCCTCGCGCTGCACTGGCCGGCCGCCACCGGCGGGGACTTCCCGGTCGTGTCCTACGAGGTGCTCAACGGGAGCACGGTGGTGGGCACCAGCACCACCACCGACGCGCTGGTCACCGGGCTCACCCCGGCCACCTCGTACACCCTGACCGTGCGCGCCAAGGACACCCGGGGCAACACCGGCCCGCTGAGCGCGTCCGTCACGGCCTCCACCTTCGACCCGGCCACCGACCCGGTGCCGCCCACCGCGCCCACCAACCTCCGCACCACGGCGGTGGGTTCGTCCGACGTGACGCTCGCCTGGAACGCCGCCACCGACAACGTGCGGGTGGCCGCGTACGACGTCTACCAGGGCGCCACCCTGGTCAAGACCGTCACCGGGTCCACGCTGACCGCCAATGTGGGCGGCCTCTCCCCGTCCACCGCCTACACCTTCACCGTCAAGGCCCGCGACGGCGCCGACAACGCCTCGCCCGCCTCGGCGCCGCTCTCCGTCACCACCGCCGACCTGGTCGGGGCCGGAAAGTACGCCCGGGTCGGCTACTTCACCCAGTGGGGCATCTACGGCCGCCAGTACTTCGTCAAGAACCTCGACACCTCGGGCAGCGCGGCCAAGCTCGACGTCATCAACTACGCCTTCGAGAACATCGATCCGGTCAATCTGACCTGCCTGGCCGGCGTCACCAGGGGTACCACCTCCAACCCGCAGGACCCGGACCAGGGCACCGGCGCGGGCGACGCCGACGCCGACTACGCCCGCCCGATGAGCGCCGCCCAGTCGGTGGACGGCGTGGCCGACGACGGCTGGGGCAAACTCCGCGGCAACCTCAACCAGTTGAAGAAGCTCAAGGCCAAGTACCCCAACCTGAAGGTGGTCGTCTCGCTCGGCGGCTGGACGTACTCCAAGTACTTCTCGGACGCGGCCGCCACCGACGCCTCCCGGCAGAAGCTCGTCAAGTCCTGCATCGACACCTGGATCAAGGGCAACCTGCCGGTCTACAACGGCGCCGGCGGTGACGGCGTGGCGGCCGGGATCTTCGACGGCATCGACCTCGACTGGGAGTGGCCCGGCTCCGGCGACGGCCACCCCGGCAACCACTACAGCGCCAACGACAAGGACAACCTCACCCTGCTGCTCGCCGAGTTCCGCAAGCAGCTCGACGCGCTCGGCGGCTCGCACAAGCTGCTGACCGCCTTCACCCCGGCCGACCCGGTCAAGATCAACCAGGGCTGGGACCTCTCGAAGATCTTCAACTACCTGGACATCGCCAACGTCCAGGGCTACGACTTCCACGGCGCCGGCAGCGACAACTCGTGGGAGCCGAACCGCACCGGCCACCAGGCCAACCTCTACGCGGACACCCAGGACCCGTACAACTTCCACTTCAGCGTGGACGCGGCCGTCCAGGCCTACCTGGGCGCCGGGGTCAACCCGCGCAAGCTCACCATCGGCTTCCCGTTCTACGGCCGCGGCTGGCAGGGCGTGGCGGACGGCGGCGCGGCGGGCGAGTGGCAGACCGCGACCGGCGCGGCGCCCGGACAGTTCGCCGAGGAGGCCGGCACCCGCGGGTACAACAACCTCATCACCACCTTCCCCAACCTCACCGTCTACCACGACCCGCAGTCCATCTCGACCTACGGCTACACCGGCCCCGGCGGCCAGTGGTGGACCTTCGACGACACCTGGTCGATCGCCCAGAAGACGGCCTACCTGAAGTCGAAGAACCTGCTCGGCAGCATGATCTGGGAGATGTCCGGCGACACCCCGAACGGCGCCCTCATCACGGCGCTGGACACCGGGCTCAAGTGACCGGAGCCACCGGGGCGGGCGCGACCAGCGCCCGCCCCGGCGGCACCCCGGTGCCTCGTACCCGGTGGGCCCGCTACCGGGAGGCCAGCGAGGTCAGCCGCCGGGCCACGCGGTACTGACGCAGCACCTGGGCGAAGGTGGTGTGCCCCTGGGTCGTACGGGCGAAGGCCCGCCAGGCCGGGCTGACCAGGCAGACGGCGGCGTGGAACAGGTACGGGCGGCGCTCGAACGCGGCCAGCATCTGCTTGCCGGCCCGCATCTCCACGCCCAGCCCGGCCTTGATGGCGAAGGCGTAGTTCAGCCCCTCGCGCCGCACCTCCCCGGCGTTGCCCGCCTCGGCGACCTTCACCGCCCACTCGCCGGCCAGCCGGCCCGAGCGCAGCGCGTACGAGATGCCCTCACGGGTCCACGGCTCCAGCAGCCCGGCGGCGTCCCCGGCCACCAGCACCCGGCCGCGGGAGAGCGGCGAGTCCTCGGCCCGGCAGCGCGTCAGGTGCCCGGACTCCACGCTCGGCGGGAAGCCGGACAGGCCCAGCCGCCGGATGTAGTCGGCCAGGTACTGCTTGGTGCGCTCGCCGTCGCCGCGGGCCGAGATGACCCCGACGGTCAGGCTGCTCGTCCCGGTCTTGGGGAACACCCAGCCGTAACTGCCGGGCAGCGGGCCCCAGTCGAGGTGGATCCGGCCCGCCCAGTCCTCCGCGACCTGCGGCGGGACGGGGATCTCCGCCTCCAGGCCCAGGTCGATCTGGTCGAAGGAGACCCCGACGTGCCGGCCGATCCGGCTGGCGCTGCCGTCCGCCCCGACCACCGCGCGCGCCTCGAAGGTGCGCCCGTCGGCTGCGGTGACGACGGCCGTCCGGTGCTCGCCGCCGCGCTGCTCCACGCCGGTGACGGTCACTCCGGTGACCAGCACCGCGCCCGCCTGCTTCGCCGCCTGCACCAGGCGCAGGTCGAACTCGTCCCGGTTGACCAGCCCGAACAGCATCCGCCTGGAGCGCCGCGTCCGGGTGAACCGGCCGTCGTACGCGAAGGTGACGGCGTGCACGCGGTCCTGCAGCGGCAGCCGGAAGTCCGGCGGCAGGCTGTCGCGGGAGGGGCCGATGATGCCGCCGCCGCAGGTCTTGTAACGGGGGTGCTCGGCCTTGTCGAGCAGCAGGACGCGGCGGCCCTGGGCGGCGGCGGCATGCGCGGCCGACGCTCCGGCCGGTCCGGCGCCGACCACGACGACGTCCCAGACGCCGTCGAGCGGGCCGCCGGACCCGGGCCGCGGCGTCTCGGGCGTCTCCACGGCCGCCTGTTCGGCCGGCTGAGCGGCCGGCTGCCGCTCGGGTTGACGCGGCTCGGACGGCAGTGCCTCGGACGGCTGTCCGGACGCCTCGGCGTCGAGCGGGCTACGGGAATCGGAGCTTCCGGAGTCAGTCACGTCGAGCAATCCTATGCGTCCCCCCGACCGCCGGTCGCCGCGCCGCCCCGAACCCCGGAGGATCCTCCCGGGCGTCCGTTCGACTCCGCCTATGATCGGCGGTACCCCCAGCCGTCGCCGTCCGCCCGGACCACCCCTCGGACGGACCAGCCACCCTCGGAGCACCCCGATGCCACAGCAGCCCCTGGCCGACGCCGTCCGGTCCCTGATGGACCGTGCCCGCACCGACCTCGCCGAACTGGTCGCCTTCCGCTCGGTCGCCGACCCGCGGCAGTTCCCCGTCGAGGAGTGCGAGCGGGCCGCCCGCTGGGTCGCCGACGCCTTCACCGCCGAGGGCCTGACGAACGTGCGGCTGCTGGACACCCCCGACGGCACCCAGTCCGTCTACGCCGAACTGTCCGGCCCCGAGGGCGCGCCGACCGTCCTGCTGTACTCGCACTACGACGTGCAGCCGCCGCTCGACGAGGACGCCTGGCTCAGCCCCGCCTTCGAACTGACCGAGCGCGACGGCCGCTGGTACGGGCGCGGCGCGGCCGACTGCAAGGGCAACATCCTGATGCACCTGACGGCGCTCCGGGCGCTGCGCCAGGTGTACGGCGACGGCTACCCGGTCGGGCTGAAGATCATCGTCGAGGGCTCGGAGGAACAGGGCACCGGCGGCCTGGAGCGGTACGCCGAGGCGCACCCCGAGCTGCTCACCGCCGACGTCATCGTCATCGGCGACACCGGCAACTTCGCCGCCGGCCTGCCCACCGTCACCGCCTCGCTGCGCGGTATGACGGTCGTCGAGGTCGCGATCACCACGCTGGGCGGCAACCTGCACTCCGGCGCCTTCGGCGGTGCCGCCCCGGACGCCCTCCAGGCCCTGGTCAAGGTGCTGGCCTCGCTGCACGACGAGCACGGCGACGTCGCGGTGGCCGGCCTGACCCGGGACCAGACCTGGTCCGGCGTGCAGTACCCCGACGAGCAGTTCCGCGCCGACGCCAAGGTGCTGGACGGCGTCGCGCTGACCGGCACCGGTACCGTCGCCGACCGGCTCTGGGCCCGCCCGGCCGTCACCGTCCTCGGCATCGACGCCCCGCCGGTGATCGGGGCCACCTCCTCCGTCCAGGCCGCCGCCAAGGCCCTGGTCAGCCTGCGGGTGCCGCCGGGCACCGACACCGCCGCCGCCCAGGACGCGCTGGTCGCCCATCTGGAGGCGCAGGTCCCGTTCGGCGCCCGGATCCGGATCGAACGGCAGGGCAACGGCGCCCCGTTCAGCGCGGACACCACCGGCCCGGCGTACGAGGCGATGGGCGAGGCGATGGCGGAGGCGTTCGGCACCCCGATGGTCGCCTCCGGCGAGGGCGGGTCGATCCCGCTCTGCAACACCCTGCGCTCGCTGTACCCGCAGGCCGAGATCGTGCTCATCGGCGTCGAGGAGCCGACCACCCAGATCCACGCCGTCAACGAGAGCGTCGATCCGCGGGAGCTGGAGCGGATGGCCCTGACCGAGGCGCTCTTCCTCCGCCGCTACGCCGAACTGCGGTCGGTCTGACCCCTCCCGCCCCCGGCCGGTCGCCGCTACGCGGACTCCCGCTCCGGCCGGGGCCGTTCACCGTTCCCGCGATCGCCACGTCCACCGTCAGCACCGCCCACCAGCGGTGCGTCAGCCGGCCCCGACCGTAGACCCCGGGGAACAGCGACTCCGCGAAGAACGGCACGTCGGGCGCCATAGACCCGGCGACCAGCGCCGACGCCACCAGCGGCCCGCGCTCCCCCGCCACGCGCAGCAGGGGCAGGACGGCGGCCGGGTGGCTCAGGGTGAACGGCATGCCCTCATCCTCCCGCCGCCGGCTCCGCCGGGGTGTGTCCGACGACGCGCCCGCCCGGCGCGACCTGCCGGAAACACCCCTTACGCCGCGTCGGCCGCCCGGGCCAGGCCGAGCCCGGCCCGCCGTCCGGCCTCCAGATAGCGCAGTTCGCCGCAGCGGCGGGCGTCCAGCGCGGCGGCGAGCCGCCGGTACCGGCCCGGGGGCAGCAGGCCGGCGGCCTCCTCCAGGCTGACGAAGCGCCAGCCGCGCAGTTCCTCCTGCTGGAGCAGCAGCCCCTGACGGGCGGTGGCGTCCAGCAGGCCGCCGTCGTACACGAGGCGCAGGCCGCCGCGGCGGGGGCCGGTGCGCGGCTCCCAGTCCACGGCGAGCAGGCGCAGCACGGACGGGTCGAGGCGCAGGCCCAGCTCCTCGGCGGTCTCCCGGAGGGCGGCGTCGGTCGGCGCCTCACCGCGTTCGACCACCCCGCCGGGGAACTCCCAGTCCGGCTTGTACACCGGGTCGACGAGCAGGACCCGGTCCTGCTCGTCGAAGAACAGCACGGCGGCGGCCACGGTGTCGCCGGTCGCGTCGGGGGTCTGGGCGATGGGGCAGCGGGCCGAACCGTCCTGGACGAGGGCGGCGAGCCGGACGGCGGTCTCGCGCGGGGTGAGGCCGCCGGTGTCGAGCAGCCGGGCGTCCCGGCCGAGCCAGCGCCGGGCGGCGCGGTAGCGGGGCAGGTGCTCCAGACACCAGCGCCGGACCAGCGCGCTGCGCTCCGGGTCGCCGGGGCACTCCTCGCGCTGGGCTATGCGCTCGCGCAGGATCGTTTCTCCAGGGTCCAGGACGAGATGGTGCACCGCGATGCCGTGGGAGGCGAGCCCGCCGAAGATCTCGTCCCGGTAGTCCTCCCTGAGCAGGGTCATCGGGACGACCAGCGGGCCCGGCACCTCGCCGAGCAGTGCGGCCGCCGTCTCGGGGACGAGCCGGCGCCAGGCCGGCAGGTCCTGGAAGTCGGAGACCGCCGCCAGCCGGTCCGCTGGCAGCATCCCGCGCAGGCCGGCCCCCACCAGCTCGGGATCGAACAGCGTGCTGCCGGGCAGCAGTTCCACCAACTCGCGGCAGGCACTCGTCTTGCCCGCCCCGAACGTGCCATTAACCCAGACGATCACAACGTCCCCTGCCCTCGACTTCGCCCCGTGCGGTTCACACCGGGCGGCGCCCCCGTCAGCCGAACCAGCGCCACCCGAGGTGGTACCCCCGCCGCGCCGGTCCCCATGCCTCCCCGCCGGGCCTGGCCCGCACGGTCCGCCCCGCCCTTGACAGGGGCATGTGCCCTGGCCAGATGCCTCGCGGTTCGACCAGGCGGACCGGTCGGTACGGCGGCTCCCGACGTCAGGAGAACCGGCCCGCCCGCCCAAAGTCCTACAGTCCCACCGGCCGCCGCCACCCCGATAGGCGCTTGCACCAATCTGCGCGCTCCCACCACACCCCACACGCCCAGCGCACGGGACACCCCGCACGCCCCCGCCCCGTGACACGCCGGTGCCCGGACCGAGCGGCCCGGGCACTGGCATCACACCGGACACACGCCTCAGGGGCGGCCCATGTGGGTGGGGTAGTAGCCGCTGCTGATCCGGGACACCCGGACCTTGGTTCCGGGCCGGGCGGCCTCCACGTACTGGTTGTCGCCGAGATAGATCGCCGTGTGGTGGATGCCCCGCGCGCTGCCGTCGTCGGACCAGTAGAGCAGGTCGCCCCGCTGCAACTGGCCGGCGCGGACCGGGGTGGTCGCCGCGTACTGGTCGTTGGCCACCCGGGGCAGGGAGATGCCGCCGTGCCGGAACGCCTGCTGCACCAGGCCGGAGCAGTCGTAGCCGTCCGGACCGTTTCCGCCCGTCCTGAACGGCTTTCCCACCTGCGCGAGCGCGTACTGCACGGCCGCCTCCACGTCCCCGTTCGCCGCCGGGGCCGAAGTCGTCGGCGCCCCCGACGGAGCCGGGGCCGAGTCGGCCGGACCGGTGGAGCCCGAGGAGGAGCCGCCACCTCCGGTCCTGGCCTGGTAGACGTCGGCGTGGGTGGTCCAGCGCCACTGGCCCTGACTGTTCTTGAACCAGTACCGCGAGCCGTCCCAGCCCTGGGTGATCCCCCCGGACGAGGAGCCGGCCGTGGTCGCGCCGGACGAGGAACCGCCGGAGCCGGAACTGGAGCCGGAGCCGGAGCCGCCCGTCCTGGCCTGGTAGACGTCGGCGTGGGTGGTCCAGCGCCACTGGCCCTGACTGTTCTTGAACCAGTACCGCGAGCCGTCCCAGCCCGCATGGGCCGGTGCCGGGTCGGCAGCCGCGCTGCCCACCCCGGTCCCGAGGCCGAGCACGCCGGCTCCGGCCGCGATCACGGCCACCGAGGCCATCCCCCGCCGGACCCGCGCCGCCCGGGAGGTCCGGGCGGAACGGGCCGCTGCCCGCTGGTCGTTGGTGGCTACGGGCTGCCCGGTCGGATCGCCGGTGATGCCCGGTGCGCCGGTGTTGACGGTCGTCATCCTGTCTGTCTTCCTTTGCTGAGCTTCGCTGAGCCTTACGGAACACGACTGATCCAGCGAGCGGCCCCACCGGGGTGCGAACGCTCTCCGGGCGACATGCCGCGGCTTCCGGCCCTGCGGCCGGAAGCCGCGGCGTGTCGCCCAGTGATTCAGTTCTGCCTGCGTGTCACGTTAAGCACACGTTCGCTCACGGTGCGCAGTGGAGTGGGCCAAAGGGGTTCACGGAAGATGAGTGACCGTCAGCGGGTGACTTCCCGTCACCCTTGCGCCGACTCCGCCAGCAGCTGCTTCTTCAGCACCTTTCCCATGGCGTTCCTGGGCAGGTCGGCCACCAGCACCACCCGCCGGGGCCGCTTGTGCACCGAGAGCCGCTCGGCCACAAAGGCCGTCAGCTGTTCCCCCGTCACCGCACCGTCCGGGATGACGTAGGCGACCACCGCCTGGCCGAGGTCCTCGTCGGGCGCGCCGACCACGGCGGCGTCCACGACCGCCGGGTGGTCACGGAGGGCGGCCTCCACCTCACCCGCGCCGATCCGGTAGCCGCCGCTCTTGATGAGGTCCACCGAGGCCCGGCCGACGATCCGGTGGAAGCCGTCCTCACCGATCACCGCGACGTCCCCGGTGCGGAACCAGCCGTCCGCCGTCCAGGACTCCGCGTTGGCGTCCGGCCGGTCGAGGTACCCGGAGAACAGGGTCGGGCCGGCCACCTGCAGCTCGCCGACGCTCTCGCCGTCGGACGGAACGGGCCCGCCGTCCTCGCCGACCAGCCTGGTCCGGACGCCCTCCAGCGGCAGGCCGACGCTGCCGGGGCGGCGCTCGCCGTCCGCCCGGGTGCTGACGGTGATCAGCGTCTCGGTCATCCCGTACCGCTCGACCGGGGCATGGCCGGTCAGCGCGGCGAGCTTCTCGAAGACCGGGACGGGCAGCGGAGCGCTGCCGGAGACCAGCAGCCGGGCCGAGGCCAGGCGCCCGGCCGCCTCCGGGTCGGCGGCGAGCCGGGACCAGACCGTCGGCACCCCGAAGAACAGGCTGCCGCCGGAGGCCGCGTACCCGGCCGGGGTGGGCCGTCCGGTGTGGACCAGCCGGCTGCCGGTGCGCAGGGCGCCGAGGACGCCGAGCACCAGACCGTGCACATGGAACAGCGGCAGGCCGTGCGCCAGCGTGTCCTCGGCGGTCCACCGCCACGCGGCGGCGAGCGCGTCCAGATCGGCGGCGACGGCGGCGCGGCGGATCATCGCCCCCTTCGGCGCTCCGGTGGTGCCCGAGGTGTAGAGCACGAACGCGGTGGCGTCCGCGGCGGGCTCGGCGTACGTGGTGGCGGAACGCTCCGTCAGGTCCACCGGCAGCGCGTCCGTTCCGGCGGCCGACGGCACGTCGTCCCCGGCGGCGTGCGCGAGCAGGGCGGCGCCCGAGTCACGGAGGATGTGCGCGCGCTCCTTGGGCCCGGAGTCGGGCGGCAGCGGCACCACGGGTACGCCGGCCAGCAGCCCGCCGACCACGGCGACGACGGTCTCGGCGGTGGGCCGGGCGTGCACCGCCACCGCGGGGGCACCGGCCACCCGGTCGGCGACGGCGGTCGCCGCGGCGAGCAACTCCTCGCGGGAGAGCGCCCGCCCGTCGATCCTCAGCGCGTCGCCCGAATCGCCGTAGTGGCCGTGAAGTGCCGTCAACAGTGTCATGCGTCTGCCCTCGCCCTCGCTCGCGGTGTGGCGCCGTGCCGCCGGTCGTGCGCCGACTCTACGGGCCGTCGCACCGCCCGGTCCGCAGGCCGCCGGGCCCGGACACCCGCAGGTCACGACGGAGGGCGCACCCGGAAGTCTCCCGGGTGCGCCCTCCGTCGTACGGGCCGGGGCGGGTCAGCCCTTGCGGGCCTTCACCTCGGCGGTGAGCTGGGGCAGGACGGCGAAGAGGTCGCCGACCACGCCGTAGTCGACCAGCTCGAAGATCGGGGCCTCCGGGTCCTTGTTGACGGCCACGATGGTCTTCGAGGTCTGCATGCCGGCCCGGTGCTGGATGGCGCCCGAGATACCCGCCGCGATGTAGAGCTGCGGGGACACCTGCTTGCCGGTCTGGCCGACCTGGTTGCTGTGCGGGTACCAGCCGGCGTCCACGGCGGCGCGCGAGGCGCCGACGGCCGCGCCGAGCGCGTC
>NZ_JBIVMI010000036.1:0-78699 GCF_044753005.1 Kitasatospora sp. NPDC088548
GTGAAACGGAGGTCGTCGCCGTGTCCGGCAGATCCCCATGTGGGTGACCAGATCGAACAACCTCAAGCCGATCACCGGAGGTAAAACGACAAGCTCAGAGCAGGTTGCGCAGCACCGTCCAGGCCACCGCGGCGCCGAGCACCACCGCCGTGCCGCGGCGCCCGAGCGGGGGCTGCCAGCTCCGGCCGGCCACCCCGTGCCGCAGCCAGGTGACGTAGAGCAGGGCGACCAGCGGCAGCGAGAGCAGCAGTGCCGCGTTGTCGTGCCAGGCCGCCGCGAGGTCGCCGTGCAGCAGGTCGTACGCCATCCGGGTGCCGCCGCAGCCGGGGCACTGCAGGCCGGTGACCTTGCGCCAGGGGCAGAACGGCAGCACCTGCCCGGGCAGGTGCGGGTCGCGCGACCAGAGGTAGGCGGCGCCGGCCAGTCCGCCCACGAGCACCGCCAGCGGCGGGGCGGCGGTCCGCAGCCGGGCGGGAACGGCGAAGCCGCCCCGGCCGGAGCCGGGGCGGCGTGCCGCGCGTGGCGTGCGCAAGGTCAGTTGCTGCGCAGCAGCCGGCCCTGGGCGTCCGTGCGGTCGTTGCTGGTGAGGAAGAGGATGCCGTCGATCAGGGACCAGACGCCCAGGCCGCCACAGGTCAGCAGCTGGGCGATGCCGATGCCGATGTGGCCGGTGTAGAAGCGGCCCACGCCGAGCGAGCCGAGCAGGATCTGCAGGATGCCCGCGACGACCTTCGACTTGTCGGACAGCTCGGGCTGCTGGGCGTAAGGGGGGTACGACACGTTCGGTGTGCTCCTTGTAGCGGCATCCCCGGGCACGGCATGGTTGCCGCGGCCTCGGGTTCGGTGAGGTCGCCGGCCGGACTCACCGGGGACTGCGGCAACCGTCCCCGGCGGGTCGGCGTACAGCTGTGACGGCCCGGAAGCGGCGCGGCACGCGGAACACTAGCCGATGATCACACCGGATGTCTCTTCAATTCCTTCACGTATACCTGAATGTCATATATAGCTACTACAACCCGGAATTATTGCCTGACGTACCGTTACTTCGCCCATTCCCGGATTTGGACGATCCGCGCTTTGAGCTGGTTCGCGGTGGCCTGCGCGGTGAGCGGACCGCCGCACTGGCGGCGCAGCTCGTTGTGGATGGTGCCGTGCGGCTGGCTGGTGCGGTGGTGCCACGCCGCCACCAGCGCGTTCAGCTCCTTGCGCAGCTCGCGGAGCTCCTGGTGGGTCACGACCGGCCGCTGCTCGGCCGGCAGTTCCAGCAGGTCGGCCTCCTCGGCGGGCTTGCTCTTGCTGCGCTGGATCTGCCGGTGCTGGCGCTTCTGCAGCAGCATCTGCACCTGGTCCGGCTCCAGCAGGCCCGGGATGCCGAGGTAGTCGTCCTCCTCCTCGCTCCCCGGGTGCGCCTGCATGCCGAACTCCATGGCGTTGTACAGCACCCGGTCGAAGACCGCGTCGGAGCCGATCGCCTCGTAGGAGAACTCCTCGCCCCCGGCACCGTCCGGCCCGTCGTTGGCGCGCTCGGCCTCGGCGAGCAGCCGGTCCTCCTCGTCGAAGAGGCCCTCGCCCTCCTTCTTCGGCCGGTCCAGCACGTGGTCGCGCTGGACCTCCATCTCATTGGCGAAGCCCAGCAGCATCGGGATGGTCGGCAGGAAGACCGAGGCCGTCTCGCCGCGCTTGCGGGCCCGCACGAAGCGCCCGACGGCCTGCGCGAAGAACAGCGGGGTGGAGATCGAGGTGGCGTACACCCCGACACACAGCCGCGGCACGTCGACGCCCTCGGACACCATCCGGACCGCGACCATCCAGCGCGAGTCGCCCGCCGCGTAGTCGGAGATCCGCTTGGACGCCTCGGTCTCGTCGGAGAGCACCACGGTGGCCTTCTCACCGCTGATCTCGCGCAGGATCTTGGCGTACGCGCGGGCGGTGTTCTGGTCGGTGGCGATGACCAGCCCGCCGGCGTCCGGGATCGCCTTGCGGACCTCGGTCAGCCGGCGGTCGGCGGCCTGCAGCACGCTGGGGATCCACTCGCCCTGCGGGGCCAGCGCGGTGCGCCAGGCCTGGGCGATCAGGTCCTTGGTCATCGGCTCGCCGAGCCGGGCCTCCAGTTCGTCGCCCGACTTGGTGCGCCAGCGCATGTTGCCGCTGTAGGAGAGGAAGATCACCGGGCGCACGACGTGGTCGGCCAGCGCGTGCCCGTAGCCGTAGGTGTAGTCGGCCACCGACTTGCGGATGCCGTCGCCGCCCGCCTCGTACTGGACGAACGGGATCGGGTTGGTGTCCGAGCGGAACGGCGTACCGGTCAGCGCGAGCCGGCGGGTGGCCGGCTCGAAGGCCTCGAAACAGCCCTCGCCCCAGGACTTGGAGTCACCGGCGTGGTGGATCTCGTCCATGATGACCAGCGTCTTGCGGGCCTCGGTGCGGTTGCGGTGCAGCATCGGGTTCACCCCGATGCCCGCGTAGGTGACCACGATGCCGTGGTAGTCCCGGGAGAGCGGCCCGGAGGAGTACGCCGGGTCGAGCCGGATGCCGATCCGGGCGGCGGCCTCGGCCCACTGCTTCTTCAGGTGCTCGGTCGGCGCGACCACGGTGATCTGCTGCACCAGGTGGTTGTGGAGCAGGTACGAGGCCAGGGTCAGCGCGAAGGTGGTCTTTCCGGCGCCCGGGGTCGCGACCGCGAGGAAGTCGCGCGGCTGCTTCTCGATGTACTTGTCCAGCGCACCCTGCTGCCAGGCCCGGAGCTTGCCGGCGGTGCCCCAGGGGGCACGGCCGGGGAAGGCCGGCGACAGGTGGTGCGAGGGGCCGGACGCGCCATGGGCGGCGGCCCGGACGGGTGCGTGCGACTCGTGCGCGTCGGAGAAGAGGGGCATCGAGGAGGCGGCGGCAGTACTCACGGTCTCCGAGGGGGATCGTCGCAGGTCAGGGGCGGTATTGCGGCCCCGGCCCGCGGTCGGGCGGCGATCGGACAACCGGTCCAGCGTACCGGCCCGGCGCCGCGGGGACGCCCAGGCCCGGCCCCCGCGCGGCCCGCGCGGCCGGAAATCGATGTGACGTGGATCACTGGAATCGGTCCGGGAAACCGCGTAATCGCGACCACCCCACCCGCTCTCATCCGGTGTGAGGCCGCCCCACCCTCCACAGTCGCCACCGCCGGCCTCGCACCACGAGAAGGGAACCGCCGTGTACACCGCCGCCGAAGAGATCGTCCACGCCCGCCTGATCATCTCCACTCACCGCTCCATCCGGTTGCGGGTCACCCTGACCTACCGCCCGGAGGACCCACTCGCCGTCCGGATGGCCTTCCCCGCCGAGTTCTCGCTGGACGAGCCGGCCGACGGGCCCGGCCCCGACACCGGCGGCCAGGACATCGAGTGGGTCTTCGCCCGCCAGCTGCTGACGGCCGGCCTGGAGCTGCCCTCGGGCATCGGCGACGTGCACATCCGGCCCGCGCTCGGCCGCCGCACCATGGTCGAGCTGCGCGCGCCCGAGGGCACCGCGCTGATCCAGTTCGACAGCACCGACCTGCGGCGCTTCCTGTGGCGCAGCCGGCTGCTCGTCCCCGAGGGCGAGGAGCACCTGCACCTGGACGCCGACCGCGCGCTGGCCGAGCTGCTCGGTTGAGCCCCGCCCGGCGGCCGGGAGCACCCCCACTGCTCTCCCTCCTTGCCCGCCATCGGCCAGGAGGGGCCCACCTCCTCGCCCGCCATCGAGCAGGAGGGGCCCACCTCCTCGCCCGCCATCGAGCAGGAGGGGCCCACCTCCTCGCCCGCCGCCGGGCAGGAGGGGCCCAGGCCGTCGCTGCCGGGGCCGCCGCCCCGCCGCCCTCAGGAGGACAGCCGGCGCATCAGCCGGACGCCCTGCGCCGCCGTCAGGTGCGGCAGGTAGGCCTTGCCGATCGCCCGGGTGATGCTGGGCAGCGCCGCCGGGTCCGGGTACGCCATGTACATCGGCCGGTACTCCGGCTGGAACTTCGCCTTGAACGCGAGCAGCGAGCGGAAGCCGTACACCGGCTCCAGCACCCGGCCCATCCAGTCCAGCATCCGCTGCAGCGCGGTGGGCTCCCCGCCCTGCCCGGAACGGGCCAGCGGAGCGCCGGAGAGCGAGAGGAAGCTCGCGCCCTCCTCCTTGAAGCCGAGCGCGGCGGAGGCGATCAGGAACTCCGTCACCCCGCGGAAGCCGTCCGAGCGCCGGCGCATGAAGTCCAGCGTCCAGCCGACCGGTTCCCCGGCCTCGTAGACCGGCATCCAGCTGGTCACCCCGTGCACGGTGCGGTCCCCGTCGACGGCGATCAGCAGCCGCACCGCCGGGTCGTCCAGCTCCTCCAGCCCGCCGAGGGTGAAGCCCATCTCCGGCAGGCCCTTCTCGGAGACCCACTCCTCCGAGATCGAGCGGATCTGGTCCTTCAGGGCGAGCGGCACCTCGTGGTAGGCCCACCACTCGGCGGTGATGCCCTGCTTGCCGGCCTTGTTCAGCGCCGTCCTGATGTCCTGCCACTTGCGGCCGGTGAAGGCCAGCTCGGGCAGCGCCACCACGGTGTCCTCGGCGACCTGCAGCGAGCGCCAGCCGAGCTGCCCGGCGGCGGCCCTGGTCTCCGGGGTCACGCTGTAGAAGCACGGGGTCCAGCCCCGGGCGTCGCAGTACCGGGCGAAGCCCGCCACCGCCCGCCGCCGGGCCTCCGACTCGCCGAACGGGTCGCCCGTGGTCAGCGCCACGGTGGAGAGCACCCGGTAGGCGACGGCGGCCCGGCCCTCCTCGTCGAACCAGTAGTGGTTGCCGTCCCAGGTGGTGATGAAGGACAGCGTCCCGCCGCCGTACGCGGTGAGCAGCGCCCTGGCCCGGGCGGCGTCCTCGGCGGCCGCGTGCACCACCGGCCGGCGGAAGGCCACCAGCAGGGCGCTCAGCGCGACCGCCCAGAAGGCCATCCCGCAGTACGTCTCCAGCAGGCGGGCGAACCGGCCGACGGCGATCGGGTAGTCCGGCAGCAGGTCGTTGTAGGCGGGCGGCAGGAACTGGGCCGGCAGGCCGGAGACCAGCCCGCGGAAGGTCGCCCCCGGCTCGAACTGGCCGGCCGCGGCGAGCCCGAGACCGGTGTACGCGGCCGAGGCGGCCAGCGCGGCGCCGCCGACGGCGGCGGTGAGCCGGAGCAGCACCCTGCCCGGCAGCCGCAGGCGGAAGCGCTGGCGGGTGGCCAGCAGCAGTCCGGTGGTGAGCAGCGGCAGCAGCAGCGCCTCGACGAAGTACTGCATCGCGTCCCCGTTGCCGGTGCCGGAGTCGGCGAACAGCCAGACCAGCAGCGCCACCCAGAGCAGTTCGGTGGCGACGGTGATCCGCCAGGCGAGCCGCAGGCCCCGCCGCAACCCTTCGGCGAGGACCAGCAGCAGCGCCGGGAAGAGCGCTGCCATCAGCCGGCCCGGGGTGTCGAAGAGCCGCTCGACGGCGTGCGCGCGGGCGCAGTCGTGGGCGGAGAGCGCGCAGAAGTCCGCGACCTCGTCGGGGGTGAGCCGGTGCGAGAAGTAGAGCTCGGAGAAGGTGTTGAACGGTCCGCTGGCGTTGTCGTACAGCGAGGCGATCAGCGGTCCGAGGGCGGCGGCGATCAGGCAGAACGCGACCAGCACCCGGGTCTCGGTGTGCGAGGAGCGGTGCGTGCGCAGGTGCGGCCGGCCCTCGGAGAGCAGCGCGCCGAGGCCCAGGCCGAGCAGCGCGCCGGCGATCCGCTGGACGCTCTGCAGGTGCCCGACGTACAGCGTCATCACCAGCGGGACGAGCACCACCAGCAGGTGCAGCCGGCGGCGCCAGAGCACGGTGAGGCGGTAGCCGAGCACCCCGGCCAGGGCGAACAGACCGGCGCCGGGACCGATGGCGGTCTGGTCGGCGACCGAGACCGTCCACTGCTCGCCGGCCCGGGAGCCGGCCGCGACCAGACCGGTGCCCAGCAGGGTGCCGAGCAGCTGCCCGCCGACCAGCACGGCGGCGGTCCGCAGCCGTCCGAGCCGGCGCTCGGCGGCCGGGCCGACCAGGAGCAGCAGCAGGCTGGCGAAGGCGTAGGAGCTGACGCCGGAGCACCAGAACAGCGAGGTGAACGGCGTCCACCAGCGGCCCTCGGCCAGGGTGGACACGCCGACGCCGGCCCGGGACAGCAGCCGCGCCGAGGGCCCGCCGGTCAGGCTGCCGCCGGCCGCGCCGACCGTCCAGAGCGTGACGAGCAGCAGCAGGGTGAGCGGCGCGGCGCGCAGCCGCGCGCCCAGGACGGCGGCGATCCGGCCGACGCGCTGCGGCCGGGGCTCGGGCGTACCGGTGACCGGGGCGTGGTCGGGCTCCCGTTCACGGTCCGGGGCGTGGCCGCGGTCGCGGTCCCGTTCACGCTGGTCGACCAGGACCGGCGCCGGGCCGAGCCGGATCACCGGATCAGCCCGGTCTGCTGGGCGAGCCAGGGCAACTGGTCGACGATGCCGGGCCGGAACACCACCCAGCCGTGTCCACCCGGCATCAGGTCGAACTTCGCCTTCATCCCGGCGGCCGTGACGGCCTCGTAGATCTTCTCCTGCTGCGGCCGGAACTCGCCGTCGGTGCGGCCGACGACGATCGCGGCGGCCGTGTCCGGGAAGCGCTTACGGGCCATCACCTGCAACGGGTCGACGGCGTCGAAGCGCGCCGCGTCCCCGTCGAAGGCCGCCGCGACGGTCTGCTCACGGGTTCCCAGGGTGGGCTCCTCCTGTCCGGACATGTCGAGGAAGGAACCGTAGACGTCCGGGGCGTTGACGGCGAGCTGGAGCGCACAGGTGCCGCCCATGGACGCGCCGCCGATCGACCAGGAGCCCCGGCCCCTGGCGGCCTGGAGGTTCTGGTGGACCCAGTCGGGGATGTCCACGGCCAGGTAGGTCTGCACGTTGGCGATCCTGGAGTCCATGCAGAGCGTGTTGGCCCAGATGGAGCCGAGCTGGTCGGGCATCACCACGATCGGTGCCAGGCCGTGGTGTTCGGCGGCGAAGGCGTCCAGCGCCTCGTTCACCTGGCCACCGAGCACCCAGTCCCCCGGGTTCCCGGGCTGACCGGTGATCAGGATGACCACGGGCAGCAGCGGCCGGGGGCTCGCCTGGTAGGCGGGCGGCAGGTAGACGTACGCGTCGCGCCCCTTGAAGCCGGACTTGGGGCCGGGGATCGGCGTGACCGAGACGGTGCCCTTGGCGGGCAGCCCGGGCGGTGCCTGCCAGACCTCGTCGAGCACCTTGCCGGGCGGCGGACCGACCGTCCTGGCGTCCTTACTGGTGATCAGCTCCTGGGTCTTGGAGAGCCAGGGCGCGAGCATGACCCGGCCGCTCGGGTACTGGCCGAAGCCGCGGTTGACCTGCGAGGAGGCCATCAGCAGCACCAGGATGCCGCCGACCGCCGCCAGCGCCTTGCCGCGCCGGGGAAGCGAGGGCATCCGGAAGCCGGCCAGGCAGAGCCCGAGCAGCGCGATGGCGATCCACCAGGTCACGTACCGGGGCAGCCCCTCGGGGAAGGGGTGCCACCAGCCGTCGACGACGGTGTCCAGCAGCAGGCTCAGCGCCGCGGCGGCGAGCAGCGCGGCGGGCAGCCGGCGCTTCCACCAGGCCCGGCTCCGGGAGAGCGCGAGCACGAGCAGGGCCCCCCAGCCCGCGGCCAGCACGGCGTGCGGGATCGGACCGTGTGTCAGCGGCCAGTCGATCGGGTTCCAGCGGACGGCGAGCGAGACAGAGTTCATGCGTTCTTCCCCGGCCGAGTGGTGTCGGCCAGGAAGCCGTAGGCGACGACGTTGCCCTCGTAGCCGTGCTCCTCGCTGTACCCGCCGCCACAGGTGATCACCCGTAGCTGCGCGTCGGAGGCCTGGCGGTACACCCGGTCGTCCGGGAAGTCCTTTCGGTCGTGCACTTCGATGGCGTAGAGCTGGTAGACGGCGGTGGCGCCGTCCTCGCGGGCGATCTCGATCCGGTCGCCGCGGTGCAGGGCGCCCAGCCGGTAGAAGACGGCGGGCCCGCTCCTGTTGTCGACGTGTCCGGCGATGATCGCGGTGCCGCGCTGCCCGGGGGTGGCACCACCGCGGAACCAGCCGGCCAGGTTGCGGTCGGTCTCCGGGGGCGTCTGGAGGTGGCCGTCGCGGTCCAGGCCGAGGCCGGTGACGGGCGCGTCGAGCCTGACGGCGGGGATGCGGATCCGGGTGGGGGCGGAGGGGCCGAGCGGAGGTACCACGGAGACCGGGGCGAAGCCGGAGAGGGCCTGTCCGGTGCCGGGGGCCGGCGGGAGCTCGCCGGAGCCGCCGCCGTGCAGCAGCCAGGCGCCGAACACCAGGGCGGCGCCGGCCGCCAAGGCGCCCGGCCACGGGCTCCTGCTCTGCTGGGCGCCCAACCGGCGCTCCCCTCTGCTGACGATCTGACCGTTCCTGGGAGTTTCCTGAGAACAATTCAACCGGATCGGACCTTAAGGCACATCCATACGACGGTCGTATCGCGCCCCCCGATCGGCAGGTCCAGCGGACGGAATACTGCGCCGCGTAGGGGTGTGGTCACCGAGCGAGAGCGCCGACGGGCGGAACGACACCGCATGACCATCGACAGTTCCGGACACCGGTCCGGTTGCATCATTCAGGCGATCACTTGCGCCCGTTCGCGGTGAATCACCGACCGGTCGTGCACCCATGCCATGCTGACCCGGGCCGCGCGGCTATCACCCCACTTGTCCGACCGGACGTACCGCCGGCCTGTCGCACGCCTGTCACACGCCTCATGAACGGAGTGACCATGGACGCTCTCTCCCGCCGCGCCCTGCTCGCCGCCGGCGCCGCCACCGCCGCGGGTCTCGCGGCCGGCTGCGGCGCGAACGACGGCGCCGTGGGCGCGCCGTCAGCCACCCCGGTGCCGGTGCCGGACAGCCCGGTGGCGAAGCAGAACGCGGCCCCGGCCGCGGACGCCGAACAGCCCGCCGTCCTGATCGGCGACGGCTCGACCTCGAACACCGGCGCCCAGCCGAACCAGCCGGTCCCCGAGCGGCTCGGGCTCGGCGAGCGCCCGCCGCAGTTCGTGGTGTTCTCCTGGGACGGCGCAGGCGAACTGGACAACGGCCTGTTCGGCCGCTTCCGCCGGCTCGCGCGGGAGCACGACGCCTCGATGACCTTCTTCCTGAGCGGCCTCTACCTGCTGCCCGAGGACAAGAAGGACCTCTACCGGCCGCCGCAGCACAAGGCCGGCGCCTCCGACATCGGCTACCTGACCGACCGGCACATCCACGACACGCTGGAGAACCTGCACGCGGCCTGGCTGGAGGGCCACGAGATCGGCACCCACTTCAACGGGCACTTCTGCGGCTCCACCGGTGTCAGCGCGTGGTCGCCCGAGGAGTGGGACAGCGAGATCCAGCAGGCGATGGACTTCGTCACCAACTGGCGGACCAACACCGGCTTCACCGACCTGCCGGCGCTGCCCTTCGACTACCGCAAGGAACTGATCGGCAGCCGCACCCCCTGTCTGGAGGGCCAGCGCAATCTGCTGCCGACCGCCGTCAAGCGCGGCTGGCGGTACGACAGCAGCGGGAACGGGACGCAGATCTGGCCGCAGAAGATCCAGGGCGGCGCGCTGTGGGACCTGCCGCTGCAGTCCATCCCCTTCCCCGGGCACACCTTCCAGGTGCTGTCGATGGACTACAACATCATGTTCAACCAGTCCGGCAGCAACACCAAGGCCGACGCCTCGCTCCACCCGGCGTACCAGCAGCAGGCCCGCGACGCCTACCTGATGGGTTTCGAACGGGCCTACACCACCAACCGGGCGCCGTACATCATCGGCAACCACTTCGAGCAGTGGAACGGCGGCGTCTACATGAACGCCGTCGAGGACGTGCTCAAGGCCGTCGCCGACAAGCCCGAGGTCCGGCTGGTCTCCTTCCGCCAGCTGGTGGACTGGCTGGACGCCCAGGACCCGGCGGTGCTGCGCAAGCTGCAGGGCCTCGCCGTCGGCCAGTCGCCGGCCGGGGGCTGGGAGACCTTCCTCGGCGCCGTCGCCCCGGCCGCGGCCGGCTGATCAGGCGTCCGCCGCGCGGCGGACCCGGCCGGAGACCAGGGCGCCCAGCAGGGCCACCCCGGTCATGGTCAGGAAGATCACCGCGAAGGCGCCGGCCGAGCCGGTACCCTCGGCACCCTCGTGGGCGGCGGCCACCGACCCGCCGCCCAGCGCCGAGAACAGCACCCCGGCCAGGCCGACCAGCAGCACGTTGCCGAGCGCGTCGCTCATCTGCAGCGAGGCCGAGTTGGCACCGGCGTCCTCCGGCGTGGACAGCCGCATCATCAGCACGCTGACGCTGGCGACCGTCAGGCCCATGCCGATGCCGCCGACGCCCCAGGCCGCCGCCGCCACCCAGACCGGCACCGCCGGGACGAGCACCAGGGCCGCACCGGCGATCGCCACCGCCGTCAGCAGGAAGCCGGCCCGGATCATCGTCTCCCGGTACCGCTCCGCTCCCGGCCGGCCCTGCAGCCAGGACCCGAGCGCCCAGGAGAGACCGCCGCTGGTCAGGGTCAGCCCGGCCAGCGTCGGCGAGAGACCCCGCTGGGTGACCATCATCAGCGGGATGAACGCCTCGGCCGCGAAGAACGCCCCGGCGGCCACCCCGCGCAGCAGGATCACCGTCGGTAGCCCGCGCCCGGCCCGCAGCGTCCCGGTCGGCAGCAGCCCCAGTACGGCGGGCAGCAGCAGCGCCGCCCCGGCCACCGCCGGGACCAGCCCGATCAGGTCCAGCCGCTGGCCCGCGTACTGCAGCAGGCCGGCGCCGAGCGCGGCCATCGCGGCCAGCCGGGTACGGCGGCGGTCGAAGTCCGCGCCCTTGAGCACCGGCTGCTCCCGCTCGGAGCGGCGCAGCGCCGGGCCCATCACCGCCAGCGGCAGCAGGATCAGCGCCGGAACGGCCAGGAACACCCAGCGCCAGCCCAGGTGCTGGGTGACGGCGCCGGAGACCACCGGGCCGACGATCGAGGGCAGCACCCAGGCCGAGGAGAAGGCCGCGAACACGGCCGGCCGCAGCCGCTCCGGGTAGGCACGGCCGACCACCACGTAGAGCGCGACGATCACCAGCCCGCCGCCCAGGCCCTGGATCGCCCGGCCGCTCACGAAGATCCACATCCCCGGCGCCGCCCCGGCGACCACCAGGCCCGCGCCGAACACCGCGATGCCGGTGAACAGCGGCTGCAACGGGCCGCGCTTGTCGCACCACTGGCCGGAGACGACCAGGGCGAACAGCGTGGTGGTGAAGTACCCCGAGAAGGCGAAGGCGTAGAGCTCCAGGCCGTTCAGCTGCCGGGCCGCCACCGGCATCGCGGTGTTGACGGCCGTCGCCTCGAAGGCGAGGAGCAGGACCACGGAGACGATCCCCAGGGTCAGCGCCCGATACCCCCCGCTGAGCACCCCGCCTCCGGGATCCCCGTCGGCCGGGTGCTCTGCGGGGGGTATCGGGGCGGAGTCGACCGAGGTGGGGGATGCAGTGGTCATACGAAACATCGTAAGGCTCGTCCACCCGCGTGACCCCTGACTTTGGTCGGGTGATCGCCTACGGCGATGGACCTAGGGCGTGCCCCGCCCGGCGGGCCGCCGGCTCAGTGCAGCACCTTCAGGCCGACCACACCGGAGACGATCAGCAGCAGGCAGCCGATCCGCGCCAGGGTGGCGGCGTCCCCCAGCACCGCCATCCCGTACAGCGCCGTACCGACCGCACCGATCCCCACCCAGACGGCGTACCCCGTACCGATCGGGATGGACCGCATCGCGTACGCCAGGCCGCCCATGCTCAGCAGCAGGGCGACACCGAAGACGAGGCTGGGGACGAGCCGGGAGAAGCCCTTGGACGATTCCAGGGCCACCGCCCAGACGGTCTCCAGGACGCCGGAAATGATCAGAACGAGCCAGGCCATGACGGTCGGACCTCCGCAGTCGGCAGCGGCCGGGTTGCCGCTGTACTGCGCCGTCTTGTCCTGACCGGGTACGACGCGCTCGTCCGGGGCGGTCGCGTGGCGGCCACCTGCCCTCGACCGTAGCACGAGCCGCCACACGGAATTTACAAAAGGATATTGACGGCCCGCCCGGTATTCCGCCATGATGAATTCACCAACACGGCGAACGACGACAGGAGTCGGACATGAACAGGAAGACGGCGGCCCTCGCGCCCCGCACCTGTGTCGCCGCTCCCCGGTGTTGTCGCGCCTGTCGCTGTTGCGTCTGATCGCACGCACAGCTCCACCCCACGGCCGTGTGCCCGAGTGGCTTAGGGAACCGTCTGCAAAGCGGTGTACACGGGTTCGATTCCCGTCATGGCCTCCCAGAAACGAATTGCCGACCGGCGAGAAATTCACCGGCCGGCAATTCGTCGTGCATTTTTCGAAAATTACGCCCCGGGAATCACGCCGGGGGCGGAAAACCGGTCGGATTTCCGCCCCGGGGCGTCAGGCGGTGGTGGCGTCCTCGGGACGGATCGGGAGCCGGCCGACCGGCAGCCCGGTGGCGGCCCGTACGGCGGCCGCGACGGCGACCGGGGCGACCACCGCGGGGGCCGCGCTGACCGCCTTGGCGCCGAAGGTGGCGACCACGTCCCGCTCCTCCACCAGGGCGGCGATCCGCACCTCGGGGGTGTCCAGCGCGGTCGGCAGGCGGTAACCGGTGAGCGAGGGGTTGACCAGCAGGCCGCCCTCGGTCCGCAGGTCCTCCAGCAGGGCCAGGCCCACGCCCTGCGCCACCCCCGCCTCGATCCGGTCCTCGATCTGCCGCGGGTTGAGCGCCCGGCCGACGTCCTGGGCGACGGTCATGTCCACCACCCGGACCGCGCCGAGCTCGATGTCCACGTCCACCACCGCCCGCATCGCGCAGAACGCGATGGAGACGAAGGCGTCGCCCTGCCCGGCCTCGTCCAGCGGCTCGGTGGGGTGCGGACGGCACTGCGCGGTGGCCCAGAGCTCCTTGCCCTCCAGCGCCTCGGCGACCGGCATGCCGAGCACCCCGTCATAGGAGGTGATCTTGCCGTCGGAGATCTGCAGCAGCTCCACCGACATCCCGAAGTTGGCGGCGATCGGATGGAGCAGCTGGTGGCGGACCATCAGCGCGGCCCGCTCGACCGCACCGCCCGAGACCCAGGTGTGCCGGCCGCGGGCCGAGGGCCCGGCGATCGACTGGTCGCTGTCGGCCGGCGCGATGTAGACCTCGCTGACGCCCAGCACCGACTGCACGATCTGCCGGGCCAGGGTGGCGAAGCCCTGCCCGGAGTCGACGGCCGCGCAGATCACCGTGGCGTGGTCGCCGCTGACCCGCACCGTCGCGGTGGAGACCTCGTCCTCGCCCTCGGCCCCCAGCATGTGCACCATGCCCACGGCGTAGCCGATACCGCGCCGCACCGCCGCCGGGTCCCCCGCGCCGCCCGGACCGCCCGGGAGCAGCCACTCGGCGTTCGGGTCGTCCACCGGCAGCGCGGGCAGCGGCTCCTTGGAGACGGCGTCCAGCAGCGCGGCCACCGGCGCGGGGCAGGTGACGGCCTGTCCGGTGGGCATCGGGTCACCGGTGGCCATCGCGTTGCGGCGGCGGATCTCGACCGGGTCCACGCCCACCCGCGCGGCCAGCTGGTCCAGCTGCGACTCGTAGGCGAAGCAGGCCTGGAGGGCGCCCTCGCCGCGCATCCGGCCGGCCGGCGGGTTGTTGGTGCGCACCGCCCAGGCGTCCACGAAGACGTTCGGGCAGACGTACGGGCCGACCGAGAAGGCGGTCGCGGCGGCCAGCGCCTCGGCCGAGACGTCCGCGTAGGCACCGCCGTCCAGCAGGATCTGCGCCTCGACCTTGACCAGCTTGCCCTCGGCGTCCGCGTGGTGGCGGTAGCGCAGCAGCGCCGGGTGCCGGGAGGTGTGGGTGTGGAAGGACTCCTCGCGGGTGAGGGTCATCTTCACCGGCCGGCCGGTGCGCAGCGCCAGCAGCGCCAGGGTGACCTGGAAGGAGAGATCCTCGCGGTCGGAGGTGGCGCCGGGCACGCCGGTGACCACCAGGCGGACCCGGTCGGGCTCCAGGCCGAGGCAGCCGGCGGTGCGGTCGCGGTCCCCGTGCGGATCGGTGGAGGACAGGTGCAGTTCGACCCCGCCGTCCGGGCGGGGCACGGCCAGGCCTGCCTCGGCGCCGAGCGGTGCCGGGTCCTGCCGGCCGACCTGGTAGAGGCCCTCGACGACGATCTCGCCGACCGCGTCCGGGTCGCCGCTGCGCAGCGGCAGGTGACGGAAGAGGTTGCCGTCCGGGTGCAGCGCGGCGGCCGTGAAGGACTGCTCCGGGTCGGTGACCGCCTCCAGCGGCTCGTACTCCACGGCGATCAGACCGACCGCGAGCCGGGCGGTGTCGGGGTGGTCGGCGGCGACGGCGGCGACCGGCTCACCGTGGTGGCGGACCACCCCGGCGGCCAGGATCGGCCGGTCGGCGACGATCGGCCCGGCCGGGGCGCCGTCCGGGCTGCCGTCCGGACCGGCCGGCAGGTCGGCGGCGGTGACGACCGCGTGCACGCCGGGCAGCGCGAGCGCGGCCGAGGTGTCGACGCCCTTGATCCGCGCGTGCGGGTGGGGCGAGCGCAGCACCGCGCCCCAGAGCAGGCCCTCGGCCCAGAGGTCGGCGGCGTACGGGTAGATGCCGAGCGCCTTGGGCAGCGCGTCGCTGCGCAGCGGTGAGCTGCCCAGCCCGAACGGCTCCGGTGCGCCGCCCTCGTCACCGTCCTGCTGGGTTGCTGCGCCGATGTCGGTAGGCGACGTCATGATGCGTGGTCGTCCTCGGGGAGCCGGATGCCGTGGGCGGGGGTGGCGCCGTACGGGACGCCGGCCGGGGCGGTGCCCTCGGCCGGGACGCCGTGCGGGGGCGTGGGGACGTACGGCGTGCCGTGCGCGGGCGTGCCGTCGAAGGCGGTGCCGTGCGCGGGGGTGGACTCGTACACGGGGCCGTCGTACCCGGTGGCGGTGCCGTAGCCGGGATGCTGTGGGTAGCCGCCGGGCGGGTAGGCGTCCTGGGCCGGGGCGCCCCGGTACGGCGCGGGGTAGCCCTGCTGCGGGTAGTAGCCCGCCCCGTCGGCGGCCTGGGCGGGGATGCCCTGGACGGGCGACAGCACGGCGGTGTCGTACACGCCGCTGTCGTAGCCGCCCTGGCCGTCGGGGGTGCCGTACGGCAGGCCGACGCCGGTCCCGGCGGTGGTCGGGGTCTCCTCGGCGGGGGGCTGCGGGACGTGCTCGATCCAGGCGTCGGCGTCCGTGTACACCGGCAGGTCGCCGGCCGGCGGTGCGGCCTCGGCGGACGGGGTCGGCGGCGCGGCCGGTTCGGGGCCCCCGGCGGGCTCGCCCGCGACCGAGGCCGCACCCGGGGCCGGGACCGCGGCGGCCGCTGCCTCCCCGGCGGCGGCCTGCGCGTCCTCCGCCTGCTCGGCCTCCAGCGCGCGCGCGTCGGCGATGCTCTGGACGGCGGCCAGCACGCCCCGGTAGCCGGTGCAGCGGCAGAGGTTGCCGCAGAGCGCCTGCCGGGCCTCGACGTCGGTGGGCCGGTGGTTGCGCTGGAGCAGGTCGTGCACGGCCATCGCCATGCCGGGCGTGCAGTAGCCGCACTGCACCGCGCCGGACTCGGCCAGCGCCTGCTGGACGTCGCTGGCGGCGCCGCCGGCCGACAGGCCCTCGACGGTGTTGATCTCGCTGTCCGCGGCCAGCGCGGCGGGCACCAGGCAGCCGGCCACCAGCTGGCCGTCCACCTGCACCGAGCAGGCACCGCACTCGCCCTGTTCGCAGCCGTCCTTGGCGCCGGCCAGACCGAGCCGCTCGCGCAGCACGTAGAGCAGGCTCTCGCCGATCCAGGCGTCGGTGACGGGCCGTTCGAAGCCGTTGACCCGCAGCGTGTACGAGGCGCAGGGGCGCAGCTCGCGGCTGACCTGGGGGGCGTGGTCGAGGAGGCCCGCGTCGAGGGTCTCAAGGGGGTCTGTGGTCACTTCAGCGCCCTTCCCAGTGCCCGGCGGGCCAGCACCGATACGGTACGCCGCAGCCGAACGGCGGCCGCGCTCGGCCCCTCGGTCACGGCCTCCCAGGCGCCCTCGGCGCCGTAGCTGTCGGGTACGCAGGCGGCGGCCACGTACTCGCCGAAGGCGGCCGTCGCGGCGGGATCGATCTCGCGGCTGCCGTCCCAGTCGATGCAGCCGGCCACCCAGGCCTCGGCCTCCAGCGGGCGCAGCGGCACCGGGGCGACCGCGCCGACGGCGCAGCGCACGGCGCGCCGGGCCGGGTCGAGGACGAGCGCGACGGAGGCGGTGGCACGGGCCGGGCCGCTGCGGCCGGTGGCCTTGAGGAAGACCTGCGGGGCGTGCAGCAGCGGGACGCGCACCCAGGTGAGCAGTTCGCCGGGGCGCAGCGGGTCGAGCCCGGTGAGCAGGTGACTGACCGGCACCTCGCGGGTGGAGCCGGCCCGGGCGAGGGTGACGCTGGCCTCCAGCGCGGCGAGCACCGGGAGGGTGTCGCCGGCCGGGGCGGCGGTGGCGATGTTGCCGCCCAGGGTGCCGACGTTGCGCACCTGCGGGGGCCCGGCGGTGCGGGCCGCGTCGGCCAGGGCGGGGATGAGCGCGGCGAAGTCGGGGCGGTCCATCCGGGCGTGGGTGAGCCCCGCGCCGAGGACGGCGGTGCCGCCGTCCTCGTAACGCCAGCCGCGCAGTTCGGTGATCCGGCCGAGGCCGATCAGGGCGGCGGGGCGCAGCCGTCCGGCGTTGACGGCCTCCATCAGGTCGGTGGCGCCGGCCACCGGTACCGCGGCCGGGGTGGCGGCCAGCGCGTCGACGGCCTCGTCGAGGGAGGCCGGCAGCATGATCGTCCGGTTCACCTGGGTCCCACCGTGCTCCACTTGCTCATCGATCGCCTGCCGCCCGCGGCCTTCGGCCGAGGTGTCCGCGTCGGCAGCCCGGCCTGGCCCGTAGGGTACGGGCGATCGGGCCGGGTTGGGCAACTCTGGCACACAATGCTCGATGATCATTTCGGGGCGGGCGAACGGGACTGCCCGATTGGGACGGATACCGGGCGGTATCTGCTCCGGCCCGATCAGGACCGGAGCAGATGTTCATCTGTTCTTGACGTCAGATGACCACTCAGAAGTTCCCGGGCACCGTCCGCAAAGGGCGGTGCCGCCAAGGTCACACCGCCGGCGGCGGGCCCTCGATCGGGCGGCCGGCCACTCCGGGCCAGCGCTGCCAGGGGTACGGCCCGTCGGCCGGGCGGTACGCGACACCCAGCGCGTCCAGCACGGCCAGGTGGCCGTCGAGCCGGCGCTCGAAGGCCTGGTAGTCGCGCGCGGCCGGATCGGTGGGCAGCGCGGACCAGGCGACCTCGGCGAACGCCGCGAGCCGGGGGAAGGCCCGGTAGTCGATGTCCCGGGCGCTGTCCATGAACTCGCTCCACAGGTTGGCCTGAGTGCCGATCACCCGCCGGGCCGCCACCTCGTCCAGCTGCGCCGGGACCGGCTCGAAGCGGTAGACGTCCTCCAGGGTGCGGACGAACCCGACCGGGATCGGCTCGTCCTCGCCCGCGGCCTGCCGGTGGTCCAGGTAGACGTGCTGCTCGGGGCACATCACCACGTCGTGGCCGGCCTGGGCGGCGGCGATCCCGCCGCCGAACCCGCGCCAGGAGGAGACGGCGGCGCCGGGGGCCAGGCCGCCCTCCAGGATCTCGTCCCAGCCGATCAGCCGGCGGCCGCGCTCGGCCAGCCAGCCGTCGAAGTGCCGGATGACCCAGCTCTGCAGCTCGTCCTCGTTGGCCAGGCCGAGCTCCTCGATCCGCGCCTGGGCGGCCGCGCTCTCCTTCCACTGCTCCTTGGGGCACTCGTCGCCGCCGAGGTGGATGAACTCGGACGGGAAGAGCTCCAGGACCTCCTCCAGCACCCCCTCGAAGAAGCGGATGGTGCCCTCGGAGACGTTGAGCACGTTGCGGCTGACGCCCCAGTCGGTCCAGACGCCCAGCGCCGAGGTGTCCACCACGTCGGTGTTGCCCAGCTCCGGGTAGGCCGCGATGGCGGCCTGGGTGTGGCCGGGCAGGTCGATCTCGGGGACGACGGTGATCCCCCGTCCGGCGGCGTACGCGACGATCTCGCGCAGGTCGTCCTGGGTGTAGAAGCCGCCGTGCGGGCGGTCGTCACGACGGTTGCCGAGCCGGTAGCCGACCATCGAGCGCTCGCGCCAGGCGCCCCGCTCGGTGAGCGCCGGGTAGCGCTTGATCTCCACCCGCCAGCCCTGGTCGTCGGTCAGGTGCAGGTGCAGCACGTTGAGCTTGTGCGCGGCGAGCAGGTCGAGGAAGCGCAGCACGTCCGCCTTGGGCAGGAAGTGCCGGGAGACGTCCAGCAGCGCGCCGCGCCAGCCGAAGCGGGGGGCGTCCTCGATGTCCGCGCCGGGGAGCACCCAGCCGGTGCGGCGCAGCGGGGCGCGGCGGTAGGCGTCCGGACCGAGCAGTTGGCGCAGCGTCTGGGCGCCCCAGAGGGCGCCGGCCGGACCGCCGGCGGTGACCACGGCGTGGCCGGGACGCACCGAGATCCGGTACGCCTCGGCGCCCAGCGTCCCGTCGTGAACGAACTCGACGCCCTCACCCGACCGCCCCGGCCCGAACGGCAGGCCGGTGGCGGCGGTCAGCGAGGTGCGCAGCCACTGCTCGGCGTCGGCGAGCGCGGGCGGCGCGGTCAGGGTGGTGGTGTGGTCGAGGGGGAAGTCCTCGTCCGGGCGACGGACGGCACTCAGTGGTGCGGGAATGAGGTCCATTCCGCCATCCTGCCCGCGCCGGGCCGACTGGCATAGACCATTCATGGAGCATTTTGCAAAATGGTCCAGACCGGGCGGAACTACTTTCCGTCGCCGTCCTTGCCGTCCTGCGGCTTGCCGATGCCGTCGTAGATCTCCTTGCACATCGGGCAGACCGGGTACTTCTTCGGGTCGCGCCCGGGCACCCAGACCTTGCCGCAGAGCGCCACCACGGGCGAGCCGGAGAGCGCGCTCTCCATGATCTTGTCCTTCTGGACATAGTGCGCGAAGCGCTCGTGGTCGCCGTCCCCGTGGGACACCTGGGGGACGGGCTCGACCAGGGTGCCGGTGCCGAGGCCGCGCTCGGGCTCAAGAGTGCTCATGGGTGCCAAGTCTATGGGGGCCCCGGGAAAGCGGGCCAGTACGGCGCCGGGGCGGTCGCACGTCAGTTCAGCGTGGGGTCCTCGGGGTAGGTCGCCAGCAGCGCCAGGGGGCCGCGCTGGCGGCGGAGCACCGCGCGCCAGAGCCGCTCCGGCTCGGGGCTGGAGATGTCACCCGGCTCGCAGTCCACCAGGTACCAGGCGCCGCCGTCGAGCTCCGCCTCCAGCTGCCCCGGCGACCAGCCCGCGTACCCGGCGAAGATCCGCAGCGCGCCCAGCTCGCCGGCCATCACCTCGGGCGGCGCCTCCAGGTCCACCAGGCCGATCGCACCGTGCACCCGCCGCCAGCCGAGCGGCTCCCCGGTCCCCGGCTCCCCCGGCGCCACCCCGAGGCCCAGCGCCGAGTTCAGGGCCACCGGCCCGCCCTGGAAGACCACCGCCGGCTGCCCGACCAGGCGGCCCCAGCCGTCCAGCACACTGCCCACCTCCACCGGCGTCGGCCGGTTGAGGACGACGCCGAGCGCCCCCTCGGCGTCGTGGTCGAGGAGGAGCACCACCGCCCGGGCGAAGTTCGGGTCGGTGAGCACGGGGGTCGCGACGAGCAAACGGCCGGTGTGGGACCGTCCTCCGTGCGAATGGGCCGCCGTCATGCCTCACATGATCCCGCAGAACCGCCGGGGGCGGACACCGCAACACGAAACACCACAGGGCCCGACGAACACCCGTACGGACGTGTCGGCGGGCGGAACACCACCCCGAGAGAGCACCATCACGGGAGAGGCAGGCGGGAACCAGCCGCACGCCTACTACCATCTACTGATGGTGGACGCCCTTTTACGGTGCCGACTCGGTCACGCCGGGGGCCCGAACGCGCCCGTACGACCGGTCCACCGCCGGCTCTCTGACCGGAGCCCCACCCACTCCTCTGGCACCCCGGATTGCGAGAACGATGACCGACGACGTCCTGCTGGTCCACGGCGGAAACCCGCTCGAAGGCGAGATCCGCGTCCGCGGTGCGAAGAACCTGGTACCCAAGGCCATGGTCGCCGCCCTCCTCGGACAGGGCCCCAGCAGACTGCGCAACGTCCCGGACATCCGCGACGTCAAGGTGGTTCGCGGCCTGCTCCAGCTGCACGGCGTGACCGTGCGCGCCGGTGACGAGGACGGCGAGCTGATCCTCGACCCCTCCCACGTGGAGAGCGCCAACGTCACGGACATCGACGCGCACGCGGGCTCCTCACGCATCCCGATCCTGTTCTGCGGCCCGCTGCTGCACCGCCTCGGCCACGCCTTCATCCCGGGCCTCGGCGGCTGCGACATCGGCGGCCGCCCGGTCGACTTCCACTTCGAGGTGCTCCGCCAGTTCGGCGCCTCGATCGAGAAGCACCCGCAGGGCACCTACCTGGTCGCCCCGCAGCGGCTGCGCGGCACCCGGATCGAGCTGCCCTACCCGTCGGTCGGCGCCACCGAGCAGGTGCTGCTCACCGCCGTCCTCGCCGAGGGCGTCACCGAGCTGCGCAACGCGGCCATCGAGCCGGAGATCGTCGACCTGATCTGCGTGCTGCAGAAGATGGGCGCGATCATCTCGATGGGCACCGACCGGACCATCCTGATCACCGGTGTGGACGAGCTCTCCGGCTACAACCACCGCGCGCTGCCGGACCGCCTGGAGTCCGCCTCCTGGGCCTGCGCGGCGCTGGCCACCAAGGGCGACATCTACGTCCGCGGTGCCCGCCAGCTGGAGATGATGACCTTCCTCAACACCTTCCGGAAGGTCGGCGGCGCGTTCGAGGTCGACGACGAGGGCATCCGCTTCTGGCACCCGGGCGGCGAGCTCAAGGCGATCGCCCTGGAGACGGACGTGCACCCGGGCTTCCAGACCGACTGGCAGCAGCCGCTGGTGGTCGCGCTGACCCAGGCGGCCGGCCTGTCTATCGTGCACGAGACGGTGTACGAGTCGCGGCTCGGCTTCACCGGCGCGCTCAACCAGATGGGCGCCCACATCCAGCTCTACCGCGAGTGCCTGGGCGCCACCCCGTGCCGCTTCGGCGCCCGCAACTTCCTGCACTCCGCGGTCGTCTCCGGCCCGTCCAAGCTGATCGGCGCCGAGCTGGTCATCCCGGACCTGCGCGGCGGCTTCTCGTACCTGATCGCGGCGCTGGCGGCCCAGGGCACCTCGACGGTGCACGGCATCGACCTGATCAACCGCGGCTACGAGAACTTCATGGAGAAGCTGCGCGACCTCGGCGCCCACGTCGAGCTGCCCAACGAGCAGCTGGTCGACGCCTGACCGGCCCGCACCACGGCGAGAGGCCGGGCCCCCCTCACGGGGAGCCCGGCCTCTCGGGCGTTCAAGGGGTTGCTCAGGCGCCCTTGGCGGCTTCCTTGAGCTTGGAGCCCGCGCTCACCTTGGCGCTGTAGCCGGCCGCGATCTGGATCGGCTCACCGGTCTGCGGGTTGCGGGCGGTGCGGGCAGCGCGGTGGGTGCGCTCGAAGGTCAGGAAACCGGGGATGGTGACCTTCTCGTCGCCCTTGGCGACGACCTCGCCGACGATCTCGGCGAAGGCGGCCAGAACGGCGTCGGCGTCCTTGCGGGTCACCTCGGCGCGCTCGGACAGCGCGGCCACCAGCTCACTGCGGTTCATGTGTACTCCTGTGGTCTGTTCGCTTGCGGTGTGCGGGGGCCCACACGGTGCTCCCTCCGGGGGCATCCGGATGGGCCGCAGGTCCGCACACTGTGCTCATTCAGGCAATGCGTGGTCGCAGGCCGGGTTCGTACCCCGTGCCGCGCGCCGGTGCCGTCGAAAAGGCCCGCCTGCCTGCCTGGATACGAATCCTGCCCCGACCTGCCCCGAGAAAGCCAATCGGGCCCCCGGCTTCACCGCCCGAACAACGCCCACCCGCCGGAGGTATGACGCTCCGTCGGCTCCGGCGGACCGGGCGCGGGCGGCGGTCGGGACGACGCGCCGGAAGACCAGGGGGACGTTCCGTACTTGTCGGACACGCCTGCCCCGTGCAGGGCTACCGTACGCCCTAGGCACGACAAGCCCAAACACGCCCCTCGCCCTTGTGTCGCAAGGGTTCGAGGCGGGCTTGGGTGGGTAAGGCCGCTAATCGGTCATTTGACCGATCCGCGACACCTCCGGCGCGCTCCCGGTCAGAGCTTGACGACCGGGAAGGACGCGGTGTCCAGCGTGCCGACGATGCCCGGGGTGGGACGGGACGGCGCCGGGTCCTCCTGGGCCCCGGCCAGCGCGGCGTCGCGCACGGCGGCGGCGACCGTCTTGGCGACGTCCTTGTGGAAGACGCTCGGGATGATGTAGTTGGCGTTGAGCTCGTCGTCCGCGACGGTGGTGGCCAGCGCCCGGGCGGCGGCGATCATCATCTCGGTGTTGACCGTCCGGCTCTGGGCGTCCAGCAGGCCGCGGAAGACGCCCGGGAAGACCAGCACGTTGTTGATCTGGTTCGGGAAGTCGCTGCGGCCGGTGGCGACCACGGCGGCGGTCTGCCGGGCGACCGCCGGGTCCACCTCCGGGTCCGGGTTGGCCAGCGCGAACACGATCGCGTCCGTCGCCATGGTGGCCAGGTCGTCGCCGTCCAGCACGTTCGGGGCCGAGACGCCGATGAACACGTCGGCGCCCGCCACGGCCTCCTTGAGGGTGCCGGTGCGGCCCGAGCGGTTGGTGTGCTCGGCGATCCAGCGCAGCGAGTCGTTGAGGTCGTCACGGCCCTGGTGGACCACGCCGTGCACGTCCGCCACGGTGGCGTGCTCGACGCCGGCCGCCAGCAGCAGCTTGAGGATCGCGGTACCGGCGGCGCCGGCGCCCGACATCACCACCCGGATGTCGCCGATCTCCTTGCCGACCACCTTGAGCGCGTTGGTGAGCGCCGCCAGCACCACGATCGCGGTACCGTGCTGGTCGTCGTGGAAGACCGGGATGTCCAGGGCCTCGCGCAGCCGGGCCTCGATCTCGAAGCAGCGCGGCGCGGAGATGTCCTCCAGGTTGATGCCGGCGAAGCCCGGGGCGATCGCCCTGACGATGGCCACGATCTCGTCGGTGTCCTGGGTGTCCAGGCAGATCGGCCAGGCGTCGATGCCGGCGAAGCGCTTGAACAGGGCCGCCTTGCCCTCCATCACCGGCAGCGCGGCCGCCGGGCCGATGTTGCCCAGGCCCAGCACCGCCGAGCCGTCCGTGACCACCGCGACGCTGTTGCGCTTGATGGTCAGGCGGCGGGCGTCCTCGGGGTTCTCGGCGATCGCCATGCAGACCCGGGCGACACCCGGGGTGTAGATCATGCTGAGGTCGTCACGGTTGCGGATCGGCAGCTTGGACGACATCTCGATCTTGCCGCCGAGGTGCATCAGGAAGGTACGGTCCGAGACCTTGCCGATCGACACGCCGTCGATCGCGCGGAGCTTCTCGACGATCTCCTCGCCGTGCGCGACCGAGGAGGCGGCCACCGTCACGTCGATCCGCAGGGCCTCCAGGCCGGAGGCCGTCACGTCGAGACCGGTGACCGATCCACCGGAGGACTCGACCGCCGTGGTGATCGCACTGACAGCACTGCCGCTGGCCGGGACCTCCAGCCGCACCGTGATCGAGTTGGAGACACTGGGCACCGTCGCCATCGACGTCCTTCTTCCGTCCACTGAGGGTGGCTGCGGGCCGAACGCAGTTCAACACGGTGTCGGGTTTCAACAAGATGTTGAATCGGCACGCAGCGCATGTTAGACCTCGATCGTCGCACCTGCCAGGGAGAAGTCAGAAATAACGTGCATTGAGTGTGCGGACCCGACAAGCGGACACCGGACCCGGCGGAACGCGCCGCGAGAAGACCGGCCGCTCTTCTTGCCCGTGGCGGCCGATGCGTTACATTGGACGGGACACCGGCTCGATCCAAGCCCCCGGGCCCAACCTTAGTCGCTTCGAGCGACCACTTGCCGCGAGGCGAGCATGGCGGGTCGGTGTCATCAACGTACGAGCGGGGCCCCCACCGGTGGTGGGGGCCCCGCTCGTTGAGCGGCCGTCAGGGCAGGCCGGCTCAGTCGTGCAGCAGCGCGGGCACGCCCGCCGCGTCCGGCAGGTCGTCCGGGCCGGAGAGCACGGTCAGCCGCTGGGTCGCCCGGGTCAGCGCCACGTAGAGCACCCGCAGGCCGGCCTCCGACTCGCCGGCGATCCCGGTCGGGTCGGCCACCACCGTCGCGTCGTACTCCAGACCCTTGGCCTCCAGACTGCCCAGCGCCACCGCGCGGCCGCCCAGCCCCTCGATCCACCCGGCCGCCTCGGCCCGGCGGTCCATCGGCACGACGACGGCCACGGTGCCGTCGACCTCGGCGAGCAGCCGCTCCAGCTCGGCCCGGGCCGCCGCCCCGAAGGCCTCCGGGGACGGGTCGGTGACCGCCGCGAAGCGCGGCTCGACCCCGACCTCGCGCACCGCGCTCGGCGAGGGCGTCCCGGGCGCCGCCAGCGCCAGCACCTTGGCCGCCACCTCGGCGATCTCGGCCGGGTTGCGGTAGTTCACGGTCAGCGTGTACCGGCGGCGCGGCTTGCCGGACAGCACCTCGTCCAGCGCGGACTGCGCCTCCTGCGGGAACGGCCACGAGGACTGCGCCGGATCCCCGACGATCGTCCAGGTGGCCGTCCGGGCCCGGCGGCCGATCATGCGCCACTGCATCGGGGTGAGGTCCTGGGCCTCGTCCACGATGATGTGCGCGTACTCGGTCCGCTCGACCGGCACGCGCTCGCGCTGGCGGGAGTTGCGGTCGGCGAAGGTGGTGACCTCGTCCAGGCCGCTCAGCAGGTCCACCGCGTCCACCTCACGGACCTTCGGGCGGGCCGCCTCGCCGAGCAGCACCCGGAGCTCGTCCACCAGCGCCACGTCGTGCGCGGACAGCGCGCCCTCGCCGCGGTCCGAGAGGTGCCGCCAGGACGCGGCCAGCACCTTCGCCTCCTCCGGGGTCACGGCGCGGCGGGCGGTCCGGTTGATGTGCCGGGGCTGCCGGAGCGTGCCGAGCACCCGGCGCGGGGTCAGCGCGGGCCACCAGGCGTCCAGGAAGTCCAGGAACGGCGCCTCGTCCGAGACGTAGTCGTCGAACGACTCCTTCTCCTCCTGGCGCTGCTCGCGCGCGTAGTGGTCGGCGGGCCTGGGCAGGTGGCGGGTGGCCTCCTGCCAGAGCGCGTCCAGCAGCAGCCGGCGGGCGCGCGGGCGCAGCAGGTTCAGCGGGGTGCCGCCGGAGCCGATGACGTTCCCGCGCACCCCCTTGAGCCGGCCCGCGTCCAGCCGCAGCACCTCGCCGCGGGCGACCACCTTCAGCTCCTGCGGCGCGCCCAGCTCCAGCGCGGCCCGGGCGGCCCGGCGCAGCAGCTGCGTCATCCGGGCCGAGCCCTTGACCCGGGCCGCCTCCGGGGTGTCGTAGGTGTCCGCCTCGATGCCGTCCACCAGCGAGCCGACCGCGCGGATGGCGACCTGGCCCTCCTCGCCGAGCGAGGGCAGCACGCCCTCGGTGTACGAGACCAGCAGCGGCGTCGGGCTGACCACCAGGATGCCCCCGGCGTAGCGGCGGCGGTCCTGGTAGAGCAGGAAGGCGGCGCGGTGCAGGGCGACGGCGGTCTTGCCGGTGCCGGGGCCGCCGGTGACCAGGGTGGCACCGGCCGCGGCGGCGCGGATCACCTCGTCCTGTTCCTTCTGGATGGACGAGACGATGTCGCGCATCGAGTGGCTGCGGGCCCGGCCCAGCGAGGCCATCAGCGCGCCGTCGCCGACCACCGCCAGCTCGTGGCCGTCCAGGGTGGGGGTGAGGTCGGGGCGCAGCAGGTCGTCCTCGACGCCGATCACCTTGCGGCCCTTGGAGCGGATCACCCGGCGGCGGATGACCCGGCCGGGCTCCAGGGGGGTGGAGCGGTAGAACGGCGCGGCGGCGGGAGCCCGCCAGTCGATCACCAGCGGGCCGTACTCGGCGTCCAGCACGCCGAGCCGGCCGATGTGCAGGGTCTCGGCGACGGCCGGGTCGGCCGGGTCGAAGGGGGTGTTGGAGGGGATGCCGTGTTCCTCCGGGGCGTCGGGCCGCTGGAGGTCGATCCGGCCGAAGAGGAAGTCCTCGAACTCGTTGTTGAGCCGCTGGAGGTGGGCGCCGGCCCGGTAGACCTGGGCGTCGCGCTCGGCGAGCGCGCCGGGGGTGCCGACGTGGACCCGCTTGGCGGCGTCCTCCAGGATGTACTCGGCTTCGGCGAGCTTCTCCTCCAGGCGGTGGTAGACGGTGTCGAGGTGGCGCTGTTCGCCGGCGATCTCGCGTTCGCGGATGGTGTCCCCATCGGTGGCGGCGCCGGTGGTGGCGGTGGCGGTGTCCGTGTTGCTCTGCATGGCCTCGGTGGTTGCGGCGGAGTACTGGGTTGAGCCGTGCGCGCCCAAGAAGCCCCCTGACGTACGTCCTGCGGTGGGTGGATCCGGCTCGGAGAAATGAGCGGACGGAAAATCCTACGCCGCCGACCCTTGTCCGCGCTGCACCGCCTGCCGCGGCGCCGGCGGGCAGGGCGTCGGGTGGGGTACTGGTGGGGCGCCGACGGACGGGCCGGGCACGACGAAGGCCGCCCTCCGGCTGGAGGGCGGCCTTCATGGTGTCAAACATGGGGTGGTGGAGATGCCGGGAATCGAACCCGGGTCCAGTGGAGTGGATTCAGGACTTCTCCGAGCGCAGTCCGCTGTGATTTTCTCGGCCCTGGCGGTCACGCGGACAAGCCGCCAACAGGCCCAGCTGCTGTTTGATTTCCCATCCGCCCTCGCAGCCCGGGCGGACGGTTGAGTTCCCTAGATTATGCCAGGGTCCGGGTCGGGAACTCCCCGGTCTGACACCCAAGCGCTATCGGTGCTTATTAGGCAGCGAGAGCGAACTGCTGGGAATCGCGCTTAGTGTTGGCGATTATTTTTTTGCGACAGATGGTTAACGAGATCATTGCCGCGTTCCTCGGCTCGCTTCTCCTGTTTCGACATCCCCTGTCGAAACCGATCATCCCCATGTTTTGTTGAGAAACAGCTCGGCGGGCGGTGACCCGACCCGTACCGTGTTGCTGGCGCCATAGTACGCGAGACGACCAGCGGGGGTCCAGCGGATTAACCCTGGCGTCGCCGGGCCGCCGCCACCGCGCGGGCCGTCTCGCGGGTGTCCTGCTTCTCGCGCAGCGTCTGCCGCTTGTCGTACAGCTTCTTGCCGACGGCGAGCGCGAGTTCGAGCTTCACCCGGCCGTCCTTGAAGTAGAGCGAGAGCGGGATCAGGGTGTGGCCGGCGTCCCGCACCTTGGCCTCGATCTTGTGGATCTCCAGCTTGTGCAGCAGCAGCTTGCGCTTGCGCCGTGCCGCGTGGTTGGTCCACGTCCCCTGGGTGTACTCGGGGATGAAGACGTTGTCGATCCACGCCTCGTGGTTCTGGACGTAGGCGTAGCCGTCGACCAGGTTGGCCCGACCCTCGCGCAGTGATTTGACCTCGGTGCCGGTGAGCACGAGACCGCACTCGTAGGTGTCGAGGATGGTGTACTCGTGTCGCGCCTTCTTGTTCTGCGCGATCAGCTTCTGTCCGGTTTCCTTTGCCATAACGCCGATTATTCTCGCATCCCGACCCGGTGTCGGGCAGCCCCTTTACGTCCGCGTCCCCAGACCCGCCAGCACCCGCAGGGCCAGCGCGCCGGCGTCCTCGGAGCCGGCCGCGGGCACGTCGGGGGTCAGGCCGGTGCCGTCCGGGGAGCGGCCCGCCGGGGTGTAGTAGCGGCCGACGGTCAGTTCCAGCACCGCGCCGTCGGCGAGCCGGCTGGGCTGCTGGACGGTGCCCTTGCCGAAGGTGCGCCCGCCCACCACCACCGCCCGGCTGCGGTCCTGGAGGGCGCCGGTGAGCAGTTCGGCGGCGCTCATCGTGCCGCCGTCCACCAGCACCACCAGCGGGGTGCGCTGGTCGCCGCCGGGCGGCGCGGTCAGTTCGCGGGTCCCGCCGCGCTCCTGGTAGGAGCCGACCGGGCCGCCGTCGAGGAAGACGGCGGCGGTGCCGGCGGCCTCCTCGACCAGGCCGCCGGAGTTCCCGCGCAGGTCGAGCACCACCCCGGCGTGCGCGGTGCGCACCGCGGCGCGCACCTGTTCGGCCACCCCGCTGGTGAAGGCCCGTACGGTGATCCGGACGACGCCCTTGTCCAACCGCTCCACCGTGACCTGCTGGGTGTCCAGCAGGGCCCGGCGCAGCCGCAGTTCGCGGACCTCGCCGTCGCCGCGCCGGACGGCGAGGGTGACCTCCGAGCCGGCCTGGCGCTCGCCCTCGCGCCCGCGCAGCCGGGCGACCACCTCGGTGACCGGCAGCCGGTCGGCCGGGTCGGCGTCGATCCGCAGCAGCCGGTCGCCGGGGGCGATCCCGGC
Source organism: Kitasatospora sp. NPDC088548 (assembly GCF_044753005.1). Classification (NCBI taxonomy): domain Bacteria; kingdom Bacillati; phylum Actinomycetota; class Actinomycetes; order Kitasatosporales; family Streptomycetaceae; genus Kitasatospora; species Kitasatospora sp. NPDC088548. Next base: position 28,527 of record NZ_JBIVMI010000036.1, read on the forward strand.
CGCGGCGGCCGGGCCGGCCGGCTGCACCTGGGAGACGACGGTGACGCCGTCCTGACCGCGGCCGACCGAGAGGCCCACCCCGAGGTAGCGGCCGTCCAGGCCCTGGCTGAACTCGGCGTACTCCTGCGCGCTGTAATAGGCGCCCCAGCGGTCGCCGTTGACGCCGATCAGATGCTCGGCCTGCTGCTCGGAGAGGGTCGTGCCGGCCGGGTCCTGGCCGGTCGCGAAGCCCGCCCCGGCCGGGGCGGCTGCCGGGCGGTGCGGCGGCGCGCCCGGGTCGCCCCAGGCACCGGTGGCGGCCCCGGCCAGCAGCACGGCGCCGAACACCAGGCTGAGGGTGACCGCCTGACGTGCCCTTCGCGGAGTTTCTGGCATGGCATCGGAGTCTAGACACCGCGCGGAGCCCGCCGTACCGGAACGGCTGACGGTGAAACGGCGGCGGCCCCGGACGGCGCGGTGCCGTCCGGGGCCGCCGGGAGGCCGGCCGGTGGGAGCCGGGTCAGACCTTCAGGTACTTGCGCAGCGTGAAGAACGCCGCGATACCGGCCATGCCCATACCGACCACGACCAGCAGCGGTATCACCGCCAGCACCGAGCTCAGGCCGATGAAGTGGATGAACTGCACCCGGTCGGCCAGCCAGCTGTGGACGAAGAAGTGCCCGCCGAGCAGCAGTCCGGAGGCCATCACGGCGCCGAGCAGGGCGGCGAACGCGGCCTCGGCGATGAACGGCATCTGGACGTAGAAGTTCGAGGCACCGACCAGGCGCATGATGCCGGTCTCACGCCTGCGGCTGAACGCCGACACCCGGACGGTGTTGACGATCAGCAACAGGGCGACGAAGAGCATCAGCACCATGATGACGAAGGCCGCCGTCTGGAGGCCGTTGAGCAGCCCGAAGAGGTTCTCCAGGATCTTCCGCTGGTCCTCGACCGACTTGACGCCGGGCTTGCCGGCGAAGGCGCTCTGGATGACGTCGTACTTGGTCGGGTCCTTGAGCTTCACCCGCCAGGACTGCGGGATGGCCTCCGGGCCGAGGACGGAGATGAGCGGGTTGTCCGGGTTCATCTCCTTCCAGTGCTTGTACGCCTCCGCGGAGTTCTCGAAGGTCGCCGACTGGACCACCGAATCCATCTTGTCCAGCTGGGTCTTGATGTCGGCGACCTGCTGGTCGGTGGCCGCGCCCTTGTCGCACTGCGGCGAGTTGCGGGCGTCCGACTTGGTACAGAAGTAGATGCTCACCTCGACCTTGTCGTACCAGTACCCCTTCATGGAGTTCACCTGGTCACGGACCAGGAGCGAGGCACCGGCGAGGGCGAGGGAGAGCGCGACACTGACGACGACCGCGATGGTCATCGTCAGGTTGCGGCGGAGACCCACACCGATCTCCGACAGGACGAACTGGGCGCGCATGCGTGTAACAACTCCAGGGTCGGGACCGGTCCGGCAGCGTGGGCCGGCGGCCTACGGAAATCAGTGCTGGTGAATCAGTGCTGGTATCCGTAGACGCCGCGGGCCTGGTCGCGGACCAGCAGCCCCTTGTCGAGCTCGATGACGCGCTTGCGCATCTGGTCGACGATGGCCTGGTCGTGGGTGGCCATCAGCACCGTGGTGCCGGTGCGGTTGATCCGGTCGAGCAGCTTCATGATGCCGACCGAGTTCTGCGGGTCGAGGTTACCGGTGGGCTCGTCCGCGATCAGCAGCATCGGGCGGTTCACGAACGCCCGGGCGATGGCCACACGCTGCTGCTCGCCACCGGAGAGCTCGCCCGGCATGCGGTCCTCCTTGCCGCCGAGGCCGACCAGGTCCAGCACCTCGGGCACCACCTTGCCGATGGCGCTCTTGGGCTTGCCGATCACCTCGAGCGCGAAGGCCACGTTCTGCGCGACCGTCTTGTTCGGCAGCAGGCGGAAGTCCTGGAAGACGGTGCCCAGCTGGCGGCGCATGTGCGGCACCTTCCAGTTGGACAGCTTGCCCAGGTCCTTGCCCAGCACGTGCACCTCACCGGTGCTGGGGCGCTCCTCGCGCAGGCACAGGCGCAGGAAGGTGGACTTGCCCGAGCCGGACGAGCCGACCAGGAAGACGAACTCGCCCTTCTCGATCTCCAGCGAGACGTTGTCCAGGGCGGGACGATTCTGCTTGGGATAGGTCTTGGAGACGTTGTCGAATCTGATCACGGCTGCATCACGGAGGCCATCCTAGGCGGCGCCAGTCCTCGGTCGGTCCACCCCGGGCGCCCGGCCCTGGGGCGGCGGAAGGAGCGGAAGAGGCCGCTCCCGGCTTGGGACCATACGCGAAGCGGCACCCGGCTCGCAGGACCGGCCGGTGACAGTCGGCGAAAGTTGGGGGACAATGTCCGCTTATGCCCCGAAAATTGCGAGGCATCTCACAGCCCGGGGGCCGGAACCCGCAGAACCTGGCAGAGTGGAGAGAGCGGCCGGGGTCGGCCGCTCCCCCGCACAGGGCAACCAGAGGAACCAAAGCCCCGTCCGGTGCGTTGGCTGTAGCAGCGAGGAGGAGATCGCATGACCTGCGACCATCTGGTGTGCGCCAACTGCAACGGCCGCGTGAGCGAGGGCCGCTGCCCGGTGTGCCGCGCCAACCGGGCCCGCCTGCAGGAGCAGCAGGGTCCGTTCGCCGCGCTCTCCCCCGCCCTGCTGCTGGCCCTGCTGGCCGGACTGCTCGCGGTGGCGCTGATCGCCCGGCAGGCACTGGCCTGATTCCCGGCTCCCGAACGTCACGAAGAAGGCCCCGACGGAGAACCGTCGGGGCCTTCTTCGTGTCACCGCTTACTGCGCGGCGGTCTCCCGCTGCTTGCGCCACCGGATGCCGGCCTCGATGAAGCCGTCGATGTCACCGTCCAGCACGCCCTGCGGGTTGCCGACCTCGTACTCGGTGCGGACGTCCTTCACCATCTGGTACGGGTGCAGCACGTAGGAGCGCATCTGGTTGCCCCAGGAGCTGCCGCTGTCCTTGAGCGCGTCCATCGCGGCCCGCTCCTCCTGACGGCGCCGCTCCAGCAGCTTGGCCTGGAGGACGTTCATCGCGGACGCCTTGTTCTGGATCTGCGAGCGCTCGTTCTGGCAGGAGACCACCACACCGGTCGGGATGTGCGTGATGCGCACCGCCGAGTCGGTGGTGTTGACGCCCTGGCCACCCGGGCCGGAGGCGCGGTAGACGTCGATGCGCAGCTCGGACTCGTCGATGTCGACGTGGTCGGACTGCTCGACGACGGGGAGCACCTCGACCCCGGCGAAGGAGGTCTGCCGGCGGCCCTGGTTGTCGAACGGCGAGATGCGGACCAGGCGGTGGGTGCCCTGCTCGACCGAGAGGGTGCCGTAGGCGTACGGCGCCTTGACGGTGAAGGTCGCGGACTTGATGCCGGCCTCCTCCGCGTACGAGGTGTCGTACACCTCGGTGGGGTAGTTGTGCCGCTCGGCCCAGCGCAGGTACATGCGCATCAGCTGCTCGGCGAAGTCGGCGGCGTCCACGCCACCGGCCTCGGCCCGGATGTTGATCAGCGCCTCACGGGCGTCGTACTCGCCGGACAGGAGGGTGCGGACCTCCAGCTCCTCGACCGCCTTCTTGACGGCCGTGAGCTCGTTCTCGGCCTCCACGCGGGTGTCCGCGTCGTCCTCGGCCTCGGCGAGCTCGAACAGGACGCCGAGGTCCTCGACCCGGCTGCGCAGGCTCTGCACCCGGCGCAGTTCGCCCTGGAGGAAGGAGAGCCGGCTGGTCACCTTCTGCGCGTTCGCGACGTCGTCCCACAGGTCGGGGGCGGCTGCCTCCTCCTCCAGACGCGCGATGTCGGCCCGGATCTTGTCCAGGTCGAGGACGGCCTCGATCGACCCCATGGTCGTCTCGAGGTTCTTGAGCTCTTCGGAAGGATCGACGGCTGCCACGCACCCAGGGTAATGGTTCCGGGGGGGCATCCGGCGACACCGGGGGCCTTCGGCCCTTTACGGGGCCCTCGGTGCGCTGGTGACGGCACCCGGACGGGGCGGGTTCCCGGCGTCCGGGACGTCCGCCGCGAAGGCCGTCCAGGCCGCGGCGGCGCCCGCCAGGAGCAGGACCACGGCCAGCAGGACGGCCAGCACCCGGCGGCGGCGCAGCAGCGCCTGGCGGTCCCGTCGGTGGCCGGTGCCCGGGGCGGTGCGCTGGGCACGGGACTCGGCCGCGTAGGAGGCCAGCTCGTGGGCGGAGGGGCGGCGCAGGCTGGTGTGGGTGTCGCGGGTGGAGTCGGGGGCGGCGCCGGGCACCAGCGGGACGGCCGGGCCGCGGCGGCGCTTGTGGGTGCCCGGGGCGGCGTCCACCTCGGCGTACACGGCCTCGCCGGGGGTCAGCGGCTCCTCGGCCGGGGTGCGGCCCTGCGCGGGCACGGCCAGCACCGGCAGGCCGGTGAGCGCGGGCAGCTGCTCGCGCAGCCGCTCGGCCAGCTCGGCGGCGCGCAGCCGGGAGGCCGGGGCCTTGGCCAGGCACTCGGCGATGATCCGCCAGAGGCCGTCCGGCAGACCGGGCACCGGCGGCACCTGCTCGGTGACGTGCCGGCGCAGCACCGCGCCGGTGTGGCCGCCGCCGAACGGTGTGAAGCCGGCCAGCAGCTCGTACAGCACGGTGGCGAGGGCGTAGATGTCGACGGCGGCCCGCGGCTCCAGGCCCTCGATGATCTCCGGGGCGAGGTAGTCGGGGGTGCCGATGATCCGGGTGGCGCGGGTCCGGCGCGGGGCGTCGACCAGGCGGGCCACGCCGAAGTCGGTGAGCTTGGCGCGCGGGGCGCCGCCGGGGCCGGGGGCGGCGGCGAGGTCGAGCAGGACGTTCTCGGGCTTGACGTCGCGGTGGACGATGCCGGCCGCGTGCGCGGCGGCCAGGCCGTCGGCCACGTCGGCGATGATCGAGACGGCGGTCTGCGGGGCGAGCGCGCCGTCGCGCTCCAGCCGGGAGCGCAGGTCGGTGCCCTGGACGAGTTCCATGACGAGGGCGAGGTCGCTGCCGTCGACGACCATGTCGCGCACGCCGACCACCCGGGGGTGGTCGAGGCTGGTCAGCGCGGCGCGTTCCTGGACGAAGCGGCCGACCAGTATCTGGTCGGCGGCCAGGTCCTCGCGCAGCAGCTTGACCGCGACCGGGCCGTCCGGCCCCTCGCCGAGCCAGACCGTCCCGGCCGAGCCCCGGCCGATCACCTGGTGGACGGTGTACCGGCTGCCGATCTTGCGTGCCAATGCTGCTCCGTGGGCGGCGGGAGCGCGCCGGGGGTCCGGTGCGCTCGGTGGGGCGGGACAACAGCGACCAACCTACGCGCCCGAACACCCTTCCCGGGTCGCCTGAGGGCGCCGGACAGGCAGCGGCGGGCGAGAAATCTTGTGAATTGTCGACAAAGCGTCAATGTTGCCGCCGGGGCGGGGTGTTCGACCGGGCGGCCGGGCCCGGCGCGGTCCCGCAGCCGCGTCCGGCGCCCCGGCGCCCGTCCCCGGTCAGTTCTTCGAACTGCCGACCAGGTTGCCCACCCAGTCGCTCGCGCCGCTGAACCAGTCCTGGACGTTGGTCCAGTACTGCGGCAGCGGCGTGAAGTTCCACAGCGCCACCGCCGCGACGGCCAGCACCAGCAGCACCATCAGGCAGCCCTTGAAGCAGCCGAGGCCCGGGATGTACATCCGGTTGCGGCTGCGCGGACGCGGCTCGCGGGCGGGCGCGGGCTCCCGGCGGGCCGGCTCGCGCGGCGGCGCCTCCCGGCGCTGCGGGGGCTCACGGCGCTGCGGGGGCTCGCGGTGCTGGGGCGCCGGCGGCTCGGCCCGGCGCGGGACGGCCGGCGGGGCCGGCTGCGGGTAGCCGCCCTGCGGGCCGGCCGGGGGCTGCCCGGGGCGGCCCGGCCCCTGGCCGTACCCCTGCGGGGCCTGCTGGTGGCCGTGCGGGGGCTGGTTGTAGCCACCGGGCGGCTGCGGGCGGCCGCCACCGGGCGCCTGGTACGGCGGCGGGGCCACCGGCGGGCGCTGGGCGTAGCCGGGCGGCGGCGGCGGGCCCTGGCGGCGCGGGTCCTGCCCGTAGCCGGGCGGGGGCGGCTGCTGCTGGTAGCCCTGCGGACGGCCGGGCCCGCCGGCCTGGTACGGCGGCGGGGCCACCGGCGGGGCCTCGAACTCCGCCGGGTCGAAGTAACCGACCTCGGTCTGCTGGTTGCGGTCGCGCGCGGCGCGCAGCTGGGTCTGCCACGGGTGCGGCGCCTCGGGCTGCGGCGGGCCGGGCGGGACCGGCGGACCGGCGGTCGGCGGCATCACCTGGGTGCGGTCCGCGGCGCCGTACGGGGCGGCGGGCGGCGGCTGGGTGCCCATGAGGCGGGTCGCGGCCGCCGGGTCGTACTGCTGGCCGGGCGGGCCGGCCGGCAGCACCTGGGTCCGGTCCTCGGCGCCGGGCAGGCCGGCCATCGGGCCACCGGGGCCGGTGGGACCGCCGAGGCCTCCGGGGGCCGCCGTCGGCACCGCGGCCGGCTGCGGGTCCGGCAGCAGCAGCGCGCCGACCGCGAGCGCGGCGTCCACCGCGGCCGGGGAGGCGTGCACGCCGACGCCCGCCGCGACCACCCGCAGCGCGCGGGCCAGCGAGACCGCGCCCGGCCGCTGCGCCGGGTCCTTGCGCAGACAGCGCTCGATCACCGTCCAGAGCGGCTCGGGCAGGTTGGCCGGGCGCTGCGGCTCCTGGGCGAGGTGCGCCTGGAGGACCGCCAGCGGGCCGTCGCCCTGGAACGGCTGCCGACCGGTGACCAGCTCGTACAGCATGATCCCGGCGCCGTAGACGTCCACCGCGGAGGTCTGCGGACGGCCCTCGGCGGACTCCGGCGCGACGTACGCCGGCGTGCCGACGAACTCGTGGGTGCGGGTGATGCCCGGGGAGTCGGCGAGCCGGGCGATGCCGAAGTCGGTCAGCATCGGGTGCATCTGCTCGGTGCCGTCCACGACCGTGGAGGCGAGCAGCACGTTGGCGGGCTTGAGGTCGCGGTGGACCACGCCGTCGGCGTGGCTGGCCGCCAGCGCGTCGGCCACCTGGGCCATCAGCAGGGCGCCGGCGATCGGGCTGAACGGGCCGTTGCCGCGCAGGTAGCGGGCCAGGTCGGGGCCGTCGATCAGGTCCATCACCAGGGCCAGCAGCTCGCCCTCGACGACCAGGTCGCGGACCTTGACGATATTGGGGTGGGTCAGCCGCAGCAGCAGCGAGCGCTCGCGCAGGAAGCGCATCACCACGTCCGGGTCGGCCGCCAGCTCCTCGCGCAGCACCTTGATCGCCACCGACTGCCCGGGCTCACTGCCGGGCACCGCGACATCCGCGCGCACCCGGCCCCGCCAGACGGTGCCGGTGGCCCCCCGTCCGAGGGTCTCCTCAAGCAGATACTTGCTGCCGACTGGCCGCACCTGTCGCACTCCTCGCCGTGCCGCCCGCGCGGGGCGCTCCTCCGCCGGTGCGGTGAGCCTGCCGGGCCCGTGTCCGGGCCACTCTAACGGTGTCCGTTCACGTTTCTGAGGCGACCGGCGAGGGCATCCGGGCGGCCCTGGGGGTCATCCCCTAGGGGATGACACCGGGTGCCCCTCAGACCTCCTCCCCGCGGTACGGACGGGCCTCGCCGAGGCCTTCCCCCGGGTACTCGCCGGGGTTCCTCCCCGGGTACCCGCCGGGGTTCCTCCCGAGGTCGGGGCGGACGGCCGCCCCCGGGGCGGTTGACCTGACCCTCCGTCGCCTCCACCATGGCGATGATCGCAAGATCGTCAAATCCGGTACCGTGCGCGGACTGTCCGTGACGGATGGCAGGATGACACTCGCCACTCTTGTGGCCCAAGGGTCGTCGCGACTGCCCCGGCAGCCTCCGCGGTGGCACGAGGCAGCGGTACCAAGCGTCACACCAGCAGAAGGGACCCGCGGGCGAGATGCAGATCCGGCTGACCGTCCTCCGACCGCGCAGCGGCCCGGCCGCCGCCGGCTCCGCCATCCCCTACGTGGACGTGCTGGTCACCGCGCCCGTCGGCACCGCGCTCGGCTCGCTCGCGGGCGCCCTCGCGGGCGCCGTGGGCGTGCGCGGCCCACGGGCCGCCACCCATGTGCACCTGTACGCCGGGGCGCACCGGGTCGACGAGCACACCCTGCTCGGCCACCCCCCGCTGCTCGACGGCGCCGTCCTCAGCCTCAACGAGCCCGACCCGACCGCCGACGACCCCGACGACGGGCCCGCCGCCGCCGAGCTGCGGGTCGTCGGCGGCCCCGACGCCGGCGGCGTGCACCGCCTGCACGGCCGGGAGATCCGGGTCGGCCGCTCCGGCGAGGCCGACGTCCCGCTCGACGACCCGGACGTCTCCCGGCTGCACCTCGCCCTGCACCTCACCGACGACGGCCGGGTCACCGTCCGCGACCTCGGCTCCACCAACGGCACCGCCCTGGACGGCCGGCTCGTGCCGCCCGGCCCGCCCGAGGAGGCCGTCCCGCTCGACGGCGGCGCCCTGCTGCGGATCGGCGAGTCCACCCTCCAGATCACCGTGCCGGATCTCGGGGACGCCTCAGGGGCGCCCGCCCGCGCGGCGCTCCCCGACGGCCACGGCCACCTCCAGCTCGCCGCGCCCGCCCCGGTCAGGCACGCCCCGCCCGTGTTCGAGCCGCCCGCCGCCCCGGAGCCCGCCGCCGGCCGCACCAGGGGCCTGCTCTCGCTGCGCCTCGGCCGCACCGTCGAACCGCCCGGCCAGGAGAGCGCCGAGCGCCACCACGCCGCCGTCCGCGTCCGGCAGGCCGCCGCCCAGCGCGAACGCTGGCCCGACCTCGCCACCGTGCTGCTCAACGCGCTCGGTCCCGGCCCCCGCCTCTGGGAGCGCGGCCCCGGCCACCCCGACGCGCTCACCCTGCGCCTGGGCACCGCCGACCGGCCCGGCGGGGCGGGCACCTCGCCCGGCACCATGCTGCCCGCCGTCCCCGTCACCCTCGACCTCCAGACCGCCGGCAGCCTCGGCCTCAGCGGCCCGCGCGAGCGCCTCGAAGCCCTCACCAGGGCCGTCGTCGCCCAGCTCGCCGCGCTGCACCCGCCCACCGGCCTCAGCCTGGTCGTGGTCGACGCCGACCCCGCCCGGCCCGCGCAGGACCGCGTCGACACCTGGGCCTGGGCCCTCTGGCTGCCCCACCTGCGCCCCGCCGACGGCCAGGACTGCCGGCTGCTGCTCGGCCTCGACGACGACCAGGCCACCGCCCGCCTCACCGAACTCACCGCCCGCCTCACCGGCCCGACCGGCCTCGGCGGACACCCCGCCACCGTGGTCGTGGTCGACGGCCGCCCGGCCACCGCGGCCGCCCGCCAGGCGCTCGACCTGCTGCTGCGCCAGGGCCCCGCCGTCGGCATCTTCCCGATCTGCCTCGCCGAGCAGCCCGAGCTGCTGCCGCGCGGCCTCGGCGCCACCGCCCTGATCACCGGCGAGGTCGGCACCCAGCTCTCCATCGACCGGCCGGTCGCCCGCGGCCGCGAGACCCTGCACGAGGTCTCGCTGGACGCCGTCTCCGACGCCTGGGCCGAGCGGCTGGCCCGGGTCCTCGCCCCGCTGCGCGAGGCCGTGCCCGCCGCCCGCGGGCCACTGCCCGACGCGCTGCGCCTGCTCGACCTGCTCCAGCTCGACACCGTCACCCCCGCCAAGCTCTCCGCCCGCTGGGACGCCCACGCCGGAGGCATCGGCGCGGCCGTCGCACTGCTCGGCACCACCCGTGACGAGCTCTGCACCCTCGACCTCGCCGACCCCGAGCTCACTGTCCCCTCCCCCGACCCGGGCGGCCCGCACCTGCTCATCGGCGGCGCCCGGGGCAGCGGCAAGACGGAACTGCTGCGGACCCTGGTCGCCTCGCTGGCGGTCTCCGAGCGGCCCGAGCGGCTCACCGTGACGATCGTCGAGGGCCGGGCGGCCGAGGGCGACGGCGGTCTGGACGGCTGCACCGAACTGCCGCACGTCACCGGCCGGGTCAACGCCGCCGACGAACCCCGGCAGGCACTGCTCACCGCGGAGGCCCTGCAGGACGAACTGGCGCTGCGCGAGCGGCTCTTCGACGGGCTGGACTTCGCCTCCTGGCAGGCGGCCCGCATTCTCGACGGGGAGCAGGGCCTGGACGCGGACCGGCCCGAGGTGCCGGTGCCCGCCGCGGTCGGAGCGGGCGGACACCCCAGCGCCCCCAGGGTCGTCCAGCCGCGCAGCGGCGACACCCCCCGGCCGGCCGCCGCCCCGGCCGGACCGGCCCCCGCCCGGCTGGTCGTGGTGGTGGACGACTACGACGCCCTGCTCGCCCCCACCTCACCCGCCGGCCGCCCGCTCGCCCGCGCCCTGGCCGCCATCGCCCGGCGCGGCGGCCCGCTCGGCATCCACCTCGCCGTCACCACCGGCCGCCCCGAGGAGAGCGCCGGCACCGAGGTCGACGAGGCCGCCCTGCTCCGGATCGCCCTGCGCACGGACGACCCCGCCGACTCCGACCTGCTCATCCATCTCGGCGACGCCGCCGCCCTCGGCGAGGACACCCCCGGCCGCGGCTACCTCCGGCTGCCCGACGGCGGCGTCACCGCCTTCCAGACCGCCCGGATCAGCGGCCGGATCCCCCGCACCGCGACCCTGCGCCCCACCGTCGTCGCCATCGACCCGCTCCAGCTCGGCGCCCCGCCGGCCCGCCGCCCGGTCCGCGAACTGGGCAACGGCCCGACCGACCTCGCCCTGCTGGCCAGCGCCCTCCAGCGGGCGGCCGGGCGCTGAAACGGCTGTGGGGCCCGCTTCCACCGGGCCCCACAGCGCTCTGCCGGGCCCGCTACGGCCGGTCGCCCACCTGGTCGACCACCGCCCGGCCGAGGATCGTTGTCTGTCCGGTGACCTCCCCCTTCCTCCAGGAGCCGTCGTCCTTGACCGCCACCGTGCGCTCACCAAGGAACTCGAAGCTGCTCCGGTCGAAGATCCACTGCGTCTCGACCACCCCCCCGGAGTCCAGCCGAGCGACCGCGACACCCTGCCGACCGACCGCGTCGGTCACCTCGTCCACCACGGTGACCCCGGGGATCCGCGCGGCGGCCCGGTAGAGGGCCGCCCGCACCGGCGACGGCACCAGCTGCTCGCGCAGGATGTCACCGATGGTGGCGAAGGCCTCCTGGTCCGGGCCCGGCCCCTGCCCCTTGGTGTCCGCCTTGAGCTTCGCCAGCAGCTGGTCCGGGTCGGTCGGCAGCGCGGCGGCGTAGGCGTAGCCGCTCGGTCCGGTGTTGCCTGGCGTCGGCTCCAGCCAGCCACCGCCCAGCGGGTGCGGCGCGGGCTCGTCCGGCCGCGCGTGCGGGTCCTTCAGGTCCTGCCCGGTGGGCCGCCGCTGGCCGTCCATGACCAGCAGGCCCCAGCGGCTGCCGTCGACGGAGCGCCAGATCTCCCGGTTCTGCGGCGTGCCCTTCGTCGCCTCGCCGGTCGCCTCGTCGGTCGAGGGGTACGTCTGGACGCTCTTCACATAGACGAACTGGTCCCCTCTCGGGGTGGTGTCCTGCGCCCGGTCCGCCGCGTCCGCCGCCTGGTTCAGCAGCCGTACCGCCGCGACCGGCGCCGCGTTCAGCGGGGCGGACCCGGCCGACGGCTGGGCCTGCGGTGCCTGCGTTGCCTGCGGTGCCTGCGATCGGTCCGGTCCACTGGCGGAGCCCCCGCCGGTCAGCACCAGCGCCAGCGCCAGGCCGCCCGCCAGGGCGGGCACGACCACCCGGCCGGGCCGGCCGCGCCGCACGCGGACCGGTTGTTCCCGCAGCTCGCTCATCAGATGTCCCCTCAACAGCCGGTGGCGGTCGGCGGAGAGCTCGGGCCGCGCGGGCGGCGGCAGCAGCCGGACCAGCTCGACGCGTTCGTCCTCGTTCATCGGTTCGTCTCCCGTATCGACCGGGCCACGTCAGCGCGGCCACCCGGTACCTGTCCGCCACCCGCATCGGGTTCCCGCCCACCGCACAGTTCCTCGTCCGCCAGCGCGCGCAGCCTGACGCGGGCGCGCGAGAGCCGCGAACGCACCGTGCCGACCGGCACCCCCAGCGCCTCCGCGGCGCTCACGTAGTCCAGCCCCGCCCAGACGCAGAGCGTGAAGACGTCCCGCTCCGCCTTCCGGAGCCTGCGCAGCGCCCGCTTCGCCGCCGCGAGCTGCGCGCCGTCGTCGAGTCGGCCCACCAACTCGTCGGCGAAGTCCGGCACCACCTCCCGGGCCGGCATCCGCGCCAACGCCTCACGGTGCCGCCGGGCCGCCCGGGCGGTGTTGCGCAGCACGTTCGCCGTGATCCCGAACAGCCAGGGCCGGACCGGGCCGCCTTCCTCGCGCAGGGTGCCGCGCAGCCGCCACGCTTCCAGGAACGTCAACTGGACGACGTCCTCGGCCACCGCCCAGTCCCCCGACACCCGCACCGCGTACCGGTACAGGTCCCCCGCCGCCTCGTCGAACACCTCCCTGAAAGCCCACTGGTCCCCACTTCGCAACCGACCCCGCAGTGACAGCTCCACACTCCCACCTGTCCGCACCGGCCCGGGGGTTCCCGAAGGCACGGTGCCAGACAGAAACGGTTCTGCCCCGGCCGAGGCCGGGGCAGAACCGCTTTCCCGCTCGGCCGCTCAGGAGCAGTACGCGCTCCGGTTGACCAGCGACATGCCGCCGACCTTCTCCCCCTCGACGGTGAACTCGTACTTCCAGCCCTTGGCTGCCTGGGCACCCTCGGCCGGCATCTCGTACCTGCCGGTCTTTCCCAGCTCCAGGCCCTTGTCGCCGTACACCCGCTTGAGGTCGTCCAGCGTCGAGCCGGCCCCGAGCCCCTCGGCGGTTCGGGCCTCTGCCGGGGCGGCCAGCTCGCGCAGACCGTCCAGGCCGAACTGCACCCGGCCGGTGGTCAGGAACGCCTTGTCCCGGGTCGCCTTCGCCGCCTTCAGCTCGTCAGCGGCCTTGCTCAGCTGGTCGAGCGTCGTCTGAGCGGCCTTCATCCGCTCGACCTGGGCCACCATCCGGTCGGCGCGCTCCTTGAGCTGCTCCACGGACGCGTTGGGCGGCAGCGGCTCCACCGTACCCACGGCGCGCTTCGCCGCCCGCTCATTGGCGTCCGCTTCCGCGAACCTCGCCTGGACGGCCGCCTCGGCCGCCAACCGGGCCTGGTCCGGCGCCGGGCCGCCCTTGAACGCGAAGTCGGTGCAGCCGTTGAGCAGCGACACCGGTGCCGTCTCCAGCGCGCCGGTCGCCAGCGCCACGTCCTTCGCCATCCCGAGGGCCAGGCCCCGGTAGCCCCCGGCGCCGAACACCTCCGGGACGGCCGTGGTGGTGGGCGCGGCCTTCGCCGCCGCCTTGTTCTCGTTTCCGTCGGAGTCGCAGGCCGCCGCCCCCGTGACGACCAGCGCCACGGACAGTACGGTTCCCGCCATGCGCCTGGTGCGCGTCTTCCCCAAGGTGATCTTCCCCCCTCTTTCCGCAGGCCACCGTACCGAACCCGGGCGGCCGGCCTCCACCGGGTTCACGCATACGAACGGGCCGTGCCGACAAGGCGTCAGTTCGCTGAACCACTGCCCAACCCACCCTCGTTCGCCCGCCCAAGGCGCGCCCCCGGCCACCGCCGGCCGGGGGCGCGCGAAACGAAGCCGTGGCGCGTCAGCAGCCTCCGGACAACTCCCCGGCACGGCCCCCGCGGCCAACGCCGACCAGGCGTCGGCGGTGAAGGGTTCGGTCTCCTCCGCCCGATACGCCCGAGGGCGGGGCCGCGGTGGTCACCACGGCCCCGCCCTCGTCCGTCACCACGCGAGTGGTCGGTCTCCGCTCGCACAAGGACGCGGAGCGAAGCGGAAGCGACGGTGGGTCAGGCGGTCGGGGGCGCGGTGGCGAGCCCGCGGGTGTAGTGCGCGGCGGCGAGGACCGAGGCCATCAGCTCGGCGTCGAGGACGGAGGTGTCGGCCAGCCGGGTCGCCGCCGCATGGGAGTTGAGCAGGGTCTTGGTGACCCGCAGGGCGGCTTCGGGGCGGCGCGCGATGGGCCTGGCCCACTCGGCCACGGCCTGGTCCAGGTCCTGCTCGGGGACGACCCGCTGCAGGATGGAGAGGCCGTGGGCCTCCGCGGCACCGACCGGGCGGCCGGTGAAGATGATCTCGCGGGCGCGGGCCGCGCCGACCTCGTGGAGGAGCCGGGGCAGCAGACCGCCCCAGGCGACGGGCAGGCCGAGGGCGAGTTCGGGCAGCCGGAAGCCGGCGGTGTCGGCACCGACCCGCAGATCGCAGGCGAGGGCCAGGGCGAAGCCGGCGCCGATCGCCCGGCCCTGGACCCGCGCGATGGTGACGGCGGGGCTGTTGGTGATGGCCTCGCAGACCCGGCGGGCCTTGCTGCCGTAGCTCCGGATGCCGCCGCCGGTGGGGTCCTCGCCGAGGGTGGCGCCGAGCTCTTCGCGGTCGCCGCCGAGGCAGAAGTCCGGGCCGGCGCCGGACAGGACGACGACGCGTACCGCCGGGTCCGGTGCGGCGAGGAGGGCGAGGAGTTCGTCCAGCATGGCCGAGGTGACGGCGTTTCCGGTCTCGGGGCTGTCCAGCTCGACGTACAGCACCGGCCCCTGGAGTTCGGCGCGGACCGTACGGGGCGCCACCGGGACGGGGGCGGCACCGGGCTGCGGATACCAGGCCCCGAACGCCGGAGGGTGCGAGGGGTACGGGGGGTGCTGCGTGTACGGGGGGTGCTGAGCCGCGTGCGGAGAAACGTTCATGCGGCAACTCTCAGGGACGTCACCCGATGGAAGACCATCCGGGGCGCGTACTCGGGAGGGCTCACCGCCCGCAGGGTCGGGAAGCGCTCCAGCAACTGGCCGAGCAGGGTGCGCGCCTCCAGCCTGGCCAGACCCGCGCCGAGGCAGTAGTGGGCGCCGCCGCCGAAGGCGATGTGGGAGCCCTTGCGGAGGATGTCGAAGGTGTGCGGGTCCGGGTTGCGGCGCGGATCGTGGTTGGCCGCGCCGTACATCACGTGGACCATGGTGTCCTTGGGGACGAGCACCCCGGACAGCACGGTGTCCGCGCCCGCGACGCGGCTGTTGAGGCGGATCGGCGGATCGTAGCGCAGCGCCTCCTCGATCGCGTCGTCGATGTGCTCCGGCCGGGCCCGCAGCCAGTCCCACGAACCGGGGGACCGGAGCAGCGACCACACCAGCGAGGAGAGCAGCGTCGCCGTGGTCTCCAGTGAGGCGATGGTGACGAACATGGTGAGCTGGTAGATGATCCGGTCGGTGGCCTCGCGGTCGGACTCCAGCGCGTCCCAGGTGCGGATCCAGCCGGAGATCACGTCGTCGCCCGGGTTGTCGCGGCGCTCCCGGACGAGGCCGTTGAAGTACCGGCGCAGCTGGAGGGTCGCCGCCTCGGAGATCGCCAGCTGGCTCTTGGTGGGCAGGAGTTCCTGGGCGTGCACCTGGTTGTGGGTCATCTCCAGGATGTGCGCGTAGTCCTCCGGCGCGATGTCCAGCCAGCGCCCGACGGTGTTGATCGGCAGCCGCTCGCTGACCACGGCGGCCAGGTCCGCCTCACCGTCCACACGTATTCGCTCGGCCAGGCGGTCGAGCAAC
The DNA here is from genome assembly GCF_044753005.1 of Kitasatospora sp. NPDC088548. Classification (NCBI taxonomy): domain Bacteria; kingdom Bacillati; phylum Actinomycetota; class Actinomycetes; order Kitasatosporales; family Streptomycetaceae; genus Kitasatospora; species Kitasatospora sp. NPDC088548. Next base: position 44,081 of record NZ_JBIVMI010000036.1, read on the forward strand.
CCGGCGACGTCGGCCTCGATGTGCGGCGCCATGGCCTGGATGGTCTGCCGGTCGAAGAGGTTCCCGAGGCTGTGCCGCTGCCGGGTGTGGTCGGGGGCGTTGAGCCGGGAGAGGGTCCCGCTCATCTCCTGGGTGGCGACGGCGTGCCAGCGCTCGCTGTCGGTCTGCCGCTCCTGCCAGGCGAAGTCGGGGACGAGCCAGGTCCTGCCGCGCAGGACCTGGTTGCACGCGTCGTAGCCGGTGACGAGGTACCCGCCCCAGGGCGCCGGGACGAGATCGCCCATCGCCCGCAGCTCGTCGTAGACCGGGACCGGGCAGGCGAGCCCCTCGGCCGACCGCAGCCGCCGCAGCAGCGGCACCGCGGCGCGGCGGTCGACGGTTCCAGCGCGGCACTCCGGGTTCCCGGGGCGGGCTTCCAACATGGCGGTCACACGGGGCTCCTTGCACGGGCGGGCAGTACGGCGGCGATCTACCCAGCCCCAGCGCGCTCAAGCGTCGATCCGTGTTGCTCCCGTCACGTGCTCCGGAGGCGCCGGATTCCGTTCGCCTCACGGCGGTTGCCCGGAATCCGGCCCCCGGTCAGAGCCGGAAGACGTCCAGGAAGGAGCTCCACCACCCCTTGTGCTTGCCCGGGGCCCGGCCGGCGGCGGGTGCGGCGGCCTGCTGGTGCGGCGTCTCGGGGGCGGCGGTCGGCCAGGCGGCCGGCCCGCTCGGGGCGGCGCCCGTGCCCGGCCCCGGGGTACGGGCGGACGTCGGGCTGAACCGCACCGGCAGCGAGACCAGTCCGCGCTGGAAGGGGCCCGGCCGCCACTCCAGACTCTGCGCGGGCACGGCGAGCGTGACGTCCGGGAGCGCGTTGAGCAGGCACTCGATCGCGGTCAGGGCGATCAACTGGGCCGGGGACTTGGCCGGGCAGGCGTGCGGGCCGGCGCCCCAGGCCAGATGAGCGCCCTTGCTGAGGGTCAGCCGGGCGTCCGTCAGCACGGGGTCGCTGTTGGCGGCGGCGAAGCTGATCACCACCGGGCTGTCCGCGGCCATCCGGACCCCGCCCACCTCGACGTCCTGCATCGGGAAGTGCGTCGCGTAGTTGGCGATCGGCGGGTTGTTCCACAGCACGTCGTCGAGGGCGTCCTCGATGCGCAGACCGGAGCCGCCGTCCGCGTTCTCACCGGACAGCAGCAGGAGCAGCGCGTTGCCTATCAGGTTGCGCTCGGGCTCGACGCCGGCGCCCATCAGCATGACCAGCTGGTCCTTGAGCTCCTCGTCGCGCAGGCCGGCCGGGTGCTGGACGAGCCACGAGGTGATGTCGTCGCCCGGCTGACGGCGCTTCAGCGCGACCAGGTCCATCAGGCAGGCGTTCAGCTCCTCGTTGGCCTGGATCACGTCCAGGCCGTCGAAGAGCGCGGACATGCTGCGGGTCAGCCGGTCGCCGATGTCGGCCGGGCAGCCGAAGAGCTGGTTGAACAGCAGCAGCGGCAGCAGCTTGGCGTAGTCGTTGAGCAGGTCGGCCCGGCCCAGCGGGCTGAACTGGTCGATCAGGTAGCCGGCGATCCGCTCGACGTGCCGGTTGAGCCGGTTGTCGTTGAGCCGCTCCAGGCTCTCGATGACGGCCTTGCGGAGCCGCAGGTGCTCGGTGCCGTCCGTGAAGAGGCAGTTGGGCCGGTAGAACATCATCGGCAGGACGGGGCTGTCCAGCGGCACCCGTCCTTCGTTCAGCGCCGCCCATCGCCGGGAGTCCCGGGCGAACAGCCCCGGGTTCTGCAGCACCCGCAGGGCGGCCTCGTGCGAGGTGACCAGGGTGGCCTCCACGCCCGGGGACAGCTCCACCGGGGCGGCGGGACCGTGGGCGCGCAGCTGGTCGTAGACCACGCCGGGGTCGGACGAGAACATCTCCCCGTACAGCGGTGTGCGCCCACCGTGCATCGGGCAGCCCGGGGGAGGCGACTGCGGGGCGGGTCGCTGCGGAGATTCCATGGGTCGTTCCTTGGAAGTGGCCCCGGGCGGGTGCGGCCCCGGGGGACGGTGACGGGAGGAGAAGGTCAGGAGGCGCGTTCGAGCAGGTGCCGAACGAGGGTCAGCAGGGCGTCGGCCGACGACCGCTGGTCCCGCGCGTCGCAGAACACCACCGGCGTGTGCGGCAGCAGGTCGAGCGCCTCGCGCAGTTCGTCCTCGGTGTAGTCGCTCTGCCGGTCGAAGCTGTTGACCGCCACGGCGTACTCCAGGCCGTACTGCTCGATCAGGTCGATGACCGGGAACGTGTCCGAGAGGCGGGTCGGGTCGGCCAGCAGCAACGCGCCCAGCGCCCCCCGCGCCATGTCCTCCCAGAGCTGCATGAAGCGCTGCTGGCCCGGCGTGCCGAACAGGTACAGCACCAGGTCGTCGCCGAGCGTCAGCCGGCCGAAGTCCAGGGCGACGGTCGTGGTCTTCTTGTCCGGCACCCCCCGGAGGTCGTCGACGCGGGTGGACGCCTGCGTCATCTTCTCCTCGGTGCTCAGCGGGGCGATCTCCGACAGGGCGCCGATCAGCGTGGTCTTGCCGACCGCGAAGTGCCCCACGACCAGGATCTTGACAGCGGTCGTCACCGCGCCCGGGACGTAGATGTCCTCAGGCGAACCGGCGTTGAAGTCCATGCAGCACCTTCTCTAGGAGTCTCGGATCCGGGGCCTGGGCCGGCGGCGGGGTCGCCCGGCGCAGCAGCCGTCCCTCGCGGATCAGGTCCGTCAGCAGCAGCCTCACCACCCCCACCGGCAGCCCCAGACGGGCCGAGACCTCCGCCACCGAGAGGTAGCCGCCGGAGCACAGTTCCCAGATCGCCACGGTCTCCGGGCTCGGCAGGGCCGGGAGTTCCTGCTCGGGAGCGACGGTGACCAGGGTGATCAGGGAGAGATCGTCCGCACTCGGTAACTCACGGCCGCCGGTGATGACATAGGAGCGTATGAAACCGCCGGCCACCCGCTGCTCCTCGCCGGGCACCGTCATGACCCGCTGTGCGTACTCTGGCGCGGCGCCGCGGTCATCGCCCGGCCGAGCGCGCCCACCTGCTGCTGCATCCGGAAGGACATCGCCTCCATGTCGACGTCGGAGGCGGTGGAGGCCGCGAGGTAGGCTCCGCTGCCGGCCGCGATCAGGAAGATCCAGCCGTGGTCGTACTCCAGGAGGGTCTGGCGCCAGGTCCCGCCGCTGCCGCCGACGAACGGGGCGACCGCCCGGCTCAGCGACTGCATCGAGCTCATCGCGGCGGCGTTGGTCTCCGCCTCGTCACGGCCGATCCCGCTGGACCGTTCGAGCAGGAGGCCGTCGGCGGAGACCAGAATGGCGTGCCGGGCACCGGGCACCTGGAGTACATCGTTGAGCACCCAGGACAGATCAGGGCTCACTGGTTCTCGGTTCCTTCCGTGGTCATGGTGTTGCGCCCGGAGAGCGTCCCGCGCTGGAACGCGCCGAGGCGGGACGCCGTCTCCTGGCCGGTGGTCCGCACCGGCTCGTCGACGCGGCCGGAGTCCTGCGGGTGCGGGACCACCGAGACGGTGCGCTGGCGGCGGCGCCGGGGCAGCCGTCCGTCCGCCGTCATCTCCGGTTCCGCCGGCTCCGGGGCCGCGGCGACCGGGGACAGGGTGGCCGGGGCGACCGGGGCGAGGGTGGCCGGGGCCGGCTCGGGCAACGACGCGAGCCGCTGCCCGGGGGCCTGCCCCCGGACCGGCAGGGGCTGCTCCGCGGGCTCACCCTGGTACTCGCCGCGCTCGGGGGCCGCCATGGGCGCGACCTCGCTGCTGAGCAGCTCGGTCGGCAGGAGCACCACGGCCCGCACGCCGCCGTACGGGGAGACCGAGTCGACGGAGACGCGGAAGCCGTAGCGGGCGGCCAGCATGCCGGAGACGGCGAAGCCGAACTTCGGGGGGTTGCCCAGGCTGGTGAGGCTGATCGGCGCGCCCGGGTTCAGCAGCGCGGCCGCGCGGTCCTTCTCCTCCTGCCCCATCCCGAGGCCGGCGTCGTCGATGATCAGGCAGACGCCGGTCGGGACGGCCTGGACACTGATCTCCACCGGGGTGTCCGGGGCGGAGTAGTTGGTGGCGTTGGCCAGCAGCTCGGCCAGCACGACGGCGACCGGCTCGACCACCTTGCTGGCGAGCGAGACGCTGACCCGGGAGTGGATCCGCACCCGGTCGAAGTGCCGGATCCGGCCCTGGGCGCTGCGGGCCACGTCGTAGACCGAGGCGACGCTCTCCCTGCGGCCCAGCCAGCCGCCGCAGAGCACCGCGATGCCCTGGGAGCGACGGCCGAACTGGCTGTTCGCGTGGTCGACCAGCATCAGGTCGGCCAGGATCTGCGGGCTGTTGCCGTACTTCCGCTGCACCTTCTCGATGACGATCTGCTGCTCGTCGGCCAGGCCCTGCAGCGTCCGCATCGCCGCCTTGAGGACGGCCTTGGTGTCCTCCTCGGCGTCCCGGCGGACCTCCGCCAGCTCGGCCGCGTACTGGCCCTGCAGACGTGCGTTCAGTGCGCTCAGGTCGTCGCGCTGACGCTGCGCCAGGGAGCTCGCCTCCTCTAGGGAAACGTTTCTCCTACGCAGGGCGAGGTTCGTCCTGCGGGCCTGGAGGGCGGCCCCGACGGCTGCGAGCACCACCACGATAAAGACCCAGAAAAAGGGTTCCTGCACAAATGACGTCATGAAACTCTCTTCAGGTGGCATCGCGTCAGGAACGGCTCCGGACCGCCCTGCGCGAATGGGACTGGCGGCCTAGCCCCTTCGAAAGACACCTGTTGTTTCATCACGTCGGTGGAGCTCTTCCGGTACGAGACCTGCGGCAACGCCTATCGCGGAGTTAGCCTACTGCAACTCCCGGCATGCCAGAACAGCTGTCAAACAGGGCAGTTGGGGCAAAACTCCGCCCCCTGCCGCCACCCCGGCAGAGAAATGCCGAACATTGTGACACGGCGTCAACCCGCACGTCACACCCAGGCCACGAACCGGTTCACGCGCGGGGTGATCGCGCCATCACCCCGCGGCCCCGGCTCCGCCGCCGCCTCCGGCCGCCAGGGCCCCGCATACGGCGGCGGGCCCGCGTCCGAAGACGCGGGCCCGCCGTTCCACCGGTTCCGTCAGCGCATCGAACCCGTGCGGAGCAGGGTGCGGATGACGCGCATGGCCACCGACAGGCTGGACAGCTCGTAGTTGTCCGAACCCCTTATGTCGTCGAGGGTGCTCTTCGCCCGGTTCAGCAGCGTGCCGTTGAGCTCCGCCCAGGCGCTGTAGCGCTCCTCGGGGGTGGCGCCCTCGGGGCCGCAGGCCAGGATGTCGGCGGTCAGCGCCGCGTGGGCCGCGAAGAGGTCCTCGCGGATGGCGGCCCGGGCCATCGACGACCAGCGGTCGGTGCGCGGCAGTTCGATGATGCGGTCGAGCAGGTGGGTGATCTGGAGGCGGTCGGCGAGGTCGTAGTAGAGCTCGGCGACCTCGGCGACGTCCTTGCCGGAACGGTCCGCGACCTCGGTGATGTCCAGGGTCGGGAAGGTCGAGGAGAGACCCGCGACCCGGGTGGCGAGCGCCTCCGGCACGCCGGCTCCGACGAGCTCGTTGTAGACGGACTCGTACCAGGCCAGGTCGTCGCCGCGGAGCGGCTTGGGCAGCGCGCCCCAGACCTGGTTGACCCGGTCGTGGAAGAACTCGATGGTGCCGGCGATGTCGAGCGGCTGGCGGCGGTTGTTGAGCATCCACCGGGTGGCGCGCTCGACGAGGCGCCGCGAGTGCAGCCGCATCTTGGTCTGGGCGTGAGCGGAGACCTGGTTGTCCAGGCCCTCGATCTCGGACCAGATCTCCTCCAGGCCGAAGACGGCGCGCGCGGCGGTGTGCGTGCGGGCGATCTCCTCGTACGTGGCGCCGGTCTCCTCCTTCAGCCTGAAGGCGAAGGTGCAGCCGCCGCGGTTGATCGTGTCGTTGACGATCAGCGTGGTGATGATCTCGCGGCGCAGCGCGTGGTTGTCGATCGCCTCGGCGAACCGGGCCCGCAGCGCGCTGGGGAAGTACTCGTGCAGCGCGGTGCGGAAGAACGGGTCGTCGGGCAGCTCGGTGGCGAGCAGCTCCTCGGCCAGGGTGATCTTGGTGTAGGCGAGCAGGACGGCCATCTCGGGCTGCGACAGGCCGCGGCCGCTCTGCTGGCGCTCGCGGATCTGGCGCTCGGCGGGCAGGAACTCCAGGGCCCGGTCGAGCTGGCCCTGGCGCTCCAGCCGGTTGATCATCCGGGAGTGGACGTTGACCATACTGGTCGCCTGGGCGACGGCGTTGGCCAGCACCACGTTCTGCGCGTAGTTGTTGCGCAGCACCAGGCGGCCGACCTCGTCGGTCATCTCGGCGAGCAGCGCGTTCCGCTGCTTGACCGTCATGTCGCCGTCGGCGACGACCTGGTTGAGCAGGATCTTGATGTTGACCTCGTGGTCCGAGGTGTCCACGCCGGCCGAGTTGTCGATGGCGTCGGTGTCGATCCAGCCGCCGGTGCCCGCGGGCCCGCCGGACGCGGCGTACTCGATGCGGCCGAGCTGGGTGCAGCCGAGGTTGCCGCCCTCGCCGACGACCCGGGCGCGGACCTGCTCGCCGTTGACCCGGATGGAGTCGTTGGCCTTGTCGCCGACCTCGGCGTTGGTCTCGGCCGAGGCCTTGACGTAGGTGCCGATGCCGCCGTTCCAGAACAGGTCGACGGGCGCCTGCAGCACGGCCTTCATCAGCTCGGCCGGGGTGAGCCGGGACTGCTCGATGCCCAGCACGGCCCGGGCCTGCGGGCTGAGCTGGATCGACTTGGCGCTGCGCGGGAAGACGCCGCCGCCCGCCGAGATCAGCGACTTGTCGTAGTCGTCCCAGGAGCTGCGCGGCAGCTCGAAGAGGCGGCGGCGCTCGGCGTACGAGGCGGCCGCGTCCGGGTTCGGGTCGAGGAAGATGTGCCGGTGGTCGAAGGCGGCGACCAGGCGGATGTGCTCGCTGAGCAGCATGCCGTTGCCGAAGACGTCGCCGGACATGTCGCCGATGCCGACGACGGTGAAGTCCTCGGTCTGGGTGTCGACGCCGAGCTCGCGGAAGTTGCGCTTGACCGACTCCCAGGCGCCGCGGGCGGTGATGCCCATGCCCTTGTGGTCGTAGCCGGCCGAGCCGCCGGAGGCGAACGCGTCGCCCAGCCAGAAGCCGTACGACTCCGCGACGCCGTTGGCGATGTCGGAGAAGCTCGCGGTGCCCTTGTCGGCGGCGACGACCAGGTAGGTGTCGTCCTCGTCGTGGCGGACCACGTCGGCCGGGTGGACGACCTCGCCGCCGACCAGGTTGTCGGTGACATCCAGCAGCGCCGAGATGAACGTCTTGTAGGACGAGATGCCCTCGGCCATCCAGGCGTCCCGGTCCACCGACGGGTCCGGCAGCTGCTTGGCGACGAAGCCGCCCTTGGCGCCGACCGGCACGATGACGGTGTTCTTCACCATCTGCGCCTTGACCAGGCCGAGGATCTCGGTCCGGAAGTCCTCACGCCGGTCGGACCAGCGCAGGCCGCCGCGGGCGACCTTGCCGAAGCGCAGGTGCACGCCCTCGACCTGCGGCGAGTACACCCAGATCTCGAACGCCGGGCGCGGGGCCGGCAGGTCCGGGATGGCCTTCGGGTCGAACTTCATCGACACGTACGCGTGCCACTCGCCGTGCTCACCGGCGTGCTGGAAGAAGTTGGTGCGCAGGGTGGCCTTGATGAGGTGCAGGAAGGAGCGCAGGATGCGGTCCTCGTCCAGCGAGACGACCTCGTCCAGCGCGCCGGACAGCTCCTCCAGGATGCCCTCGGTCAGCTCGGCGGAGCCCTGCTGGTGGCTGGGGCTCAGCCGGGCCTCGAAGAGGTTCACCAGCAGGCGGGTGGTGTGGGTGTTGTTGCGGAGCGCGTCCTCCATGTAGTCCTGGGAGAACGTGGAACCCGCCTGGCGCAGGTACTTGGCGTACGCGCGCAGCATCATCGCCTGGCGCCAGGTCAGCCCGGCGGTGAGGACCAGCTCGTTGAAGCCGTCGTTCTCGGCCAGGCCGGTCCAGGTGGCGGCGAAGGTCTCCTGGAAGCGCTCGCGAGCCTCGTCGGTCAGCTCGACGGCCTCGCGCAGCCGCAGGCCGAAGTCGTAGACCCAGGCGGTGGTGTGGTCCGAGCGGGTCAGCGCGTACGGGTGCTCGTCGAGCACCTCGACGCCCAGCCGCTGGAGGACCGGCAGGACCTCGGTGAGCGAGATCGGGCCGCCGACCCGGTAGATCTTGAAGCGGCGCTCGTCGTCGCCCGCGCCGACCGGCTGGTACAGGTTGAGGCGGAAGTCGCCCTCGCCGTGCAGCGACTCGATCTGCTTGAGGTCGGCGACGGCGGTGCGCGCGGTGAAGTCGGCGCGGTAGCCGTCGGGGAAGGCGTTGGCGTACTTGCGGGAGAGCTCGGCGGCCTTCTCCTCGCCCAGCTCGATGTGCAGCTGGTCGTTGAAGCCGTCCATCCAGAAGCGGGCGGCCTCGGCGAGCTTGCCCTCGATCCGCTCGATCTCGGCGTCGGTGAGCTGCGGCAGTTCGCTGCCCGGGGTGACCCGGACGACAAAGTGCAGCCGGGTCAGCACCGACTCCGTCGACCAGACCGTGTAGTCGATCGAGGCGCCGTTGAGCTCCTGCATCAGGATGTCCATCAGGCGCAGCCGGATGCGGGTGGTGTAGCGGTCGCGCGGCAGGTAGACCATCGCGGAGAAGTAGCGCCCGTACTCGTCCTGGCGCAGGAACAGCCGCAGCCGGCGGCGCTCCTGCAGGTAGAGCACGCTGGTGGCGATCTGGAGCAGCTCGGCGGCCGGGGTCTGGAAGATCTCGTCCCGGGGGAAGGTCTCCAGGATCTGCAGCAGGTCGCGGCCGTCGTGGCTCTCGGTGGAGAAGCCGGAGCTGGCGATGACGTCCTGGACCTTGCGGCGCACCACCGGGATGCGGCTGACCGACTCGGTGTACGCGGCGGCCGAGAACAGGCCGAGGAAGCGGCGCTCGCCGATGACCTCGCCGTTGGCGTCGAACTTCTTCACGCCGACGTAGTCGAGGTAGGACGGGCGGTGCACGGTGGCGCGGCTGTTGGCCTTGGTGAGGACGAGCAGCTTCTTCTCGTGGGCCTTGGCGCGCACCGGCGCGGAGAGCCGGCCGAAGGCCTCGCTGACCGGGTGGTGGTCCTCGTCGCGGGTGAACGGGTCGGAGCGCAGGATGCCGAGGCCGGTGCCGGCGACGGCCCGCAGGACCTCCTCGCCGTCGTGCTCGACCAGGTCGTACTCGCGGTAGCCGAGGAAGGTGAAGTGGTCGTCGGCGAGCCAGCGCATCAGCTCCCAGGCCTCGCCGACCTCCTGCTCGGGCAGCCCGGTCGGGGGCTCCTCGGCCAGCTCGTCGGCCAGCCGCAGCGCGGAGTCGCGCATCTTGGACCAGTCCTCGACGACCTCGCGGACGTCGCCGAGCACGCGGCGCAGGTCGGCCTCGATCGCGCGCAGGTCCTCGCGGTCGGTCTCGCGGTCGACCTCGATGTGCATCCACGACTCGACCACCGCGTCGGCGGGCCACTCGGTGCCGGCGGCCTGGCTGCGGGCGCAGGCGTCGATGTCGAGGATCTCCAGCAGCTTGCCGGTGATGTCACGGCGGACCACGAGCTGCGGGTGGATCACGACGTGGATCGCGCGGTCCTGGCGGGAGAGCTCGTTGGTGACCGAGTCGACCAGGAACGGCATGTCGTCGGTGACGACCTCGACCACGGTGTGGCCGCAGGACCAGCCGTTCTCCTCCACCGAGGGGGTGTGCACCCGGACCTCGGCGGTGCCCTGGGGGCGCTTGAGACCGAGGCGGTAGTGGGAGGCGGCCGCGCCGTACACGTCGACCGGGTCGCGGTCGACCAGGTCCTCGGGCGCGGTGTGGAGGTAGTAGTGGTGCAGGTACGCGGTCAGAGCGCCGTTGCTCAGACCCTCCCCCGGCGCCGCTCCCCCCACCTGGCTGTTCTCAGCGGCTGCTGCTGCCTTCTTGAGCAGTTCGGCCTTGGCTGCGTCCAGCTTGGTCTGCATGACTTCTTGGCTCCTGTCGCGCGCCGTTGCGTGACTCGGTGGTGTATGGACACGCACCGCCGGGTCACTCGCAATCCTGCCCCACCACCCGGCTGAAAGGCCTCCATGGCACGCATGAAACACCTTTACAGCGGGTAGGACGAGACGTTCGGCCTGCGGAACCACCCGACGACGCCAGCCAGCCTAACGGGCTGAAACGAAGGTGTCAGGGGACAGGGAGGCGCAAACCCGCAGGAAGATCCGTCCGTCCTGGACAGCATGTCCAAACCGGTCCGTCATGTTCGCCATCAGCCCATATGCGGGTAGCCGTGGGCGGTCGGCGGGACGAAGGTCTCCTTGATGGAGCGTGCCGAGGTCCACCGCAGCAGGTTCTGCGCGGCGCCCGCCTTGTCGTTGGTGCCCGAGGCCCGGCCGCCACCGAACGGCTGCTGGCCGACCACCGCGCCGGTCGGCTTGTCGTTGATGTAGAAGTTGCCCGCGGTGAAGCGCAGTTCCTCCACCGCGCGGGCGATCGCGTAGCGGTCCTGGGCGATCACCGCGCCGGTCAGCCCGTACGGCGCGCCGCCGTCGACCCGCTTGAGGACGTCGTCCCAGCGGGCGTCCTCGTAGACGTGGACGGCGAGGACCGGACCGAAGTACTCGGTCCGGAACATCTCGTTGCGGTGGTCGGAGGAGACCAGCACGGTCGGGCGGACGAACCAGCCGATGGCGTCGTCGTACTGGCCGCCGGCCGCCAGCTCCACGGTCGGGTCGCTCTTGGCCCGGTCGATCGCGTCGCGGTTCTTGTCGAAGGCCCGCTGGTCGATCAGCGCGCCCATGAAGTTGGACAGGTCGGTGACATCGCCGACGGCCAGCGCGTCCACCTCGGCCAGGAAGTCGTCCTTGATCTTCTGCCAGAGGCTGCGCGGCAGGTAGGCGCGGGACAGCGCGGAGCACTTCTGGCCCTGGTACTCGAAGGCGCCGCGGATCAGCGCGGTCTTCAGGATCTCCGGGTCGGCCGAGCGGTGGGCGAGCAGGAAGTCCTTGCCGCCGGTCTCGCCGACGATCCGCGGGTACGTCCGGTAGGTGCCGATGTTGGCGCCGATGGTCTGCCAGAGCGACTGGAAGGTGGCGGTGGAGCCGGTGAAGTGCAGACCGGCGAGGGCCGGGTCGGTGAGCGCCACCGGGGAGAGCTGCTGCCCGTCACCGGTCACCATGTTGATCACCCCGGGCGGCAGCCCGGCCGCCTCCAGCAGCCGCATCAGGTAGTACGCGGCCAGCGTCTGGGTCGGGGCCGGCTTCCAGACCACGGTGTTGCCCATCAGCGCGGGCGCGGTCGGCAGGTTGCCCGCGATGGCGGTGAAGTTGAACGGGGTGATCGCGTAGACGAAGCCCTCCAGCGGGCGGTGGTCGGTGCGGTTCCACACCCCCGGTGAGGAGAGCGGCTGCTCGGCCAGGATCCGGCGGGCGAAGTCGACGTTGAACCGCCAGAAGTCGATCAGCTCGCAGGCGGAGTCGATCTCGGCCTGCTGCACGGTCTTGGACTGGCCCAGCATGGTCGCCGCGTTGAGGGTGTCCCGCCAGGGCCCGGCCAGCAGGTCGGCGGCGCGCAGGAAGACCGCCGCCCGGTCGTCGAAGGAGAGCGAACGCCACTGCCGCCCGGCGGCGAGCGCGGCGTCCACCGCGGCCCGGGCGTCCTCCCGGGTGGCGTTGCCGAGCACGCCGAGCTTGGCGGCGTGGTGGTGCGGCTGGACGACGTCGATCCGCTCGCCGCCGCCGAACCGCTGCTCGCCGCCGATGGTCATCGGCAGCGGGATCTGCTCGGCCGCCAGCTCGTCCAGCCGGCGCACCAGCCCGGCCCGCTCCGGGCTGCCGGGCGCGTAGCCCCGCACCGGCTCGTTGCCCGGGGTCGGGACCTGGGTGACTGCGTCGATGGGCATGGCGGCTCCGCTCGTCGTACTGATTGACCTGGCGTCAATCCAGACTGACGAGGGACGGGCCGGTTCGCCCGCTCAGACACGCCACCGGTGGACGTGGTTCACGCCACGCCCACCGCACCGGGCCCGCGCGGGTGCCGGACCCGCCTCAGCCGGCCAGCCGCCCGGCCAGCTCGACCGCCTCCGCGAGGCTGTCCACCACCGGCACCCCGACCGGCTCCAGCTTCGCCCGGGTGTGCGAGCCACCCGTGTACAGCACCGCGTGGGCACCCACGCCCAGCGCCGCCAGCGCGTCGTCCGCCGCGTCGCCGATCAGCACCGTACGGGCCGGGTCCACATGCTCCCCGAGCGCGGCCAGATGCCTGGTCAGGTGCTGCGCCTTCTGGCCGCCGGACGGGCCGCTGCGGCCGTCCACCCGCAGGAACTGGCCGGTCAGGCCGAACGTGTCGACCACCGGCAGCAGCCGCTCGTGGTTGTACATCGACAGCAGCGACTGGCTGTGCCCGGCCTCCCGCCAGCCGCTCAGCAGCTCCAGCGCGCCCTCGGTCAGGCCGCAGGCCGGGCTCAGCTCCACGTACCGGTCGTGGAACACGTCGTCCAGCCGCAGCCACTCGGCCTCGGAGGGCATCCGGCCGAGCAGCCGCTGGTAGAAGCGGGGGATCGGGATCTCGTACTGCTCGCGGTACTCCTCCATGGTCATCGGCCCGATGCCGATGGTCGCGAACGCGGCGTTGCTCGCGCCGAGCACCGCCTCCATGTCGTGGAAGAGCGTGCCGTTCCAGTCCCAGACGATATGAGTGCGCACGCAGGGAACGGTAACGCCGGTCACCGCCGCACCGGTAGGCCGGGGCTCGCCCCAGGGGCTCCCCCGGCCAGGCCCTCGCCGGTCAGGCCCTCGCCGGTCAGGCCAGCAGGGCGGGGATCTCCTGGGTCGCGAACCAGAGCAGGTCGTGGTCCTCGGCGCCGTCCACGGTGAACTGGGCGTCCTGGTCACCCGCGTCGGCCGCCGCCACGGCCGCCACCGCCGCCTCGACGTCCGCGACCACCTCCTGGTCGGCCACGTCCGCGTGCACCGCGGCCGCCTTCGCCAGCCGGACCGGACCGGCCAGCACCACCCGGCCGAGCGAGGCCTGGTCCTGGTACTCGTCACCGGGGAACGGCTTCACCGCCGAGTCGGCGACGTCGAGCGCCACCACCACCCGGCGGCGCGGCGCGTCCGGCTCCGCGGCCAGCAGCCGCAGCGAGGACTGGGCGGCCCGGTTCAGCGCCGCGTACTCCAGCTCCTCGATGTCGTCGCTGACGTACCACTCGCGCAGCGCGGGGGTCACGGCGTACGCCACGGACTGCTCCAGGGCGCCGCCCGGGTGCGCCGCCGCCAGGCCGTTCAGGGTGGTGGGCACGTACACGCGCATCGGTGGCACTCTCCGGTTCGTCCAGCGGCACAGCTTCCAGCGCCCCCAGAATAAGCGCCGGAGCGCGCCCGTGATCACCGGTCGGCGGCGCGCGCCCCCGGTCCGGTCCGGGCCGGGCGTCTCACCGCACGCCCGCCAGGGCCGCCCGGCTGGTGCACAGCGCGCTCTCCAGCACCGCGCCGCGGCGGGCCGGGTCCATCATGTTCGGGCCCATCACCGTCAGATCCGCCAGGGTCGGCGCGAGCACCCGCACCCGGACGCCCTCCGCCCGCAGCAGCCGGGTCTCGCGCAGCAGTTGCCGGGTCACCGCCCGCCGGTAGCGGCTGACCAGCTGGGCCAGCACACCGCGCGGACGGTCCCGCGCGCGCCACTCGCGCAGCGCCGCCAGGGTGCCCCGGCCGGGTTCGGCCCGCCCGCGCGGGTGCAGCCGCAGCGCCATCGGGGCGAGCACGTAGACCTCGTCCAGGGCGCGGCCGAGCAGCAGGTCCGCGTTGGTGGCCGACCAGCAGCCGCCGTCCACGTACGCGGAGCCGTTCAGCCGCACCGGCGCGAACCAGCCGGGGATCGCGCAGGAGGCCATCACCGCCTCGGCGACCTCGGCGGGCGGCGCGCCCGGGTCGCCGAAGACCACCCGGTGGCCGTTGCGGTAGTCCACCGCCGCCACCCGCAGGGCCGAGCCGTCCGGCCAGCCGCCCGGGCCGTGCAGCCCGTGCACCAGCTCGCCGACCGACGCCAGTGAGCCGCGGCCGTGCGGCGCCATCGCCGACACCATGGTCAGCAGCGGGTACTCGCGCGGGTGCCGGACGGCGTCCCGCAGCAGGCCGGGCGAGCCGATACCGGCCCGTGGGCGCGGCGGCAGCGCGCCGCCGACCGCCGTGTCGTAGTCGAACGCCGCGCCGGCCAGCGGGCCGCTGGTGACCGGCAGGCCCCGCTGGTGGTCCCGGAGCTGTTCGGCGCCCACACCGCCGGCGAGCATCGCGCCGAGGATCGCACCGGCCGACGTTCCCAGGAGCACGTCGGCGCTGCCCGGCCGCCAGCCGGTGGCCTCCTCGACGGCGCAGAGCGCCCCGACCGTCCAGGCGGCGCCCAGCATCCCGCCACCGCCCAGGACCAGGCCGCGCCGGGGCACGCCCTCGGCGGGCGGGGCCGTCGCGCCGTCGTCCGTCCCGGTCCGCCTCTCCGGAGCCTCCGCCTGGGCCTCCGCGGCCGCTGTCGCCGGGGTCCGGGCCCCCGTGGCCGCTGCCTCAGGGGCCCCCGCGGTGGAGGCCCCTGTCGCCGATGCCCGTGTCGCCATGTCGGCCGCCTGTCGTCGTCGGGGCGCTGTCGTCCTCTCTCCGCGGTACCCGGTCCGGCTCCGATCCTGCGCACCGACCGCCGGACGGCGCAACGGCGCACCCCGGGTGACCGCCACCCGGTCCGGCGTACCGGACCGTCCCCTTTCGTGCCTTCCCGGCTGCCCCCGCACGTCAACCGCGTGCCCGTCCGATTGGGCCGGTCACCCGTCGTCGCATTGGCCAGTTCACCCGGATAGGTGAACTTTCGGGCGGGCCGACGGGCAGCGGCGAACCCGGTTGCCGCCACGCGCGGGGCGCCGTTACCAAGGACCCGTCCACAGCCGCCCCCACCCCCCACGAGGACCGGACCATGATCCACCGCACCACCCCGGCGACCCCCGTCCCCCCGACGGCCCTACCGGCCCCCGAGGCCCCCGCCACCACTACCGCCGCCACGACCGGCACCACTACCACCACGGGCACCGCCACCGCCCCGAGGACCGGCCTCCAGGCCCGTCCTCACCACCATCTGCGCTCCACCGGCCGGTCCGCCTGCGCCGCCCGGACCGGCCACCACCCGCCCGCGGACCGGCGCCCGCGCCACCCCCGCGCCGCCTGCTCCGCCGCCCCCGGCCACGATCCCCGCGCCGCGCTGACCACCCGCTTCGCCCACCAGCTGGTCGAGGTGCTGACCGGTGCCCGGCCGTCCGGCCAGCTGCTGCGCCACACCACCCTGGACGGTTACGGCCAGCTCGCCGCCCTCGTCCGCACC
Organism: Kitasatospora sp. NPDC088548; assembly: GCF_044753005.1. Lineage (NCBI taxonomy): Bacteria > Bacillati > Actinomycetota > Actinomycetes > Kitasatosporales > Streptomycetaceae > Kitasatospora > Kitasatospora sp. NPDC088548. The sequence goes on from NZ_JBIVMI010000036.1 coordinate 59,505, forward strand.
GGCGCCCTGCGTCGCGGCGGCGCCACCGGCCGGCCCCGCCTCGGACCGGTGCACGACCGATCGCCCTCCCCCGACGCGGTCGAGGCCTGCGTCCGGGTCGATCTCGGCAACCGGCACCACATGGTCGCGTTCCGGCTGGAGCAGCGCGGGCCGGCCGGACAGTGGCAGTGCACCGCCGTGGAGACCCGGTGAGCACCCTGACGGCGCCGCCGCCCGCGCCAACGGCGCAGGGCGCCACCCCCGTACGGGAGCGGCGCCCTGCGTGGCGTCGAAGCGGCCTGCGATCAGGCCTTGCGGCGACGGCCCTTGGCCGACTTGGCGGCCTTGCGGCGCTCGGCGCGGGTGAGCCCGTCGCCCTCGTCCTCCGGCGCGAGGTCCTCGAAGTCGCCCTCGACGACACCGCCGCCGACCTCGTCCGAGGGGGCCGTGTAGTGCAGCCGCTGCGGCTTGGGGGCCTCCAGGCCCTTGGCCTTGATCTCGGGACGGGCGGCGTCCTTCTCCAGCTTGTCGAGCACCACCGCGGCGTCCTCGACCGGCACCTCCTCGACCTGCTGCTCGACCTGGACCTCCAGGTTGAACAGGTAGCCGACGGACTCCTCCTTGATGCCCTCCATCATCGCGGTGAACATGTCGAAGCCCTCGCGCTGGTACTCGACCAGCGGGTCGCGCTGCGCCATGGCCCGCAGGCCGATGCCCTCCTGGAGGTAGTCCATCTCGTAGAGGTGCTCGCGCCAGCGGCGGTCCAGCACCGAGAGGACGACCCGGCGCTCCAGCTCACGCATGATCTCCGCGCCGAGCTGGTCCTCGCGGGCGCCGTACTGCGCCTGGATGTCCTCCTGGACGGCCTTGGTGAGGAACTCCGAGGTCAGCCCTGCGACGCCGCCGGCCTCCTCCTCCAGCTCCTCCAGGTCAAGGGTGACCGGGTAGAGCTGCTTGAGCGCGGTCCAGAGCTTGTCGAGGTCCCAGTCGTCCTCGAAGCCCTCGCCGGTGGCGGCCTTGACGTACGCCTCGACGGTGTCGTCCATGAAGTGGCCGACCTGCTCCTGCAGGTCCTCGCCCTCCAGCACGCGGCGGCGCTCGCCGTAGATGACCTCGCGCTGGCGGTTCAGCACCTCGTCGTACTTGAGGACGTTCTTGCGGATCTCGAAGTTCTGCTGCTCGACCTGGGTCTGCGCGGAGGCGATGGCGCGGGTGACCATCTTGGACTCGATCGGCACGTCCTCGGGAACGTTGGCCATCGAGAGCACGCGCTCGACCATGCCGGCCTTGAACAGGCGCATCAGGTCGTCGCCGAGCGAGAGGTAGAAGCGGGACTCGCCCGGGTCGCCCTGACGGCCGGAACGGCCGCGCAGCTGGTTGTCGATCCGGCGGGACTCGTGCCGCTCGGTGCCGAGGACGTAGAGGCCACCGGCCTCCTTGACCTCGTCCTGCTCGGCCTTGACGGACGCCTTGGCCTTCTCCAGCGCGGCCGGGAACGCGCTCTCGTACTCCTCCGGGGTGTCGACCGGGGTGATCCCGCGCTGCGCCAGCTCGGCCGCCGCGAGGTGGTCGGCGTTGCCGCCGAGCATGATGTCGGTACCGCGGCCCGCCATGTTGGTGGCGACGGTGACGGCGCCCTTGCGGCCGGCCTGCGCGACGATCTGCGCCTCGCGCTCGTGGTGCTTGGCGTTCAGCACCTCGTGCGGGATGCCGCGCTTGCGCAGCTCCTGCGACAGGTACTCGGACTTCTGCACCGACACGGTGCCGACCAGCACCGGCTGGCCCTTCTCGTGCTTCTCGGCGATGTCCTCGACCACGGCGGCGAACTTGGCCGGCTCCGACTTGTAGATCAGGTCGGGCTGGTCGATGCGCAGCGGCGTCCGGTTGGTCGGGATCGGCACCACGCCGAGCTTGTAGATCTGGTGGAACTCGGCCGCCTCGGTGGTGCCGGTACCGGTCATGCCGGACAGCTTGTCGTAGAGGCGGAAGAAGTTCTGCAGGGTGATGGTGGCCAGCGTCTGGTTCTCGTTCTGGACCTCCACCCCCTCCTTGGCCTCGATCGCCTGGTGCATGCCCTCGTTGTAGCGGCGGCCGGCGAGGATACGGCCGGTGTGCTCGTCGACGATCATGACCTCGCCGTTCATCACGACGTAGTCCTTGTCCGCCTTGTACAGCTCCTTCGCCTTGATGGCGTTGTTCAGGAAGCCGACCAGCGGGGTGTTCACCGACTCGTAGAGGTTGTCGATGCCGAGGTAGTCCTCGACCCGGGAGACGCCCTCCTCCAGCACGCCGACGGTGCGCTTCTTCTCGTCGACCTCGTAGTCGCGGTCGATCTTGAGGCGCTGCACCAGCTTGGCGAAGTCGGCGTACCACTTGGTCGCCTGGTCCGCCGGGCCGGAGATGATCAGCGGGGTACGGGCCTCGTCGATGAGGATCGAGTCGACCTCGTCGACCACCGCGAAGTTGTGGCCGCGCTGGACGAGTTCGTCCTTCGACCAGGCCATGTTGTCGCGCAGGTAGTCGAAGCCGAACTCGTTGTTGGTGCCGTACGTGATGTCCATCCCGTACTGGCGCTTGCGCTCGGCGGGCGTCATGTTGCCCAGGATCACGCCGACTTCGAGGCCCAGGAAGCGGTGCACCCGGCCCATCCACTCCGAGTCGCGCTCGGCGAGGTAGTCGTTGACCGTGATCAGGTGCACGCCCTTGCCGGTCAGCGCGTTGAGGTAGGTCGGGAGGGTACCGACCAGGGTCTTGCCCTCACCGGTCCGCATCTCGGCGACGTACCCGTGGTGCAGGGCCGCGCCACCCATGATCTGGACGTCGTAGTGCCGCTGGCCGAGCACGCGCTTGGCGGCCTCACGGACGGTGGCGAACGCCTCGGGGAGGATGTCGTCCAGGGTCTCGCCGTCAGCGAGCCGCTGCTTGTACTCGTCGGTCAGCGCGCGCAGCTCGGCGTCGGTGAGGTTGACGAAGTCCTCTTCGATGGAGTTGACCTGGGCAGCAATCCGCTGCAGCTTGCGAAGGATCTTGCCTTCGCCGGCGCGCAGGATCTTGTCGAAGACGGACACTTGAGCGGGCTCCTTGCCTGTATTGGCACTGGACGACTGCACGGCGGGTTCACCCCACCGCACGGGCCATCGTATGCGAGGAGTCCAATGCCCCGGGAGGTGCGTCAGCACGCTATTCCCGTGTCACCCGCGCGAGCACATGCCCCGATAGCGCCGCCCACCGGGGCAAAACGGTCAACCACCCCGGCGACCGGGCCTTTAATCGGATGCACGGATTCCTCTCTGCACGGAATAATCCGGCCATGGCAGAGACCACAGAACCCCGGGAAGAGCCCGCCGTCGAGCCCGTCACCCTGACCACCGCGCGGCTGGTGCTCAGGCCCCCGCGGGAGGCCGACGTGGACGCGGTCTTCGCGGCCTGCCAGGACGCGGACATCCAGCGCTGGACGGTCGTGCCGAGCCCCTACCGCCGCGAGGACGCCGAGTACTTCGTCAACGACCTCGGCACGAACGGCTGGCGCACCGGTGCGGCCCTCGTCTGGTGCGTCTTCGAACGCGGGTCGGACGCCCTGGTGGGTACCCAGGGGCTGGTCCGCCGGCCCGGTGACGCGGGCGCCGCCGAGGTCGGCTGGTGGACGGTCAAGGAGTACCGCGGCCGCGGCTACGCCGTCGAGGGCGCCCGCGCGGTGGCCCGTTACGGGCTCACCGAGCTGGGTCTGCGCCGTCTGGAGTGGCAGGCGTACGTGGGCAACGACGGCTCCCGCGCGGTGGCCGAGAAGGTCGGCTACCGCTTCGAGGGCACCCTGCGCTCGTACGCCGAGCAGCGCGGCGTGTTCCACGACGCCTGGGTCGCCTCGCTGCTCGCCACCGACCTCGACGACTGACGCCTCCCCGCCCCGGCCGGGGCTGTCGGTGCCCCCGTCTACGCTCGCCGACATGACCGTCACGACTCCCGTCACGACCCTCAGCGCCGACGACGCCCGCCGGATCGCCCTGCGCGCGCAGGGCCTGCTCGGCGCGCCGGACCGCCGGTCCGGCGTCCGCGGGGTGCTGCGGCACCTGGGCGCCGTCCAGCTCGACACCATCTCGGTGCTGGCCCGCTCGCACGAACTGGTGCCGTACGCGCGCCTCGGCGCGGTCGGGCGGCCGGCGGTCGAGGCGGCGTACTGGGGCGCGGGGGCGAGCTTCGAGTACTGGTCCCACGCGGCCTGCGTCCTGCCGGTCGAGGAGTGGCCGCTGTTCGCGTTCCGGCGCCGCCGGTACCGCGACCGCGGCCACCTCTGGGGCCACCAGGTCACCCCGGAGACGTACCGGCACGTGCTGGACAAGCTGCGCGCCGAGGGGCCGCTCACCTCCACCGAGCTGGGCGGCGCCAAGAAGACGGCCGAGTGGTGGGACTGGTCCGACACCAAGATCGCGGTGGAGCGGGCGCTGGCCTTCGGCGACGTGGTCTGCACCGAGCGCCGGAGCTGGAAGCGGGTCTACGCGCTGGCCGAACAGGCGATCCCCGCCGAGTTGTTCGGCTCGGACCCGACCGACCGGGAGTGCCTGCGCACCCTGGTCGCCCAGGCCGGCGCCGCGCTCGGCGTGGCCACCAGGGCCGATCTCCAGGACTACCACCGGCTGCGCGCCGAGGAGTTGGACCCGGTGCTCGCCGACTCCGGCCTCGTCCCGGTGGAGGTCGCGGGCTGGGGCCCGGCCGGCGCGCCGGCCGCGGCCTGGGCCGACCCGGCCGCACTCGACGCCCCGCCGCGCGGGCGGCACCGCACCACGCTGCTCTCGCCGTTCGACTCATTGGTCTGGGACCGCCCGCGCACCGAACGGATCTTCGGCATGACGCACCGGCTGGAGGCCTACACGCCCCGGCACAAGCGGGTGCACGGCTACTTCGCGATGCCGCTGCTGGCCGGCGGCAGGCTGGTCGGCCGGGTCGATCCGGCCCGCGAGGGAAGGACCCTGGTGGCGCGTCAGGTGTCCCTGGAGGCGCCGCGCCACGTCGAGGCGCTGGCGGTCGCGCTGCGCGAGGCCGCCGACTGGGTGGGCTGCGACACCGTCCGGGTGGAGGCGCTGCACGACGAGGCGCTGCGCCCGGCCCTGGAGAAGCGGCTCGACGGCTGAGGACCGACGACGGAGGCCCCCGCCCCCCGCTCGGCCGTCAGCCTATCTCGAGGATCTTCTCCCGCATCGCGTAGACCACGGCCTCCATCCTGGAGTGCAGTTGGAGCTTCTCCAGGATGTTGCGCACATGGTTCTTCACGGTGTTCTCGCTGATGAACAGCTCCTTGGCGATCTCCCGGTTGTTCATCCCGGTGGCCACCAGCTTCAGCACCTCCAGCTCCCGGTCGGTCAGCCGGGGCGCCGGCACCAGGTCCCGGTCGTCGGAGCGGCGCTGGATCATCGACTTGAACTCGGTGAGCAGCTTGGAGGCCATCGACGGGCTGATCTGCGACTGCCCGTCGGCGACCGCCCGGATCGCGGTGGCGACCTCGTCGGTGGAGATCTCCTTCAGCAGGTAGCCGGTGGCGCCGGCCTTGATCGCCTCGTAGAGGTCGGCCTCCTCATCGCTTATCGTCAGCATGATGATCTTGGTGCTGGGCACCACGTCCTTGATCGCGGTACACGCCTCGATCCCGCTGCGCCGGGGCATCCGGACGTCCATCAGGATGATGTCGGGCAGCAGGTCCGCCGCCTTCAGCACGGCCTCGGCCCCGTCCCCCGCCTCGCCGATGACCTTGATGTCCTCTTCCTCCGCGAGCACGATCTCCAGGCCCCGGCGGAACAGGGCGTGGTCGTCCACCACCAGGACGCGGATCGGCTCCCCTCGGTGCGGGGCGTACTCGGGCTGCCCCCCAGGCCCCGGTGACACCCCCCTGACCGGCCCTGTGGCGGGCCCCAGCCCGAAGTGATCCCCCATCCGCTCCTCCCCCGTCGCCGGTCGTCGTGCGCCAATCATTCCACGCCGCGGGCCCCCTCCGGTCACCCTCCGCCGCCGATTCCCCCGCACAGGGTGACCCCGCCGAACCCCCTGCCCGCCGCCCGCCCGGCGCGCGGTGCCGCCACGGCCCCCGAAACGCCGGTGACCCCGGCGGCCACGGCCGCCGGGGTCACCTCTCCAACACTGCCCGGACGGTCAGTCCTCGTCGTCGGACCCACCGATCGCACCACCGGCGCCGGCCCCCGCCCCGGCCGAGCCGTCGGCCTTCAGGTGGATGACACCGTAGTTGTAACCGTGCCGGCGGTAGACGACGCTCGGCAGGCCGCTGTCCTTCTCCACGAAGAGGTAGAAGTCGTGGCCGACCAGTTCCATCTCGTAGAGCGCCTGGTCCAGCGCCATGGGGGCGGCCGGGTGGGTCTTCTCCCGGACCACCAGCGGGCCTTCGCCCTCCACTTCCAGGGATCCCATCATGGTCTTGCGGACGGCTCCGTTGGTCTCGCCCTCGTGCCGCGTCGTGTCGGGCAGCGCGGCCAGGGCCGCGGTCGCCTCGGCGACGCTGATGGGGGTGCGGCCGTTGCCGCCCTTGTGCACCCGGCGCCGGTCTGCGGACTTGCGCAGCTGCGCGTCGAGCTTCGCCGAAGCCAGGTCGAGCGCCGCGTACGGGTCCCCGGCGGCGGCCTCGGCCCGGATCACCGGTCCACGAGTACGGAGAGTGATCTCCACCCGCTCGGACCGGTCGGCCTGACGCGGGTTGTGCTCCTTGGACACCTCGACGTCGAGGCTGATCACCTTGCCGTCGAACTTCTGGACCTTCTCCAGCTTCTCGGCCACGTGCTCGCGGAACCTCTTGGGCACCTCGGTCTTGCGGCCCTTGACGACGATGTCCACGCAGAACTCCGATCCCTCGTGCTGACGCCGATCCGGGTGCTACCGGATCGGGCTGAGACCCAGCTGGACCAGCCAATCCACTGCCGGCCCCCCGTCTCCACCGCCAGCGGCGGAAACGACTGGCCCTCACCTCACTTCCTCCCCACCAGGGACGGTTGAAACCCCCTGGAGCCTTATCGAACACCTCACACGGGGTTTCCGCCTCCCCAGGCGGAAAAGTGGGTATGACCCGATGCTGTGGGCTAGCGGTCAAGCTGTTGCACCCTGTCTACCCTCATGCGAGTGAAGTATGGGTAAATACCTGGACAACACCCCCCGTACGGCGCATTCTTTGCTCACTCTTCGTGCCTGCCGCCAGGAGCAGCCGTGCCGCCCACCACCGCTCCCGCCCGTCCCCGGCCCGCCCGGGGGCCGTTCGCCCACGCACTGGCCGGGCTGCTGGGCCTGCTGCTGCCGGCCCGCTGTGCGGGCTGCGGCGCCGATCGCGTCCGGCTCTGCCCGTCCTGCCGGCGCGCCCTGGCCACCGCCCGGCCCGGCCCCACCGTGCTGCCCCGGGTGCACGCCGCCGCCCCCTACGCCGGCCCGGTACGGCAACTGCTGCTCGCCCACAAGGAGCGCGGCGCGCTGTGGCTGGCCGACCCGCTCGGCGACGCGCTCGCCCGGGCCGTGTGCTCCGCCCTCGGGCCGCGCGCCGGGCTCACCCCGCTGCTGCTCGTCCCGATGCCCTCCGCCCGCACCGCCGTCCGTGCCCGTGGCCACGACCCGACGCTGCGGCTGGCCCGCGCCGCCGCCAGGTCCCTGCGCCGGAGCGGCCTGAACGCCCGGGCCGCGCCACTGCTGCGACACACCCGCCCGGTCGCCGACCAGGCCGGTCTGACCGCCGCCGAGCGCAGGCGCAACCTGCACGGCGCGCTCGCCGTCCTGCCCCTCGCGCACCGGCTGCTGGACGGCCGCCTGCCCGTCCTGGTGGACGACTTGGTGACCACCGGCGCCAGCCTCGCCGAGGCGGCCCGGGCGCTGGCCGCCGCCGGCCTCCCGGCGAGCGCGGCCGGCACCGTCGCGGCCGTCGTCCCGCACCGGCCCGGCCGGTTCCCCCCGGCCGGCCTCAGCCCGGGTAGATGAACGAGCCGGCCCGGTGCGTCAGGACGAGTTCGCGCCACTGGCTGTTGACCAGCCGGTAGATCTTGCCGTCGGCGCCCTGGAGCGCGAGCACCGGCGGCGGCACCTGGGCCGAGCTCTCCGCCCGGGACTCGGCCGCCTCCACGGTGGCCATCCCCTCGCCGCCCTGCAGGGAGCCGTCGGAGCTCTGCGAGCCGTCCGTGCTGATGTAGTACAGCTGCTGCAGCCGGTCCCGCTCCTTGCCCAGCACCAGCAGCTGGTCCGCCTCCGCCCAGGACACCGAGGAGACCTCGGTGAGAAGCGGGGCGATGGTGCGCAGCCCGATGATCCTCGCGGTGGGCGCGTTCGGGGTGCCGCCGTGCTGCACCAGGCCGACCGCCAGCCGCTGCGAGCCCTTCTCGGTCCTGAGCACCATGGCCGCCCGGACCCCGTCCGAGGAGATCTTGAGGCTCTGTACGGTGCTCTTCTGCAGGCCGTCGACCGGCACGGTGACGGGCTTGTTGCCGCGCACCAGCAGCACCTTGGGGTTCTGCGGGTCGCGGTCCACCACCCAGAGATCGCCGCGGCCGTCCCAGCTGGGCGACGCGAGACCGTCCTCGCTCTTCTCGGTGGACCGGGCCGTGGAGGTGGCCACCGGCTCGGGCAGGGCCTGGGCCGTGTCCGCCAGCGGTACCGAGTAGAGCTGCTGGCCGTCCTTGCTGATGACGGCGGCCTGCAAGCCGTCGCGCCGCACCGCCACGGTGCCGAGCGGGCGCTTCGACTGGGGCTTGCCGAGCGGCCCGCGGACGGGACTGCCGTCGCCCGCGTCGTGGGCGTCCATCAGCACGCCGTCGTCGGCGCGCTGGTAGTACTGCTGGCCGGCGAGCGGTCCGGCCAGCGCGCCGGGGCCGTTGGCCGACACGTCGCTGCGGATCACCTGGCAGTTGTTGCCGTGCGGGCCCTTCAGCTCCAGCCGCTCCACCTGCCCCTTGCCCTGGTCGGCGAGGGTGTAGAAGAGCTGGGCCGCCATCCTCCGGCAGAGCAGGGTGCCGCCGAGGTCGGGGCCGGCGAGTTCGACGCGGGCGATACGGCCGTCGTCGACCGTCACCTTCTGGACGGTGACACCGGCCGGGAAGGCGGTCCGGGCCACCGGCGCGAGCCAGTCGGAGGGCCCGGCGACCACGGCCTTGGCGGCCGAGGTCAGCGGGTCTATTCGGCGCCGCAGGTAGATCGGGTCGGCGATCAGCACCTCCTGGGCGCCGGCCCCGGAGGTGGCGGACGAGGACGGATCGGGGACCGTGTAGAAGAACCGGTCCACCTGGCGGTAGCTGTTGCGGAAGTTGGTCTCGTTGATGATCAGACCGTCGGGCAGCTTGCCGATCCGCCACTCGCCGGACTTCTCCCGGACGAACGCGAATTCGAGGTAGACGCTCTCCGGGGTCTCCAGAAGGGTGTACGAGTGCTTGCCGTCGACCCGGGCGACGACCGTACCGGGGACGGAGGCGGTCATCGCGGTGTCGGTATCGGCCACGTTCTGGGCGACGGGCACGGTGGGGTTGGCGGAGAGCACCTGGATACCCGCCTCCGGGCTCCACTTGGCGGCGGCCTCGTCCGTGAGGTACTTGCGCGCGGTGTCGTAGCCCTCGTCGGCGGTGAGGGTGTCCAGGAAGCCCGTCAGCAGGTCACGCGGCTTGGCCCCCTTGGCGGGCTCCACCGGAAAGACCCTGACCTGGAGGTTCTTGTCCACGGCGCCCTGCGACGGCTCGACCCTGCCGATGCTGCCGGAGTCCGGCATCCCGGCGCAGCCGCCCGCCAGCAGGGCGCCCAGCACCGCACCGGCCACCGCGGCCAGCCTCGGCTCAGTCCTGCTGCTCGTCCCTCGCACGCCGCGACCCCTCCGTGTCCGTCCAGCCCGTGCCATGCGCGGCGTCCGCCGTGCCCGTCGTCCCCGGCTCCGCCGTCCGCTGTGCCACCGACGGCCGACCGGGCGTCGGGTCCACCATGACCTGGGCGCCGGTGGCACCGTACCCGGCCCCGACCGTCCGCACGTCCGAGGGATCGGCGCGCGGCCCCTCGGGCAGCCGGCGGGTACCCAGACCGGGGCCGAGGTTCAGCACCCCGCCCAGCCCGCTGCCGAAGCCGTTGCCGGTGCCCTCCGGCGTCTCCGGGACGGCCTGCTCCTCGGCGGCGGCCAGCGCGGTGGCACCGGCCGGCCGGATCGCCCGCCGGTACGGCGTCCCGTACGAACCGAGGCCCCGGTTGCTGCGGGAGTCCTCCGGCTCCAGCCGGAACGGCGCCCGGCTGATCTCGCCGCCGCGGGTGCGCGGCAGCGTGAGCCGGAAGTGCGAGCCGCCGCCGGGCTCGCCCCAGGCCTGCAGCCAGCCGCCGTGCAGGTGCGCGTCCTCGACCGCGATGGACAGGCCGAGGCCGGTGCCGCCGGTGGTCCGCACCCGGGACGGGTCGGCCCGCCAGAAGCGGTGGAACACCCGGGACGCCTCGCCCGGCTTGAGGCCGATGCCGTAGTCCCGCACGCCGACCGCGACCGCGCCGTCGGCCGAGCCCAGCCGGACCACGACGTCCCGGCCCTCGCCGTGCTCCAGCGCGTTGACCACCAGGTTGCGCAGGATGCGCTCGATCCGCCGGGAGTCGACCTCCGCCACCACCGGTTCGCCGTCACCGCGGATCACCACCGCGCTGCCCTTGGCCTGCGCCAGCGGGTCGGCGGCCTCGACCACCCGGCCGACGATGTCGCGCAGGTCGACCGGCTCGGCGTCCAGGATCGCGGCGCCCGCGTCGAACCGGCTGATCTCCAGCAGGTCGGCCAGCAGCGACTCGAAGCGGTCCAGCTGGCCCTGGAGCAGTTCGGCCGAACGGGCCGCCATCGGGTCCAGGTCCTCGCGGCTGTCGTAGATCAGGTCGGCGGCCATCCGGACGGTGGTCAGCGGGGTGCGCAGCTCGTGCGAGACGTCCGAGACGAAGCGCCGCTGCACCCGGGAGAGCTCCTCCAGCTGACGGATCTGGGCCTGCAGCGCGTTGGCCATCCGGTTGAACGATTCTCCGAGGCGGGCGATGTCGTCCGTCCCGGTGACCTTCATCCGCTCCTCCAGGTGCCCGGCGGCCAGCCGCTCGGAGATCCCGGCGGCCATCCGCACCGGTGTGACCACCTGGCGCACCACCAGCCAGGCGATACCGCCGAGCAGGATCACCACGAACACCCCGGCGGTCGCCAGGGTGCCGGTGACCATGCCCAGGGTGTCGGTCTCCTGGCCGAAGGAGAAGACGTAGTACAGCTGGTAGCTGGTGGCGTTGGTCGGGCCGACGAACTGCATGCCGACCGCGAGGCCGGGCTCGGGGTGGCGGCCGTTGTCGCTGGCCCGGCGGATCGAGGTCGGCTGGTCGAACGCCAGACCCGGTTCCGCCGAGACCTTCGCCCGCAGCGTCTCGGGGATGCTGATCGGCAGGATGTCACCGGAGTAGCGCGGGCCCACGCTGGTGTTCTCCGGCGAGACCGTCTGACCGCTGGGCAGGACGGCGATCACCGAGTAGACGCTCTGCCCGCTGGCCGCGAGGTCACCGACCTGCTTGAGCAGCCAGGTGCCCAGTTCCTCGGTGGTCGGATCGGGGGTGGCCCCGACCTTGAAGCGCAGGTCCTTCGCCTCGTCGATCTTCTTCAGCTCGGTCGCGAAGCCGTCGCTGGCCTGGTTCCGCGCCGAGGTCCTCTTGGTGTCCAGCAGCCCGGTGCGCACCTGGGCCACCACCACCACGCCCAGCACCAGCACCACCACGACGGACAGCATCAGGGTGGCCGCGACCACCCGCAGCTGGATGGAGCGGTGGTACAGCGCCGTCACCCGGTGCAGGGGGCGGCGCAGCTGACGGGTCACCGGCGCGAGCAGAGTACCCGGGCCGCGTCGGCGGCGGCTCCTGGTGGTCGAGCTCAGGACGTCCCCGCGCACGGCGGCGCCCCCCTCGGTCGCGGAACCCGAAGGGGTGTCGTCAGCCTGGTACGCCACGTCAGCTGGGCCCGGCCTTGTAGCCGACGCCACGGACGGTCACCACAATCTCGGGGCGCTCCGGGTCCTTCTCGATCTTGGAGCGCAGGCGCTGGACATGCACGTTGACCAGCCGGGTGTCCGCCGCGTGGCGGTAGCCCCAGACCTGCTCCAGCAGCACCTCACGGGTGAACACCTGCCAGGGCTTGCGGGCCAGCGCGACCAGCAGGTCGAACTCCAGCGGGGTCAGCGGGATGCCCCGGCCGTCCCGCTTCACCGAGTGGCCGGCCACGTCGATCACCAGATCGCCGATGGTCAGCTGCTCGGGCGTCGGCTCCTCGGCACGACGCAGCCGGGCCCGTACCCGGGCCACCAGCTCCTTGGGCTTGAACGGCTTGGTGACGTAGTCGTCGGCGCCCGACTCCAGGCCCACCACCACGTCCACCGTGTCCGTCTTCGCGGTCAGCATGACGATCGGAATGCCGGACTCCGCCCGGATCTGCCGGCAGACGTCGATACCGTCCCGTCCGGGCAGCATCAGGTCCAGCAGAACCAGATCCGGCTTGGTCTCCCTGAACGCGGCTAGCGCCCTGTCTCCATCCGCGACGAAAAACGGCTCAAAACCCTCACCACGCAGCACAATGCCGAGCATCTCGGCCAGTGCGGAGTCGTCATCAACGACGAGGACGCGTCCCTTCATGGGTCCATCCTCTCATTACCGGATTGTGACCTGCCGCACAGCAGTCCCATTGCTCCAGAACGGCCAACTGGCGACCCGGCGAATTCCGGCCATACCGGACGAATATCCTCCGGCTTCCCGCCCGGGAACCGTCCGGACCGGCCCGCCGTCCCCGCTCGGCGGCCCCGTCGCCGTTCAGCAACCGGATACCCATGAGAGGCGTCCGACCACCATGGCACGATGGGCGCTGCGCACGGGTGAAGATCCACCCGCCTCCGCGAACCCTGACGCCCCTCCGAGGAGCAGTGATGACCGACACTCCGGGCTGGGCCTCGCCCGGCTCGTCCGAGCAACCCCGCGACGACGCCCGGCCCCCGGCCGACGCGCCCGCCGCCGTGCCCGGACAGTCGGCACCACCCCACGGCGCACCCACCGCACCCCCCGCCTGGGGCGCCGGCTACGGCGGCCCGCAGTACGGTCCCGGGCCCCAGTACGGCCCCGGCGGCCCGTACGGGCAGGGCGGCCCGCAGTACGGCTGGGGGGCGCCGCAGAGCCCCAAGCCCGGCATCATCCCGCTGCGCCCGCTCGGCCTCGGCGAGATCCTCGACGGCGCCGTCTCCACCATCCGCAAGCACTGGCGCACCACGCTCGGCCTCTCGCTGGGCGTCGCCGTGGTCCAGCAGGCCGTGGGCACCGCCCTGGAGCTGTCCGTCAGCGGCGACACCGGCGACTTCACACCCGTGCTGTCCGCCCTGGCCAGCCTGCCGGTGACGCTGCTGCTCAGCGTGGTCGCCGCCGCCCTGCTGACCATGGTGGTCAGCCGCGCCATCCTCGGACAGTCCGCCACCATCCGCGACGCCTGGCGCGACGCCCGGCCCCGGGTGTTCCAGCTGCTCGGACTGACCCTGCTGACCGCCCTGATCAGCGTCGGCATCGTGCTGCTCGGCTTCGCCCCGATGATCGGCTACCTGCTGGCCGGCGCCGACGAACCCGTCATCGCGGCCCTGCTGTTCATCGTCGGCCTGCTCAGCCTCCCGGTCGCGGTCTGGGTCTGGATCCAGCTCAGCCTGGCCGCCCCCGCCCTGATGCTGGAGAAGCAGGGCGTGCTGACCGCGCTCTCCCGCTCCCGCCGCCTGGTCCGCGGCTCCTGGTGGCGGATGTTCGGCATCAACCTGCTCAGCCAGCTGCTGGCCGGCATCGTCGCCGGCGTGATCGCGATGCCGTTCATGATGGTCGGCCTGGTCCTCGGCTTCGACGACCTCAGCAGCCAGGTCGACTCCGGCGACCCGGCGAGCCTGCCCACCGCGATGCTGATCACCAGCGCGATCGCCGGTGTGATCTCCTCCACCATCACCATCCCGTTCACCGCCACCATCGGTGTGCTGCTCTACGTCGACCAGCGGATCCGCCGCGAGGCCCTCGACATCGAGCTCGCCCGCGCCGCAGGCCTGCCCGAGCACGGCGGCACCGGCGGCCCCGGCTGGGGCGGCCAGGGCGGTCCCGCCCCCGCGAGGCTCTGAACCGCATGCCGAACTGGGGGGACAGAATGCCGGCGGCGGGCGGCGCCCCGGTCACCGTCGGGCGGGACCCGGCCCGCGACGCGGCCCGCGACGAACTGCTCAACGCCGACTACCACCGCCACGACCCGAGCCTCCAGCAGCGGATCCTGGACTGGATCACCGACCGGATCGGCGACGCGCTCGACGCCATCTCGGGCAACGGCACCACCGGTACCACCGGGCTGGTCCTCTTCCTGGTGGTCGCCGTCCTGATCGGCGCGGCCCTGTGGTGGCGCCTCGGCGCGCCCAAGCGGGCCGTCCGCACCACCCTCGGCGTCTACGGCACCGCCGGGCCGCGCACCGCCGCCCAGCACCGGGCCGACGCCGAACGGCACGCCGCCGCCGGGCAGTGGGCCGAGGCCGTCCGCGAGCGGATGCGCGCCCTGGTCCGGGCCCTGGAGGAACGCGCCCTCCTCGACGCCCGCCCCGGCCGCACCGCCGACGAGGCCGCCGCCGAGGCCGGCCGGGCGCTGCCCGAGCACGCCGCCGCCCTCACCGCGGCCGCCGTCGTCTTCGACGACATCGCCTACGGCGAGCGCACCGCCGACCAGGCCGCGTACCGGCTGCTGCGCGACCTCGACCAGACCCTGGAACGCGCCCGCCCGGCGCTCGCCCCGGCCCCGGAAGGAGCGGCATGACGACCAGCGCCACCCCCGCGTCGGCCGCCCCGCAGGCCGCCGGACCGCCGCCGCCCGCCGCCCCCAGCAGCCTCGCGCCCACCGGCCGCGGCCTCTGGCACCGCTCGCGCTGGTACCTGCTCACGGTGGCGGTCCTGCTGCTCGCCGCCACCGTGCTGGCCGGCCTCAACCAGGAGCGCCGCTACGCCCCGCTCGACCCGCGCTCCTACGACGCCTCCGGCAGCCACGCCGTGGTCGCCCTGCTCCAGCGCGAGGGCCTCAAGGTCGACATCACCACCGACCTGGCCACCCACACCACCGGCGCCGACACCCTCGTCGTCCCCGAACCCGACCTGCTGGGCCCGGAGCAGCTGCGCGCCCTCGCCGCCGCCCGGCACACCCGGCTGGTCCTGATCTCCCCCGGCCCGGCCGCCCTCAGCGCGCTGGCCCCCGGCGTCCGCCCCTCCGACGAAGGCGGCGGCCCGCCCTACGCCTCCGTCCGCAGCACCCCCGCCCAGTGCTCGCTCACCGAGGCCGTCCGGGCCGGCAGCGCCCACCTCGGCGGCCTGCTGTACACCGCCGGCACCCGCGGCGAGGGCTGCTACCCGCGCGGCCACGGCTACCCCCTGGTCAGCGTCCCGCTCGGCCGCGGCGGCGGCGATGTCATCGTCCTCGGCAGCGGCGAGTTCCTCAGCAACGAGCTGCTCAAGAAGGACGGCAACGCCTCCCTCGCCCTCGGCCTGCTCGGCTCCCAGCCCAGCCTCACCTGGCACCTGCCCGACTACAGCGCCCCGGTCGCCACCCACGGCGCCAAGCAGTTCACCGACTTCATCCCCGACGGCTGGCGCTGGGCCGCCTACCAGTTCGGCATCGCCGCGCTGCTCGCCGCCGTCTGGCGCGCCCGCCGGCTCGGCCCCGTCGTCGGCGAGGACCTGCCCGTGGTGGTCCGCGCCGCCGAGACCACCGAGGGCCGTGCCCGCCTCTACCGACGGGCCAAGGCCCGCGGCCGCGCCGCCGACGCGCTGCGCCGCGCCGCCGCCCACCGCCTCGCCCCGGCCCTGGGCGTCCCGCTCAGCGCCGGCGCACCCGACTCCACCGCGCTCTGCGCGGCCGTCACCGACCGCCTCCCCGACCGCCCCGCCGGGGACGCCCGGGCCCTCCTGTACGGCCCGCCCCCGACCGACGACGCCGCACTGCTGCGGCTCGCCGACGATCTCGACGCCCTCGAAAGGCAGGTACGGAAGCCGTGACCGAACAGGCCACCGCCACCCCGCTCGACACCCCCGGCACGGCGACTGCCACCCCTGGTACCCCCGGCACCCCCGGCGGCACGGACGACCCGCGCCAGGCGCTCACCGCCCTGCGCGCCGAGATCGCCAAGGCCGTGGTCGGCCAGGACGCCGCCGTCACCGGCCTGGTCGTCGCCCTGCTCTGCGGCGGCCACGTGCTCCTGGAGGGCGTCCCCGGCGTCGCCAAGACCCTGCTGATCCGCACCCTGTCCACCGCCCTCAGCCTGGACACCAAGCGCATCCAGTTCACCCCCGACCTGATGCCCGGCGATGTCACCGGCTCCCTCGTCTACGACGCCCGCACCGCCGAGTTCTCCTTCCAGCCCGGCCCGGTCTTCACCAACCTGCTGCTCGCGGACGAGATCAACCGCACGCCGCCCAAGACCCAGGCCGCCCTGCTGGAGGCCATGGAGGAGCACCAGGTCACCGTGGACGGCGAGCCGCGCGCACTGCCCGCCCCGTTCCTGGTCGCCGCCACCCAGAACCCCGTCGAGTACGAGGGCACCTACCCGCTGCCCGAGGCCCAGCTCGACCGCTTCCTGCTCAAGCTGATCCTGCCGCTGCCCGACCGGGACCAGGAGTTCCAGATCCTCGCCCGGCACGCCGCCGGCTTCGACCCGCGCGACCTCGCCTCGGCGGGCGTGCGCCCGGTGGCCGGCCCCGAGCACATCGCCGCCGCCCGCGAGCAGATCGCCAAACTCACCGTCTCTCCCGAGGTGCTCGCCTACGTCGTCGACCTCTGCCGGGCCACCCGGCAGTCCCCTTCGCTGTCGATCGGCGTCTCCCCGCGCGGCGCCACCGCACTGCTCGGCGCCTCCCGCGCCTGGGCCTGGCTGGCCGGCCGCGACTACGTCACCCCCGACGACGTCAAGGCGCTCGCGCTGCCCACCCTGCGCCACCGCGTCGCGCTGCGCGCCGAGGCCGAGATGGAGGGTGTCACCGCGGACTCGGTCATCCAGGCCGTCCTCGCCCAGACGCCCGCCCCTCGCTGACCCCTTCCTTCCGTCCCTCCCCGTAGGAGCGCACCGCATGGCCCTCACCGGGCGAACCGCCCTGCTCGCCGCACTCGGCGCGCTCGTCGTGGGCCTGCTCCTGCCCTCCGTGACCGGGATCGCCGCCGTCACCGGCGCGGTCCTGCTCGCCGTCCTCACCGACCTGGTGCTCGCCGCCCCGGTCCGCAGTCTGCGGATCACCCGGGGTGGCGACACCAGCGTCCGGCTCGGCGAACCCGCCACCGTCGAACTGACCGTGACCAACCCTTCGGGCCGCCTGCTCAGGGGGCGCCTCCGCGACGCCTGGGCACCGTCCGCCTGGCGGCCCGGCACCGAGATCGCCGCCTCCCGGCACGTCCTGCGGATTCCCGGCGGCGAGCGGCGCCGCGTCACCACCGTGCTCACCCCGACCCGGCGCGGCGACCACCACGCCAGGAAGGTGACGGTCCGTTCCCTCGGGCCGCTCGGCCTGGCCGGCCGGCAGGGATCACACCTCGTCCCCTGGGCGGTCCGCGCCCTGCCCGCGTTCGACAGCCGCAAGCACCTGCCCTCCCGGCTCGCCCGGCTGCGCGAACTCGACGGCCGCACCTCCGTCCTGACCCGTGGCCAGGGCACCGAGTTCGACTCCCTGCGCGAGTACCTGCCGGGCGACGACGTCCGCTCGATCGACTGGCGCGCCAGCGCCCGCCGGAACACCGTCGCCATCCGTACCTGGCGCCCCGAACGCGACCGGCACATCCTGATCGTCCTCGACACCGGCCGCACCTCCGCCGGCCGGGTCGGCGACGCCCCCCGGCTGGACGCCTCCCTCGACGCCGCGCTGCTGCTCACCGCGCTCGCCACCCGGGCCGGTGACCGGGTCGACCTGCTCGCCCACGACCTGCGCAAGCGGGCCTCGGTGGCCGGCCGTTCCCCCAGCGAGATCCTGCCGGCCTTCACCAGCGCGATGGCCCTGCTGGAACCCGCCCTCTACGAGACCGACATGCGTTCCCTGGTCTCCACCGCGCTCACGATGGCACCGCACCGCTCACTGATCGTCCTGCTCACCGGCCTCGACGCGGCACCGGTCGAGGACGGCCTGCTGCCGCTGCTGCCGCTGCTCACCAAGCGCCACGAGGTCGTGCTGGCCTCCGTGGCCGACCCTCGCCTCGACGAGCTGGCCACCGGCCGCGGCACCGTCGAGGCCGTGTACGGCGCGGCGGCTGCCGAGCAGACCCGTGCCGACCGCCGGCTCACCGCCGACCGGCTCACCCGCCACGGCGTGACCGTCCTGGACGCCCCGCCGACCGCGGTGGCCCCGGCCCTCGCCGACGCCTACCTGGCGCTGAAGGCCGCCGGCCGGCTCTGAGCCCTCCCGAGCGCTCCGAGCCGGCTGGCTGGCTGGTGATCCCTAGTAGCGGGGCTTCACCCAGACGTGGACGCCGCGTGCGGTCCCCTCGTCCTCCTCGGACTCCTCCACCACACTGCCCTGCCACTCGGTGATCCCCGCCGACAGCGCGGCCGCCGAGGACTTGTCCCCGTGGAAACCCTCCCGGGCCGCCTGGTAGGCGAACCAGCGCTCCACGTGCGCGAGCCAGGCCGACTCGTTCGGGGCGAAGTGCATGACGAACCGCGGGTGCGCCCGAAGCCAGTTGATGACCGTCGGCGACTTGTGCGTGAAGTAGTTGTCGCAGATCAGGTGGACCTCGCCGCCCTCCGGCAGCTCCTGGTCCAGCCTCGACAGGTACTGCCGGAAGGCCACCCCCCGCCGCCTGCGGTGCAGGGTGCCGACGACCTTCTCCGAGGTGGCGTCGAGCGCCCCCAGCAGGGTCGCCACGGTGGCCGGCAGCGGCTCGTGCCGCAGCTCCTCCAGCGCGGCCCTGAGCTTCGGCCGCAACACCGTCTCGGCGTCGACGTGCAGTGCCAGCACCCGCTCCGGCGGGGCCAGGTACAGACCGGCCACCTCGTGCGAGCTCTCCATCGTGAACGGGTCCGTCGCCAGGCTGAAAGGCTCGGTGCGCGGCTTGGTTTCTTCGGGGTTGGCCTTGGGGCCAGGACGACGTGCCATACCGCGATCGTATCCTGCGTAAACGCAGAGAACCCCCACCCGGAATCGGGTGGGGGTTCTCTGGAATAATTGTTCGGCGGCGTCCTACTCTCCCACAGGGTCCCCCCTGCAG
>NZ_JBIVMI010000037.1:0-75498 GCF_044753005.1 Kitasatospora sp. NPDC088548
CAGCCCGACTGGTACATGGGCTTCTCCGAAGGCCTCATCCGCGTCATGCCCGGCTGGGAGATCGGCCTCTGGGGCCACACCCTCAACCTGGGTGTCTTCGTCCCGCTGATGATCTTCCCGCTGGTGCTGGTCTCGATCGCGGTCTACCCGTTCATCGAGGGCTGGATCACCGGCGACAAGCGCGAGCACCACATCCTGGACCGCCCGCGCAACGCGCCCGTCCGCACCGCGCTCGGCGCCGCCTGGATCAGCCTCTACCTGGTCCTCCTGGTCGGTGGTGGCAACGACCTGTTCGCCACCCACCTGCACCTGTCGATCAACGACATCACGTACTTCGTCCGCGTGGGCTTCTTCGTGCTGCCGGTGGTGACCTTCATCATCACCAAGCGCTGGTGCCTCGGCCTCCAGCGCCGGGACAAGGAGAAGGTGCTGCACGGCCGCGAGACCGGCGTCATCAAGCGCCTGCCGCACGGCGAGTTCGTCGAGGTGCACGCGCAGCTGCCGCAGGCCGACCTGCACAAGCTCACCTCGCACGAGCAGCGTGAGCCGTTCGAGCTGCCGGCCGAGACGGACGAGAACGGCGTGGCCCGCAAGGCCGGCATTCTCACCCGCACCCGGGCGAAGCTCTCCCGCGGCTTCTACGGCGAGGGCAGCCAGATCCCCAAGCCCACCGCCGAGGAGCACCACGAGATCACCAGCGGCCACGGCCACCACTGATCCCGTACGCACCCCGCGTCACACCCGAGGGCCGCTGACCAGAGTTCTTCTGGTCGGCGGCCCTCGGGCTTTCCCGTCTCCGCCCATCGTCAGGAGTCCCCGTGCAGCTGTCCGTCGACCCCGCCGCCGCCACTCCCCCGTTCGAGCAGATCCGTGTCCAGATCGCCGAGCAGGCCCGGACCGGCGAGCTGCCGACCGGGCTGCGGCTGCCCACCGTCCGGGCCCTCGCCGAGGAGCTCGGGCTGGCCCCGGGGACGGTGGCCCGTGCCTACCGGGAGCTGGAGGCGGACGGCGTGGTGGAGACCCACGGCCGTCGCGGCACCCTGATCGCCGCCGCCGGTGACACCGCCCACCGGCTGGCCTCGGCCGCCGCCGCCGAGTACGCCGAGCGGGCCCACCGGCTCGGGCTGCCGCGGGCGGACGCCCTGGCGGCCGTGGAGACCGCCCTGCGGCTGGCCTACCAGGGACCCGAGGACGTCTGAGGGACCCGCGGGACCTGGGCGGCCTGGAGGGGGTCCAGAGGGGTCTGCGGGGTCCTGAAGGGGCCTGGGCGGCCCCGCTACAGCTCCGGCCGGATCATCCCGGTGGCGGGGGCCTGGGCGGGCGGGAGGGTGGTGCTGACGGGCTGTCCGAGGGCGCTGCGCTTCACCCACTCGTCCCAGGAGACGTTCCAGTCCCCGAAGCCGTTGCCGAACGGCTCCATGCCGGTGCCGCGGCTGTTGACCACCGTGACGAGGTCGCCCACCCGGGTGTTCTGGTAGAACCACTTGGCGTTCTCGGTGCTCATGCCGGTACAGCCGTGGCTGACGTTCTCCAGGCCCTGCGAGCCCACGGACCAGGGCGCGGCGTGCACGTACTCCCCGCTCCAGGTCACCCGGGTGGCCCACTCCACGTTGAGGTCGTACGCCTCGGAGCTGCCGGCCGCTATCCCGATCGTCTCGCCGTTCATCCGTACCACGCGCTCCTGGCCCAGCACGACCTTGATGCCGTTGCGGGTGTCGAAGCCGGGCTTGCCGGTGGTCACCGGCACGGTCCGGACCCGCTCGCCGCCGCGCATCAGGGTGAGTTCGTGGGCCGCCGCGTCGATCACCGACTCCACCCGCTCCCCGATCCGCAGGGTCAGGGAGCTGCGGTCGCCGCCGTAGAGGCCGTCCGAGATCCGGCTGCCGGTGCCCTCGAAGGCCAGGCCGACGGCGGTGCCGACCGGCCAGTAGTTCTCCGGCCGGAAGTGCAGCTCCTTGTCGTTCACCCAGTACCAGCCACCGGTGACGGCGGGCTGGGAGGTGACGGTCAGGGCCCGCTCGACCTCCTGGCGGGCCTGCGGCTCCTTCACCGCCTCGGAGAGCTGGACGGTGAGCGGCTGGCCCACTCCGTAGACACCGCTGCCGGAGGAGTCCGGGCCGAGCTTGGCGGTGAGCAGGCGCTGCCCGGCCAGCGTGGTGAAGCCGGCGGTGGTCTCGCCGCGCCCGCCCTTGCCGTCGTCGGCGGCGATCCTGACGGTGTAGGCGGCGGCCGCCTTCAGCCGGCCGGTGGTCTGCCAGCTGCGCTGGTCCTCGGCCAGCCGGCCGGCCACCACCCGGCCGTCCGGGCCGACCACGGTGACGTCGGTCAGGCGGCTGCCGCGGACCGCGGTCACGGTGACGGGCTGGGCCGGGTCCACCGTGCGGTCGGCCGAGAGGCGCACCAGCGGCGCCGCGTCGACCTTGTGGAGCGGGCCGGCGGCGCCCCGGCCGCCGGACGTGCAGGCGGCCAGTGGGGTCAGTACTGCGAGCGCCAGCGAGATGCTGCCGATACCTGCGATTCCGCGCCTGCCGGCCATGACCGCCTCCGTAGGGGTCGCACGATTGAGTCAGATCGTAGGAAGGGTCGGGGCGGAAGCGACATCGGAGCGCCGTTCCATTGGGCCGGCGGAGTGAGGCCGTCACTCCGGGGACGCAACAGGGCCGGGCATCCCGTGCGGGATACCCGGCCCTGTGCGAGAGAGACCCGTTACTGGTTCTGGTTCTCGCCCCGGTAGAACTCGAAGACCCAGCCGTACAGGCCGATCAGGATCACCGGAATCGACCAGAACATCAGCCACCAGCCGAAGACCACACCGAGGAAGGCGAGCGCACCGCCGACCGCGAGCGAGAGCGGCTGCCAGCTGTGCGGGGCGAAGAAGCCCAGCTCGCCGGAGTCGTCCGCGACCTCGGCCTCGGGGTTGTCACCCGCGCCGCTGTCCACCCGGCGGGCGGTGAAGGCGAGGTAGTACCCGATGAAGGCGCTCAGTGCGAAGGAGAGGAACAGCGCGGTGGTACCGGCAGCCTCGACACCGTGCTCGGAGTTGCTGGTCCACAGGCCGTAGGTGATCGCCATCGCGAGCATGAAGACCGACAGGCCAAGGAAGATCTTTCCCTGTTCCTTCATCAGGCGTCGCCTTCCTTCTTGCCCTTGCCCAGCTGCGGGTTGTCGTACTTCACCGGGGTGACACCGGCGAAGTGCTTGGCCGGCTCACCGTGGTTCTCCAGGTAGTCCAGCGCGGCGATCTCCGGGTGGTGGAGGTCGAAGGCCGGGGATTCGGAGCGGATCCGGGGCAGGGTGACGAAGTTGTGCCGCGGCGGCGGGCAGGAGGTCGCCCACTCCAGCGAGCGGCCGTAGCCCCACGGGTCGTCGACCTCGATCTTCTCGCCGTACTTGGCGGTCTTCCAGACGTTGTACAGGAACGGCAGGATCGACAGGCCGAGCAGGAACGAGCCGATGGTCGAGACGGTGTTCAGGGTGGTGAAACCGTCGGCGGCCAGGTAGTCGGCGTAGCGGCGGGGCATGCCCTCGGCGCCGAGCCAGTGCTGCACCAGGAAGGTGGAGTGGAAGCCGAAGAACAGCGTCCAGAAGGTGATCTTGCCGAGGCGCTCGTCCAGCATCTTGCCGGTCATCTTCGGCCACCAGAAGTGGAAGCCGGCGAACATCGCGAAGACGACGGTGCCGAAGACCACGTAGTGGAAGTGGGCGACGACGAAGTACGAGTCCGAGACGTGGAAGTCGATCGGCGGGGAGGCGAGCAGAACGCCCGTCAGACCGCCGAAGAGGAAGGTGACCAGGAAGCCGACCGTCCAGAGCATCGGCGTCTCGAAGCTCAGCGAGCCCTTCCACATGGTGCCGACCCAGTTGAAGAACTTCACACCGGTCGGGACCGCGATCAGGAAGGTCATGAAGGAGAAGAACGGCAACAGCACTTGGCCGGTGACGTACATGTGGTGCGCCCACACCGTCACGGACAGACCGGCGATCGCGATGGTGGCCGCGATCAGGCCGGAGTAGCCGAACATCGGCTTGCGGCTGAAGACCGGGATGATCTCGGACACGATGCCGAAGAACGGCAGCGCGATGATGTACACCTCGGGGTGGCCGAAGAACCAGAAGAGGTGTTGCCAGAGCAGCGCCCCGCCGTTGGCCGGATCGAAGACGTGTGCCCCGAACTTTCGGTCCGCCTCCAGGGCGAACAGCGCGGCGGCCAGGACCGGGAAGGCCAGCAGGATCAGCACGGCGGTCAGCAGGACGTTCCAGACGAAGATCGACATCCGGAACATCGTCATGCCGGGCGCGCGCATGCAGATGATCGTGGTGATGAAGTTGACCGCACCGAGGATCGTGCCGAAGCCGGAGAAGGCCAGACCCATGATCCACATGTCGGCGCCGACGCCCGGCGAGCGGACCGCGTCCGACAGCGGGGAGTAGGCGAACCATCCGAAGTCGGCCGCACCCTGCGGGGTGACGAAGCCGGCCACCGCGATGGTCGAGCCGAACAGGTACAGCCAGTAGGCGAACATGTTCAGACGCGGGAACGCCACGTCCGGGGCGCCGATCTGGAGCGGCATGATCCAGTTCGCGAAGCCGGCGAAGAGCGGCGTCGCGAACATCAGCAGCATGATCGTGCCGTGCATCGTGAACGCCTGGTTGAACTGCTCGTTCGACAGGATCTGGGTCCCGGGACGAGCCAGCTCGGCGCGCATGACCAGGGCGAGGATGCCACCGATCAGGAAGAAGGCGAACGACGTGCCCAGGTAGAGGGTGCCGATCGTCTTGTGGTCAGTGGTCGTCAGCCACTTGATGATGGTCGAACCCGGCTTCCGGGTCCGCTGCGCCCCGACCGTGACGGCCCCGGCGCCCCCGCCGGCCGCGGCGGGCTCGTTGAGGATGGTCACTTCTCTTCACTTCCCATGGTCGTGATGCCGGAGGGCACCGCGCCGGTCTGACCCTTGGCCCGGAGGTCCGCCAGGTGCTTGTCGTACTCGGCGCGGTCGACGACCTTGACGTTGAACAGCATGCGCGAGTGGTCGACGCCGCAGAGCTCGGCGCACTTGCCCATGTACTCGCCCTTGACGGTCGGGGTGACCTCGAACTTGTTCACCACGCCCGGGACGACATCCATCTTCATCATGAAGCTGATGGGCCAGAAGTCGTGGATGACGTCCCGCGAGGTGAGGCGGAACTGCACCGTCTCGTCGACCGGCAGGTACAGGGTCGGCACCTCCTTGGGGGTGCCCACGTCGTACGCGGCGTCCTTGTTGGCCGGGTCGGGGGTCTCGGTGTTCTCGTAGTTGAACGCCCAGCTCCACTGGAAGCCCACCACGTTGACGGTGTGCTGCGGCTTCTCGGAGACGGCGATCAGCTTCGTCTCGTCGCGGGCGACGAAGTAGAAGAGAACCGACACGATGATGATGGGGACCGCGGTGTAGAGCGCCTCGATGGGCACGTTGTACCGGGTCTGCGGGGGGACCTGCACACCGGTGCGGCTGCGCCGGTGGAAGATCACGCTCCAGATGATCAGACCCCACATCAGTACGCCGACCACCAGCGCCGCGATCCAGGAACCCTGCCACATCTGGAGGACCATCGGTCCTTCCTTGGTGACGGGGCTCGGGAGGCCAAGCCTGGGGAGGTCGTTGGCCGAGCAGCCGGTGGCGGTCGCGATGACGAGGCCCAGTGCCAGCGCCTGAGGCAGCTTCCGCCGCATCGTGCGCCGCGGCGAGCGGTCGGAGCCGTTGGGACTCACGTAGCGCCTTCCCGAAGTCTCGCCCGCCTTCGCGTCGCCCCGCGGAGGTTTGTGAGCCTCCCCGGCGACCCGTCCACGGGCACGGTTTGAATGCTTATGCGGGCCAAACCCTACTCCAGCCTTATGCGCTGCTGACGGGCAGGTCCCGGTAACGCGCCGCCCGGCCACCCGATCAGGCCCCGCAAGGGCTGCGTCGCAGGTCATCGTAGGCATTAGGGGTCCGTACGCCCGATCGGGGGATGACCTCGGACAACGCGGGTGACGGTCCGTCGGAAGCGGACGAATCGGGCATTCGGGGTGATCGACTGACGGCCGTTAAGCGGCGGTGGGAGGCCGGAATGCGTTCGGGTGTGTCGTTAAATGTGACCGTGTACTTCGATGTGGCTTCCACCGCGCCGCTCCACCCCGTCGCGCGGCAGGCGTTGACCGCCGCTCTGGACGAGGGGTGGGCCGATCCGGCCCGGCTGTACCGGTCCGGGCGGCAGGCCCGGATGCTGCTGGACGCGGCCCGCGAGACGGTGGCCGGGGTGCTGGGCACCCGGGCCGACGAGATCGCGTTCACGACGAGCGGGACGCAGGCGGTGCACCTGGGCATGCTGGGCGCGCTGGCCGGGAACCGGCGGCGCGGCGGGCACCTGGTGCACTCGGCCGTGGAGCACTCCAGCGTGCTGCACACCGCCGAGCGATGGGCGCACCTCCAGCCTCCGGCCGGGGCGGCCGGCGGCCCGGTCTCGGTCGTCCCGGTGGACCGGTTCGGTCGGGTCTCGCCCGAGGGGTTCGCGGCGGCGCTGCGGCCGGACACCGCACTCGCCGTGCTGCAGTCCGCCAACCACGAGGTGGGGACGGTCCAGCCGGTGGCCGAGGCGGCCGAGGCCTGCGGGGACGTGCCGCTGCTGGTGGACGCCGCGCAGAGTGCCGGAAGGGTGGACGTCCCGGGCGGCTGGTCGCTGCTGACGGCCAGTGCGCACAAGTGGGGAGGCCCGGCCGGGGTCGGTGTGCTGGCCGTGCGCAAGGGCGTCCGGTACGTCTCGCCGCTGCCGGCCGACGAACGCGAGGGCGGCCGGGTGCCCGGCTACGTCAACGTGCCGGCGATCGTGGCCGCGGCGGCCTCGCTGCGGGCGGTACGGGCCGAGGCGGAGCGGGAGAACGCCCGGCTGCACACCCTGGTCGAGCGGATCCGGGCCCGGGTGCCGCAGCTGGTGCCGGAGGTCGAGGTGGTCGGCGACCCGGTGCGGCGGCTGCCGCACATCGTCACCTTCTCCTGCCTGTACGTGGACGGCGAGGTGCTGCTGACCGAGCTGGACCGGGCCGGCTTCGCCGTCTCCTCCGGTTCGTCCTGCACCTCCTCCACCCTGACGCCGAGCCATGTGCTGGCCGCGATGGGCGTCCTCACCGAGGGCAACGTCCGGGTCTCGCTGCCGTTCGGGGCGGCGGAGGCGGACGTCGAGCGCTTCCTGGCCGTCCTGCCCGGCCTGGTGGCCGGCGTCCGTGCCCCGCTCGGGCTGGACCTGCCGGCCCCGGCGGAGGCAGCGGAGGCAGTGCAACCGAAGGCGAGTGGGCAGGTCACTCTTATCAACGCCCTGGGCAAGCGCTGTCCTCTGCCCGTGATCGAACTGGCGAAGCGGATCGGCGAGGTGCCGGTGGGCGGGACGGTCGCGGTGCTGGCGGACGACGAGGCGGCGCGGCTGGACATCCCGGCCTGGTGCGAGATGCGCGGGCAGGAGTACGCGGGCGAGGCCCCGGCCGCCGACTACGGCGGCGACCGGGGCTCGGCCTACCTGGTCCGGCGCACTACTTGAGCAGGTGCGCCCGGATGTCGGCGGTCGCCTCCGGACCGTAGGCGCCTTCGAAGCGCTGCAGGAACGCGGTCGGGCGCAGCTCGTACTCCTGGGTGCCGACGGTCTCGATCACCAGGGTGGCGAGCATGCAGCCGAGCTGGGCGGAGCGCTCCAGCTCCAGGTCCCAGGAGAGGCCCGCCAGGAAGCCGGCCCGGAAGGCGTCGCCGACGCCGGTCGGGTCGGTCTTGCTCTCCTCGGGGGCGCAGCCGACCACGATGGGGGCCTCGCCCTTGCGGTCGATCCGGACACCCTTGCTGCCGAGGGTGGTGATGCGGGTGCCGACCCGGGTGAGGATCTCGTCGGCGTCCCAGCCGGTCTTGCTCTCGATCAGCGCGGCCTCGTACTCGTTGGTGAACAGGTACGCGGCGCCGTCGACGATCTCGCGGATGTCGTCGCCCTCCAGGCGGGCCAGCTGCTGGGAGGGGTCGGCGGCGAAGGCGTAGCCGCGGGTACGGCACTCCTGGGTGTGGCGGACCATGCCCTGCGGGTCGTCGGCACCGATCAGTACGAGGTCCAGACCGCCGACCCGGTCGGCGATCGGCTTCAGCTCGATGTTGCGGGCCTCCGCCATGGCTCCGGTGTAGAACGAGGCGATCTGGTTGTGGTCCTCGTCCGTGGTGCACATGAACCGGGCGGTGTGCCGGGTCTCGGAGATGTGGACGGAGGTGCAGTCCACGTTGTTGCGCTCCAGCCAGCTGCGGTACTCGGCGAAGTCCGCGCCGGCCGCGCCGACCAGGATCGGGCGCAGTCCGAGGACGCCCATACCGAAGGCGATGTTCGGCGCGACACCGCCGCGGCGGATGTCGAGGGTGTCGACCAGGAAGGACAGCGACACGGTGTGCAGCTGCTCGGCGACCAGCTGGTCGGCGAACCGGCCGGGGAACGTCATCAGATGGTCGGTAGCGATCGAACCGGCGACGGCGATACGCACGGAAGGTCTCCTCAGGATGGCGGCATGGCCACGGAAAGCGGGCGGCGAACCCACTCACGGTACCGGGCAGAGGGCGGGCGACAGCAAGACTGCCCGAATTGGCACCGGTCGGCTCGAACGGGTACTACCTCCCGGTAGCTCTGGTGGCGGCCCGGCGGTCCGGCCTAGGGTCGCGGCAGGGGCCGGACCGGCCCTTCCAGGTCCGTGGCGGTGCGGCCACGGCACGGTGGATCGGAGCGATGGCCGATGATGCCCAGTCACCACCCCCTGCGGGTCCCTCCCGTCCCGCGGGGCGACGCGGACGGCGAGACGCTCGACGCGCTGGTTGACTCCTCCCGGCAACTGCGGCGGTTCTGGCCACTGCTGGCCACCGGCCCGGAGCCCAGCGCCCCCGCCCACCCGGGCTTCCGCGTCCCGTCCGGGGCGCAGCGTGTGGTCGCCGGGATGGCCGACTACGGGATGTGAGCAGGCCTCGCGAGCGGCTCGGCGCGGGCACGGCGGGCGCGGGGGAACCGGAATCGTCCCGGGCACGTCGGATCCGCGCGGTGCGGCCGTGAAGGCGGCGCCGCTGAGCCCTCGGGAGGAAGTTCAGATGGATCTGGAGACGATGCCCCGGCGCCCCGGCGGTGCGCGTGCCGTCCGTCCGCGCGGACGGCGGATGGTGGCGCTGGCCGGTCTGGTGCTGGCGGCGGCGACCTCGGTGGCCGGGTGCGGCGGGGACAGCCGGGCCGCCTCGGACGCGGCCGCCGGATCGGCGCGGCCGTCGGCGAGCGCCCCGCCCACCGACGGGGCCGTGGCCCCGGCACCGGTGACGACCCCACCGGCCGATCCCTCGGCGGACGCGCCCGAGCCCCGGCCGACCGGCCCCGCGCCGTCCTCCGTGCCGTCGGCACCGGCGCAGTCCCCGGCGCCCACTCCCCCGGGCAACGGCATCGCGGTCGGCGAGCCGGCGCCGAACGGTCCGGCGACGCACCCGGCGATCACCTACCGGGTGGACGGCGCCCGGCTGACGGTCTGGTTCTACGGCGGGATCTGCGAGAAGTACGCGCTCAAGGCGGACGAGTCCAGGCCCGGGCGGGTGGACGTGCGGGTGACGGTGGCGGCGCCGGTCCCCTCCGGGCAGGTCTGCGCCCAGGTGGCCAAGCGGCAGTCGGTGACCGCCGATCTGAAGCAGCCGCTGGCGGGCCGGGCGGTGACGGACCTCGCGACCGGCGAGGCGGTGCCGCTGGAGGCCGACCCGCACGTCGGCCCGGACCCGGCCGGGCCGGAGACCGGCGGCCGGTAGCGCGGGCCACGGACATGACGAAGGCGGCCCCGGGAGATTCCCGGGGCCGCCTTGGTGTTCACCGCCGAGCCGCTGCTCAGCTGAACGAGTCGCCACAGGCGCAGGACCCGGTGGCGTTCGGGTTGTCGATCGTGAAGCCCTGCTTCTCGATGGTGTCCACGAAGTCGACGGTGGCGCCGCCGAGGTACGGGGCGCTCATCCGGTCGGTGACGACCTTGACACCGTCGAAGTCCTTGAGCACGTCGCCGTCGAGCGAACGCTCGTCGAAGAACAGCTGGTAACGCAGGCCGGAGCAGCCACCGGGCTGGACGGCCACACGCAGTGCGAGGTCGTCGCGGCCCTCCTGCTCCAGCAGGCCCTTGACCTTGGCCGCGGCGGCATCGGTAAGGAGGATGCCACTCTCGACGGTGGTCTCGTCCTGGACGGTCATCTGCTTTCTCCCGGTCTTGACGACGGTCTGCCGCCAGTGCCAACCAGCAGCCGCCCGAATTCATTTCCGGGACGGCGGGTGGATTTCACAGGTCTCTGGCGGCGGAATTTCCGTGGGCCGGGTGTGCTACCCGCTCCCTACGTTCCCCATGCTCGCACAACCGGCGGGGCTCGGTCACCGCCCGAGGTGCCGATCCGGGCGAACGGGCCCCGCGCGAGAGGCCGGGCGGCCAGGATGGTGGGCATGATCCTGCGCCTGGTCCAGGACACCACCGCCGATGCGGAGGCCGTCCAGCACATCGCCCGCGCCTCGTTCGCCTCGCTCGCCGATGCCCCCGACGGCATGCCCGGCGCCCCGCCCTCACCGGTCTACCAGGCGGCCCGGACCAGACATCTGGTGCGCACCGACCCGCAGGGCTGCTGGCTGGCGGAGAGCGGCGGCGAACCGGTCGGCGCGGTGCTGTCGCTGCGGCGCGAGGGGCTGTGGATGCTCGCGCTGTTCGTGGTGCGGCCCGAGGCGCAGGGCAAGGGCGTCGGGCGGTTGCTGCTGGAGCGGGCCGCCGCGTACGGGCGGGGCTGTCTGCGCGGGATGCTCTGCGCTTCGCCGTCCCCCGCGGCCGCCCGCCGCTACCGGCTGGCCGGCTTCACGCTGCACCCGACGATGCGGCTGGCCGGCCGGGTGGACCGGTCCGGGCTGATCGACCCCGGGGACATCCCGGTGCACCGCGGCAACTCCACGCACCGGCATCTGCTGGACTCGGTGGACCGGCGGCTGCGCGGCGCCGCGCACGGACCGGACCACGAGCTGATGCTGGGCCACTTCGAGGAGCTGCTGGTCGCCGACGCGCTGGCGGGCAGCGGCTACTGCTACCGGGACGGCGCCGAGGTGAAGCTGCTGGCCGCGACCTCGAAGCGGATAGCCGTCCGGCTGCTGCGCGAGGCGCTGGCCCGGGTGCCGGACGGGGAGCAGGCCCGGGTGGAGTACCTGACCGCCGAGCAGGAGTGGGCGCTGGACGTCGGCCTGGAGCTGGGGCTCACGCCGCAGACCCGCGGCTATCTGGGCCTGCGCGGGATGCGCCCGCCGGCGCCGTACCTGCCGAACGGCGCCCTGTTGTAGCCGTCGTCCGCGGCCCGGACCCCCGACGCGTGAACCCCCGCCGGGCGGCCCGGCGGGGGTTCACGGAGCGGTCGGCCCGGAGGGGGCGGACCACAGCGGTCAGACCATGGTGTCCAGGATCTCCCGGACCATCTCCATCGTGGTGCCCGGGTGCAGGAAGGCGAAGCGGGCGACCGTCTCGCCGTCCCAGCCGGTGGGGGTGACGAAGCCGACCTGGTCCGCGAGCAGCTGCTGCGACCAGCGGTAGTAGTCGTCGTTGGTCCAGCCCTTGCGGCGGAAGCAGACGGCGGACAGCTGCGGGTCGATCAGCAGCTCCAGGTGTTCGCTGTCACGGATGACCTGGGCGGTGTCCCGGGCCAGCGTGAGGCCGGCCTCGATGGCGTCGGTGTACGCCTGGGTGCCGTGCACGGCGAGGGAGAACCAGAGCGGCAGGCCGCGGGCGCGCCGGGTCAGGTGGTAGGCGTAGTCGGTGGGGTTCCACTCGTCGCCCTCGGTGTGCAGCACGTCCAGGTAGGAGGCGTCCTGGGTGTGCACGGCGCGGGCGAGCTGCGGGTTGCGGTAGATCAGCGCGGCGCAGTCGAACGGGGCGAACAGCCACTTGTGCGGGTCCACCACGAACGAGTCGGCGTGCTCGATGCCGTTGTAGCGCTCGCGGACGGAGGGGGCGAAGAGGCCCGCGCCGCCGTAGGCACCGTCCACGTGGAACCAGAGGCCGCGCTCGCGGGTGACCTCGGAGAGGCCCTGGAGGTCGTCGACGATGCCCTCGTTGGTGGTGCCGGCGGTGCCGACGACGGCGATCACCGTCTCCGGGTGGGGGTCGGCGGCCAGGGCGGCGCGCAGCGCCTCACCGGTGAAGCGGCGGTCGACGGTGGGGACCTTGAACGCCTCGACACCGATGATGTTGAAGGTGTTCTTGACCGAGGAGTGCACCTGGTCGGCGACGGCGATCCGCAGCCGGGTCTCCGGCCCCACGCCCAGGCGGCGGCGGGCGGTGTCGCGGGCGACCACCAGGGCGGAGAGGTTGCCGGCCGAGCCGCCGGAGACGAAGGTGCCGCCGGCCGTGTCCGGCAGGCCGGCCCGGTCGGCGATCAGGCGCAGCACCTGGTTCTCGGCGGCGATGGCGCCGGCCGCCTCCAGCCAGGAGATGCCCTGGAGGGAGGCGCAGGAGACGACCATGTCGAAGAGGAGCGCGGCCTTGGTGGGGGCGCACGGGATGAACGAGAGGTAGCGCGGGCTGTCGGCGGAGATCACCGCGCGGGAGAGTTCGTGGTCGTAGAGCTTCAGCACGTCGGCCGGGCTGTTGCCGTCCGGGTTCAGCAGGCCGGCCAGCTGGGCGCGCAGGTGCTCGCCGTCGCCGGGGTGGTCGAGCGGGACGGGGTCGTACTGCAGCCGCTCCCGCATGTAGTCGAATACCAGGTCGACCAGCTCGTTGTCGGGCCGGTGCATGCGGTCGGGGGCTGCGGACACGGATGTCCCTCTCGGCTGTGGGGTGTCGGGGGAGGTCCGGTCGCGCGGGACGTTCCCACCGCGCCGCCGGACGTGATCAGCGTAGGCAGCCGGGGGCCTTCGCCGCGCGTCGGAACGCGGCTGGTCAGGCAGGTTTCGAGCGTCTTCGCCGACCCTCGCGCAGGTTTCCTGCGCGAGCGGCCGGGCGCCCTTCGCGGGCCGTTCTCCGGGCCGCTGCCCGGTCAGCCGATGAGCTGGGAGAGGACCACCGAGGATCGGCTGCGCTGGACGCCGGGCTCCTTGCGGATGCGCTCGATGACGGCCTCCAGGTGCCGCATGTCGGGGGCGCGCAGGTGTACCAGGGCGTCCGGGTCACCGGTGACCGTCCAGGCGGCGACCACCTCGGGGAACTGGCGCAGGCTGGCGAGGATCTCCTCGGGGGCGGTCCGCTCGCGGCAGTAGACCTCGACGAAGGCCTCGGTCTGCCAGCCGAGCACCGAGGGGTCGAGGACGACGGTGAAGCCGCGGACCACGCCGCGGGCCCGCAGCCGGTCGATCCGGCGGCGGACGGCGGTGGCGGAGAGGTTGACCTGCGCACCGATCTCGGCGTACGAGGCGCGGCCGTCGCTGCCCAGCCGGGCGAGCAGGAGGCGGTCGGTCTCGTCCAGGGCGGCCCCGACCGTCTCGTGCGCTGGGCTGCTGCTCATCGGTGCGGGGCTCCACTGGTCGTACGGGATCGGCGGGGCTGGGGCCGCCGAAACGGTTCGCCACCATTCTGGCGGATGACAGGAGTGAGTCCACCGCTGACAGATGACGGGCCGCGGTACGCCGCCGCTCAGCCCGTCAGGAGAACGATCTTGCCCCGGGTACGGCCCTCGGCGCTGAGCGCCTGGGCGGAGGCGGCCTGGGCGAGCGGGAAGGTCGAGGCGACCGTGACGGTCAGCCGCCCGTCGTCGGCCAGGGCGGCGAGTTCGGCCAGGCCGGCGGCGTCGGGGCGGACCCAGACGTAGCGGCCGCCGCGCGCGACGACGCCGTAGTCGGCGACCGAGGCGATCCTGGCCGGGTCGGCGACCAGGCCGGCCGAGACCTCGACGGCGCCGCCGCCGACCAGGTCGAGGGCCGCGTCCACCCCGCCGGGGGCGAGCGCCCGGACCCGGTCGGCCAGGCCCTCGCCGTGGGCGACCGGCTCGGCGCCGAGCCCGCGCAGATAGTCGTGGTTGCGCTCGCCCGCCGTGCCGATCACCCGGGCGCCGAGCGCCCTGGCGATCTGGACGGCCAGGTGGCCGACGCCGCCGGCCGCTGCGTGCACCAGCACGGTGTCGCCCGCCGTGACCCGCAGCGCCTTCAGGCCCTGGAGGGCGGTGAGCCCGGCCAGCGGCAGGCCGCCGCTCTGCGCCCAGTCGAGCGCGGCGGGCCTGCGGGCCAGGGTGCGGACCGGGGCGGCGACCAGCTCGGCGTAGGTGCCGTGCTCGACGGCGTCCTTGCGGATGTAGCCGTAGACCTCGTCGCCGGGGGCGAACTCGGTGACCCCGCCGCCGACCGCGCGGACCACCCCGGCCGCGTCCCAGCCCATCACCAGCGGGAAGTGGACGTCCAGCAGCCCGTCCAGGTGCCCTTCGCGGATCTTCCAGTCCACCGGGTTCACACCGGCCGCCCTGACCTGCACCAGCACCGAGTCGGGCCCGACCTTGGGGTCGGGCAGATCGGTGTACTCGACCACCTCGGGGCCGCCGTAGCGGCTGATCGCGATTGCCTTCATGGCGACAGCCAACGCGATCGGGCCCGGATATCGATTCGGCCACGCCGGGAAGCGTCCGAACCGGCGAGCGGTTCTCGTCACATCGACAGGACGGCCATCGTCAGTCTGACGCTAACCGGTTATCATAGATAACGTCAGATAGACGAGAAGGCTGCACCGACCGATCGGCCGCACAGAAGGGCACCCGCCCGTGACCACCACCACCGAGACCTACGGCGTCGACCCCACTCCGACGCCGCTCGCTCTGCTGCTGCTCGGCCGTGAGGCCGATCCGAACAGCGAGCGCGGCGTCGAGTGCCCCGGCGACCTTCCCGCCGCCTCCGACCCGGACCTCGTCGAGCGCGCCCGCGTGGCCAAGGCCGCACTCGGTGACCGCGTCTTCATCCTCGGCCACCACTACCAGCGCGACGAGGTGATCGAGTTCGCCGATGTCACCGGCGACTCCTTCAAGCTCGCCCGCGACGCGGCCGCCCGCCCGGAGGCCGAGTACATCGTCTTCTGCGGCGTGCACTTCATGGCCGAGTCCGCGGACATCCTCACCGGCGACGCCCAGCAGGTCGTACTGCCCGACCTCGCGGCCGGCTGCTCGATGGCCGACATGGCCACCGCCGAGCAGGTCGCCGAGTGCTGGGACGTGCTCACCGACGCCGGCATAGCCGACGTGACCGTCCCGGTCTCGTACATGAACTCCTCCGCCGACATCAAGGCCTTCACCGGCCGGCACGGCGGCACCATCTGCACCTCGTCCAACGCCCAGCGGGCTCTGGAGTGGGCCTTCGAGCAGGGCGAGAAGGTGCTCTTCCTGCCCGACCAGCACCTCGGCCGCAACACCGCGGTGCGCGAGATGGGCTACTCGCTGGACGACTGCGTCCTCTACAACCCGCACAAGCCGAACGGCGGACTGACCACCGAGCAGCTGCGGAACGCCAAGATGATCCTCTGGCGCGGCCACTGCTCGGTGCACGGCCGGTTCTCGCTGGACTCGGTGAACGACGTCCGCGAGCGCATCCCGGGCGTCACCGTGCTGGTGCACCCGGAGTGCAGGCACGAGGTCGTCTCGGCCGCCGACATGGTGGGCTCGACCGAGTACATCATCAAGGCGCTGGACGCCGCCGAGCCGGGCTCCAAGTGGGCCATCGGCACCGAGCTGAACCTGGTCCGCCGGCTCGCCAAGGCGCACCCGGACAAGGAGGTCGTCTTCCTGGACCGGGCGGTCTGCTTCTGCTCCACCATGAACCGGATCGACCTGCCCCACCTGGTCTGGGCGCTGGAGTCGCTGGTCGAGGGCCGGGTGCCGAACGTGATCACCGTCGACCCGGAGACCGAGAAGTACGCCAAGGCGGCGCTGGACCGGATGCTGGCCCTGCCGTAGCCCCGGTACGGGCGAACGCGCGCCAAAGGGCGGGCCCCCTCCGTGACGGAGGGGGCCCGCCCCGTGTCTGGCGTCCGGCGCGAGACGGCAGCTACTCGGGGATGCCGGGGATCAGGCCGTCACCCTCGGCCCGCAGCAGCTGCCGGACCTCGTCGATCGTCGCGTCGGCATTCGGAAGGATCAGGTCGGACGGATCCAGCGAGTCCAGCGGCACCGGGGTGCCGAACTCCTTCACCGCGCCGAGCAGTTCTGCGAGCGCCCGCCGGAAGTGTTCCTCGTCCCCCGACTCCAGTGCGGCGAGAAGCTCCTCGTCGAGCTCGTTGAGCCGGTTCAGATGGTCGTCGCCGACCCTGAACTGCCCCTCACCCATGACCCTCATGATCATGCCGTGCGTCTCCCTGGTTCGTGGGGTGAAGCTCAGATCACTTGTTGTAGTTGATGCGCGGGGTGTCCTGCGGGTGCGCGTCCTGCGGCTTGCCCTGCTCGATGGCCTGCGGACCGGCGGACGGCGAGCCGCCCGTCAGCTCGGCCTTCATCCGGGCCAGCTCCAGCTCGACGTCCGAGCCGCCGGCCACCCGCTCCAGCTCCGCCTCGATGTCGTCCTTGCGGCCGAGCCCGCTGGCGTCGTCGAGCGCGCCGGAGGCCAGCAGCTCGTCGATGGCGCCCGCACGGGCCTGCATCTGGGCCGTCTTGTCCTCGGCCCGCTGGATCGCCAGGCCGACGTCGCCCATCTCCTCCGAGATCCCCGAGAAGGACTCGGCGATCCTGGTCTGCGCCTGGGCGGCGGTGTAGGTGGCCTTGATGGTCTCCTTCTTGGTACGGAAGGCGTCCACCTTGGCCTGCAGCCGCTGGGAGGCGAGCGTGAGCTTCTCCTCCTCGGCCTGGAGCTGCTGGTACTGCGTCTCCAGGTCGGTGATCTGGGACTGCATGTTGGCCTTGCGGGTCAGCGCCTCGCGCGCGAGGTCCTCGCGGCCGAGCGACAGCGCCTTGCGACCCTGGTCCTCGTACTTCGCGGACTGCTGCTGAAGCTGGGTCAGCTGGAGTTCCAGGCGCTTGCGCGAGGTGGCTACGTCCGCGACGCCGCGACGTACCTTCTGCAGCAGCTCGAGCTGCTTCTGGTACGAATAGTCGAGCGTCTCACGCGGATCCTCCGCCCGGTCCAAGGCCTTGTTCGCCTTGGAGCGGAAGATCAGCCCCATACGCTTCATGATTCCGTCGCTCATGGGCCTCGGGTGCCCCCTTCTCCGGCCTGCGGTCTCTATCTCGTTACCAGACACGACGAGTGTATGTGCAGCGAGCCCTTCGCCGCAGTGCACCTGCCTGCAACAAGAGTGCTACAGCAATCCGCGCCACTGCCTCATCCCCGGGGTGGATCCGCCCCTCATTCCACCAACCGTCCATCGGAGTGATCCCCTACGGGAAGGCACCCTGAACCTCGCGTCGGACACGGGCGCCGGGGATCGATATGCGTTTGGGTCCAAGGGCACCGGAAGAAGCGCGCCCGCACCCCGTACGCTGGGGGTGTGTTCCGACGCCGTTCAGATGATGCCGCCGCCTCCGCCGCCGTGCTGGAGAAGCAGGACGAGACCACCCAGCCCCGCGACCCGCAGGCGAAGAAGGGCAGGCCCACGCCCAAGCGCAGTGAGGCCGAGGCTCACCGGCGTACCCGCGTGAGCGTGCCCAAGGACCGCAAGGAGGCCGCCCGCCAGTCGCGCGAGCGGATGCGGGCCGAGCGAGAGAAGCAGCGCACCGCGCTGCTGGAGGGTGACGAGCGCCACCTGCCGGCCCGTGACAAGGGCCCGGTGCGCAAGTTCGCCCGCGACTACGTGGACGCCCGCTGGTCGCTCGCCGAGTTCTTCCTGCCCGCGGCCGTGGTCATCCTGGTCCTCAGCATCGTGAAGGTGCCGGCCCTCCAACTGCTCTCCACCCTGCTCTTCCTGCTGTTCTTCGTCCTGGTGATCCTGGACTTCGTCCGCCTCGGCTTCGGTCTGCGCAAGCAGCTCGCCGAGCGTTTCGCCGGGCAGAACACCCGCGGCGCGGTCGCGTACGGCCTGATGCGCATCCTGCAGATGCGCAGGCTGCGGCTGCCCAAGCCGCAGGTGCGGCGCGGGGAGAAGCCCTGACCGCCGAGCCGGTGGACTCCGGCTGGGCCCCCCCGACCTGGGAGGGGCCCGGCCTGTACGCACTGCCGGGCCAGGGCGGCGGCGGCCACGACCGTCTCGGCGCCCACGACCGGCAGGCGCACGAGCGGCTGCCCTCGCGCAGCGGCTCCTTCGCCGGCGGCACCGGCCCCTGGCTGGAGCGACTCGGCGGCCTGCGCAACCTCGTCCGGCAGGAGCTGGTCGCCCGGCAGCTCACCGAGCAGCTGGCCGGCCGGACGACGCAGCGTGTTCTCGACATCGGCTGCGGCCAGGGCACCCAGGCACTGCGCCTGGCCCGGGCCGGCCACTTCGTCACCGGTATCGACTCCGACCCGGTCGCGCTCGGTGTCGCCCAGGGGGCGCTGGCCGAGGAGCCGCCCGAGGTGCGCGGCCGGATGCAGTTGCTCAGCGGTGACGGCCACCAGTGCGGACGCTGGTTCGGGCCGCGCAGTTTCGACGTGGTGCTCTGCCACGGCGTACTGATGTACCTGCCGGACCCCGATCCGATGATCGCCTCACTGGCCCGGCTGCTGGCGCCGGGCGGACTGCTCTCGCTGCTGGTCCGCAACCGCGACGCGCTGGCCCTGCGGCCCGCCGCCGCCGGGGACTGGCGGGCCGCCCTGCACGCCTTCGAGAGCGACCGCTACTACAACCGGCTCGGCCTGGCCGCCCGCGCCGACCGGCTCTCCGACCTCTCCGTCACCCTCTCCGAGGTGTCCGTCCCGCTGAAGCACTGGTACGGCGTGCGGGTCTTCACCGACAACGCGCCCGACGACGCGACGGCACCGGTGGACGGGCGGCAGCTGGCCCAGCTGCTGGAGGCCGAGGAGCGGGCCGGCCGCACCGACCCGTACCGGCAGGTCGCCGCGCTGCTGCACGTCCTCGGGGCGAAGTGAGCCGTTACGCCTCGTGCAGGCTCATCGCGTAGACCACCCGGTCGTCGTCGAGCAGCACGGCGGTGTCGACGCCGTCCTCGACCAGCTGCTTCCAGCTCTCCCCGATCCAGGTCTCGGCGTCGCCCTGGCCGGCGAACTCCTCCTGGCCCTCGCCCGGGGCCACCACGGTGCCGTCCGCCTTCTCGTACCGCCACGTCCAGACCATGACCGGTTCTCCTCACCCGACGACGCTACCGACGCTTGTGACGCTGTGTGCTGTGTGCTGCGCACCTTAGCCTGCCCGGTCCGATCTTCCCTATGCCTCGGCGCGGTGCTGGCCGGGCGGCTCGGCGGCCGGCCGGCCGGCGCGGTCGGGCAGGATGGGGCGCATGGCAGCCCACCCCGCACTCCCCCGCACCCTGATCCTCGGCGGCGCCCGCTCCGGCAAGTCCACCCGGGCCGAGCAGCTGCTCGCCGGCGACCCGGATGTCCTGTACGTGGCCACCGGCGGCACCCGGGACGGCGACGCCGAGTGGGCACAGCGGGTCGCCCTGCACCGCGAGCGGCGGCCGGGGAGCTGGCGCACGGCCGAGACCTGTGAGCTGGAGGCGGTCCTGGCGGACCGCGCCGACCCGGCACCGGTCCTGATCGACTGTCTGGCGCTCTGGCTGACCGCGGTGATGGACGAGTGCGGCGCCTGGGACGACGAGGTGTGGGCGGCCGGCGGCGAGGCCGCGGTCGGGCGGCGCTGCGAGGCGCTGGCGCGGGCCTGGGCGGCCACCGGTCGCCGGGTCGTGGCGGTCAGCAACGAGGTCGGCATGGGCGTCGTCCCGGCGACCGCCTCGGGCCGCCGCTTCCGCGACACCCTGGGCCGGCTGAACATGGCGGTGGCGGACGCCTCGGAGCGTGTGCTGCTGGTCGTGGCCGGGCAGGTTCTGACGGTCAAGCCCGCCGCAGACCGATGACCGGCTGCGTGTAGCCTTCCGACCGATGGACACGACCGTGGATCTCGATACGTTCTCCTCGCTCGTCGAGCGCCCCGACGAGAGCGCCCGGCGGGCCGCCGAGGAGCGCTGGCAGGCGCTGG
This sequence comes from Kitasatospora sp. NPDC088548, assembly GCF_044753005.1. Taxonomy (NCBI): domain Bacteria; kingdom Bacillati; phylum Actinomycetota; class Actinomycetes; order Kitasatosporales; family Streptomycetaceae; genus Kitasatospora; species Kitasatospora sp. NPDC088548. The sequence continues at coordinate 20,030 of NZ_JBIVMI010000037.1, forward strand.
ACCGGCCGCGCGGCGGGCTCGGCAGGCTGGAGGAGCTGGGCAGCTGGCTGTCGTCCGTGCAGGGGCGCTCCCCGGTGCGGCCGCTGTCGGCGCCCAAGGTGGTGCTGTTCGCGGCCGACCACGGGGTGGCGGCCCTCGGGGTGTCCCGGCTGCCCGCCAAGGGCGGCACGGCCGCCCGGGTGCAGGCGGTGCTGGACGGCACCGCCCCCGTCGCCCTGCTCGCCCGGCGCTTCGGCGCCGAGGTGCGGGTGGTGGACGTGGCGGTGGACGCGGACCCGTCGGACTTCCCCGACGAGGTGGTCGCCCACCGGGTGCGGCGCGGCTCGGGCCGGATCGACGTCGAGGACGCGATGACGCCCGAGGAGACCGTCAGGGCGTTCCGGGCCGGCATGGCCGTCGCCGACGAGGAGGCCGACGCCGGCACCGACCTGGTGGTGCTGGGCGACCTCGGGGTCGGCGCGACCACGGTGGCGGCGGTGCTGGTCGGCGCGCTCTGCGGGACGGACGCCGCCGCGGTGACCGGGCGCGGCTCGGGCATCGACGACCGGGTGTGGATGGTCAAGTGCGCGACCGTCCGGGACTCGCTGCGGCGGGCCCGGCCGGTGCTCGGCGACCAGCTGGCGCTGCTCGGTGCCACCGGCGGCGCCGACTTCGCGGCGATCACCGGCTTCCTGCTCCAGGCCGCCGCGCGCAAGCTGCCGGTGGTGCTGGACGGCGTGGTCTCCTCGGCCTGCGCGCTGGTCGCGCAGCGGATCGCCTTCCGGGCGCCGGAGTGGTGGCGGGCCGGGCAGTCCAGCGGCGAGCCGGCCCAGGCCAAGGCGTACGACCGGCTCACCCTGACCCCCTTGCAGGAGCAGGGGATCATCATGGGCGAGGGCGTCGGCGCGCTGATGGCGCTGCCGCTGTTGCAGGCCGCGGCGGACACCCTGGCCGAGCAGACGCCCGTGCCGTTCGTCCCTGCGGCGCCGAAGGAACTGCCGAAGCTGCCCTCGGCGACCGAGCTGCTCGGCCGGCTCTGACCTCCGCCGCCACCCTGACGACGGTGCGGGGCAAGGCCGTTGACGGGGTGGTGGAAGACCGGGGCACGCCCCGGCGAACGAACGGCCCCGGCGAGCGGGCGTAAGGAGCGGTGGGCGATGCCGGACAAGATGCCGGACAAGTCGCCGACGGCACCGGCCGGCTGGGGCGAGGGGCTGCGGTTCGCCTTCGGCACGCTGTCGGTGCTGCGGGTCCGGGTCGAGCGCTGGGACCGCCCGGCGGCGGCCCGGGCGATGGCGGCGGCCCCGGTGGTCGGGCTGGTGCTGGGGGCCTTGGCGGCGGCCGTGGGGGCGCCGGCCGCCTGGCGGGCCGGCGGGCCGCTCGGCGCGGTGGTCGCGGTGGGCGTACTGGCCGCGCTGACCCGGGGGTTGCACCTGGACGGCCTCGCCGACGTCGCCGACGGCCTGGGCAGCGGCAAACCCGCCGAGGACGCACTGCGCATCATGAAGCAGTCCGACATCGGGCCGTTCGGCGTACTGACACTCGTCCTGGTCCTGCTGGCCCAGATCGCCGCGCTGGCCGGACAGTTCGACGCCGGTGCGGCGCGCGGCGCGCTCGCGGTGCTCGCCTCGGCGACGGCCGCGCGATGCGCGCTCGCCTGGGGGTGCGCGCGGTCGGTGCCGGCCGCCCGGCCGGGCGGGCTCGGCGCGATGGTGGCGAGCACGGTGCCGCCCGCCACCGCCCTGCTGTCCTCGGCCGCCGCGGCGCTGCTGCTGGCCGCTCTCGGCGCACTTGACGGATGGTCAGTTCTCCGGCTGCCGACTGCCGTTGCGGTCGGCCTGGGCTGCGCCTGGCTGCTGCTGCGGCGCTGCGTCCGGCGGTTCGGCGGGGTCACCGGGGACGTCCTCGGGGCGATGGCGGAGACCGCCGCGACCGGCTGCCTGCTGACCCTGGCGCTGCTCGGCTGAGGCCGACGGCCGCACACCCTACCGAAAGGCGGGATACCGGGCGACGCGTGATCCCAGCATGCGGACTACCATGCGGGGAGCACCGCAGCCCTGCACCGTCGCAGGTCCTGCCCGCCCGGCGCGCGTTGAGGAGCCGGGGCCTCTGATGTGTGCGGCCGCCGCGACCGGCGGGCGCCCGCGCCAGGGGCCCCGGACCCGGCGCACGGCGGGCGGAACGACCCGCGCGGCGGCTCCGGGCTGTGCCGGTGCGTCAGCCGCGCCGTGACCGGCCGTGGACCGCGAAAGAACAGGACGCATTACGTGACTGCATTGTCTGTGAGCACCTCCTCCGCCGCCTCGCTGCGCGCGGACGCCCTGGTGATCGGTGTGGCGAAGGGCCCGAAGGGCATTGTGCTGGCCCCCGGCTCCGAGGCCGTGGCCGAGGCGTTCGAGGGCAAGCTGGCCGAGGTCCTCACCACCCTGGGCGCGACCGGCGCCGAGGGCGAGGCCGTCAAGGTGCCCTCCCCCGCCGGCCTGAAGGCCGCGCTCGTGCTCGCGGTCGGCCTCGGCGAGGCCGCCGACGGCGGCTACCCGGCCGAGGCGCTGCGCTGCGCCGCCGGTGTCGCCGCCCGCACCCTGGCCGGCGCCAAGAAGGCCGCGCTGGCACTGCCGGCCGAGTCCGCCGACGAGGTCGAGGCGGTCGCGCTGGGCGGCCTGCTCGGCGCGTACACGTTCGGCACCTACAAGAACAGCGGCGCCAAGGAGCCCGTCGGCGAGCTGGTCCTGCTCGTCGCCCGCAAGGGCAGCAAGGACGCCAAGGCCGCGGTCGAGCGCGCCCTGGCCGTCGGCGAGGAGATGAACCGCGCCCGCGACCTGGTCAACACCGCCCCGAACGACCTGAACCCGAAGGGCTTCGCCGCGATCGCCCAGGCCGCCGGCAAGGAGCACGGCCTCAAGGTCGAGGTGCTGGACGAGAAGGCGCTGCTCAAGGGCGGCTTCGGCGGCCTGCTGGGCGTCGGAAACGGCTCGGCCAACCCGCCCCGGCTGGTGAAGGTGGCGTACACCCACCCGAAGGCCAGGGCGAGCCTGGCGTTCGTCGGCAAGGGCATCACCTACGACTCGGGCGGCATCTCGCTGAAGCCGGCCGGCCACAACGAGACCATGAAGTGCGACATGGCGGGCGCCGCCGCGGTGTTCGCCGCCGTGGTCGCCGCCAAGCGCCTGGGCCTGGCCGTCAACGTCACCGGCTGGCTGGCGCTGGCGGAGAACATGCCGTCCGGCTCGGCCACCCGCCCGGGCGACGTGCTGAAGATGTACGGCGGCAAGACCGTCGAGGTGCTGAACACCGACGCCGAGGGCCGTCTGGTGCTGGCCGACGCGATCGTGCGGGCCGGCGAGGAGAACCCGGACGTCATCGTCGACGTGGCGACGCTGACCGGCGCGATGATGGTGGCTCTGGGCAACCGCACCTTCGGTGTGATGGCCAACAACGACGAGCTGCGCGAGACGCTGCACACCGTCGCGGGCGAGGCCGGCGAGCCGTCCTGGCCGATGCCGCTGCCGGCCGAGCTGCGCAAGGGCATGACCGAGTCGACCATCGCCGACCTGGCCAACATGGGCGACCGGATGGGCGGCGGCCTGGTGGCCGGCCTGTTCCTGCAGGAGTTCGTGGCCGAGGGCATCGACTGGGCCCACCTGGACATCGCCGGCCCGGCCTTCCACGAGGGCGCGCCGTTCGGCTACACCCCCAAGGGCGGCACCGCGACCGCGGTGCGCACCCTGGTCCGCTTCGCCGAGCAGACCGCGGCGGGCGCCAAGGCCTGATCCGAGGCCTGAGCGGACGGGGCCCGGCGCGGTTGCGCCGGGCCCCGTCGGCTTCCCACCCGCGGTTACCTGTGGGTAGGGAACGAACCCGCGGTGTGCACTCTTGTTCGCTACTGGCGAAACTTTGTTCCACAGTGCGGAACCCGCCACGCCCCGGCCCGCCGGGGGCGTCGGCACCACCGCCGTCAATACCGCCGTGAGCTGCGGTGATGTCCTTCCGTCGGGGGTATTCCCACCCCGGTGACCGCCCTGACGGACACCCCTGGAGCGGACCCGGACATCAGCCGCCGTGAACAAGTGCGAAGATGTATTTCCGGCACGACTGGGCGCCCCACAAGGGCTTCCCGACCCACCGGACCGTGACCGGCCCGGCGATCCACACCCCATTGCATGGAGGACGTGACGTGGCGAACGACGCCAGCACCGTTTTCGACGTAGTCATTCTCGGAGGCGGAAGCGGCGGTTACGCCGCGGCGCTCCGCGCCGCTCAGCTGGGCCAGAGTGTCGCCCTGGTCGAGAAGGGCGAGCTGGGCGGCACCTGCCTGCACCGAGGCTGCATCCCGACCAAGGCGCTGCTGCACGCCGCCGAGATCGCGGACGAGACGAAGGAGGCCGCCGAGTTCGGCGTGCTGGCCACCTTCCAGGGCATCGACATCAACGGCGTCCACAAGTACAAGGACGACGTCATCGCCGGCCTGTACAAGGGCCTGCAGGGCCTGGTGGCCTCCCGCAAGGTCACCTTCATCCAGGGCGAGGGCAAGCTCTCCTCGCAGACCTCGGTGGACGTCAACGGCCAGCGCATCGAGGGCCGCCACATCGTCCTGGCCACCGGCTCCGTGCCGAAGTCGCTCCCGGGCCTGACCATCGACGGCGACCGCGTGATCTCCTCCGACCACGCCCTCAAGCTCGACCGCATCCCGAAGTCGGCCGTCATCCTCGGCGGCGGCGTGATCGGCGTCGAGTTCGCCTCGGTCTGGAAGTCCTTCGGCGTCGACGTCACCATCGTCGAGGCGCTGCCGCACCTGGTCCCGCTGGAGGACGAGAACTCCTCCAAGCTGCTGGAGCGCGCCTTCCGCAAGCGCGGCATCAAGTTCGAGCTGAAGGCCCGCTTCTCCGGCGTCGAGTACACCGAGACCGGTGTGCGCGTCTCCACCGAGAACGGCAAGCAGATCGACGCCGACCTGCTGCTCGTCGCCATCGGCCGTGGCCCGGTCTCGGCCGGTCTCGGCTACGAGGAGAACGGCGTCGCGATGGACCGCGGCTACGTCCTCGTCGACGAGTACATGCGCACCAACGTGCCCACCATCTCGGCCGTCGGCGACCTCGCACCGACCCTGCAGCTGGCCCACGTCGGCTTCGCCGAGGGCATCCTGGTCGCCGAGCGCCTGGCCGGCCTGAAGGCCGTGCCGATCGACTACGACGGCGTCCCGCGCGTGACCTACTCCAACCCCGAGGTCGCCTCCGTCGGCATCTCCGAGGCCAAGGCCGTGGAGCTGTACGGCAAGGAGAAGGTCGTCACCCTCAAGTACAACCTGGCCGGCAACGGCAAGAGCAAGATCCTGAAGACCGCCGGCGAGATCAAGCTCGTCCAGGTCAAGGACGGCGCCGTGGTCGGCGTCCACATGGTCGGCGCCCGCATGGGCGAGCAGGTCGGCGAGGCCCAGCTGATCTACAACTGGGAGGCACTGCCGGCCGAGGTCGCGCAGCTCATCCACGCCCACCCGACCCAGTCCGAGGCCCTGGGCGAGGCGCACCTGGCGCTGGCCGGCAAGCCGCTGCACGCGCACGACTGATCGCGCTCCCCAATCCCCCATTCCAGTACGCAAGACTTGATAGGAGTCGCTGAAACCATGGCGGTCTCAGTAACACTGCCCGCGCTGGGCGAGAGCGTTTCCGAGGGAACCGTCACCCGTTGGCTGAAGGCCGAGGGTGAGCGCGTGGAGGTCGACGAGCCGCTGCTCGAGGTCTCCACCGACAAGGTCGACACCGAGATCCCGGCCCCGGCTTCGGGCATCCTGGCCTCGATCAAGGTCGGCGAGGACGAGACCGTCGAGGTCGGCGCCGAGCTGGCGATCATCGACGACGGCACCGGCGCCCCGGTCGCGGCCCCCGCGCCGGCCGCCGAGGCCGCGCCCGCCGCCGCTCCGGCTCCGGTCGCCGCCCCGGCCCCCGTCGCCCCGGTTGCCGCTCCGGCCCCGGCCGCGCCGGTCGCCGAGGCCCCGGCCGCCGACGCCACCCCGGTCCTGCTGCCCGCGCTGGGCGAGTCGGTCACCGAGGGCACCGTCACCCGCTGGCTGAAGGCCGAGGGTGAGACGGTCGAGATCGACGAGCCGCTGCTCGAGGTCTCCACCGACAAGGTCGACACCGAGATCCCGTCGCCGGTCGCCGGCGTCGTCGTGAAGATCCTGGTCGGCGAGGACGAGACCGCCGAGGTCGGCGCCCAGCTCGCGCTGATCGGTGCCGCCGGTGCCGCCGCTCCGGCTCCGGCCCCGGTTGCCGCTCCGGCTCCGGTCGCCGCCCCCGCTCCGGTTGCCCCGGCCGCCCCGGTGGCCGCTGCTCCGGCTCCGGTCGCCGCCCCGGCTCCGGTCGCCCCGGCCGCCCCGGCCCCGGTCGCCCCGGCCCCCGTCGCCGCTCCGGCCGCCCCGGTGGCCGACGCCGGTGATGCCTACGTCACCCCGCTGGTGCGCAAGCTCGCCGCCGAGCAGGGCGTCGCCCTGACCGCCGTCACCGGCACCGGTGTCGGCGGCCGTATCCGCAAGCAGGACGTCATCGCCGCCGCCGAGGCCGCGAAGGCCGTACCGGCCCCCGTCGCCGCCGCTCCGGCCGCCGCGCCGAAGGCCGCCGCCGCGCCGTCCCCGCTGCGGGGCCAGACCGTCAAGATGACCCGCATGCGCAAGGTCATCGGCGACAACATGATGAAGGCCCTGCACGAGCAGGCCCAGCTGACCAGCGTGGTCGAGGTGGACCTCACCAAGATCATGTCGCTGCGCGGCAAGGCCAAGGACGCCTTCCTCGCCCGTGAGGGCGTGAAGCTGTCCCCGATGCCGTTCTTCGTCAAGGCCGCCGCCCAGGCGCTGAAGAGCCACCCGGTCATCAACGCCCGGATCAACGACGCCGAGGGCACCATCACCTACTTCGACTCCGAGAACATCGGTATCGCGGTGGACTCCGAGAAGGGTCTGATGACCCCGGTCATCAAGGGTGCGGGCGACCTCAACATCGCCGGCATCTCCAAGAAGACCGCGGAGCTGGCCGGCAAGGTGCGCGACAGCAAGATCACCCCGGACGAGCTGTCCGGCGCCACCTTCACCATCAGCAACACCGGCTCGCGCGGTGCGCTGTTCGACACCGTCATCGTCCCGCCGAACCAGGCCGCCATCCTGGGCATCGGCGCGACCGTCAAGCGCCCGGTCGTCATCGAGGCCGACGGCGGCACCGCCATCGGCATCCGCGACATGACCTACCTGTCGCTCTCCTACGACCACCGCCTGGTGGACGGCGCCGACGCCGCCCGCTACCTGGTGGCCGTCAAGGAGATCCTGGAGGCCGGCGAGTTCGAGGTCGAGCTCGGCCTGTAAGGCACCAGCGAGCACGGCAGTCCCCGGAGCCCCCGCGTCGTCCCCGGACGGCGCGGGGCTCCGCGTTTTCGTGGCCCCCCGTCTCCGGGGGTTTCCGCGTTTCGTGAGCCCATCGCATGCGGTTGCGCGGGTGAACGGGGATGCTGGAGCGGTGATGGACGAGACCGACTTCTGGCAGATCATCGACGAGACCCGGGAGGCCGCCGAGGGCGACCCGGACGAGCAGGCGGAGCGCCTGGTGGAGCGGCTCGTCCAGCTGACCCCGGACGACGTCATCGACTTCGCGCGGCTCTTCGAGGCCCGCTTCCAGCGCGCCTACCGCATCGACCTCTGGGGAGCGGCCTACCTGCTGCTGGACGGCGCCTCCGAGGACACCTTCGACTTCTTCCGCTGCTGGCTGATCGGTCAGGGCCGGGAGGTGTTCGAGGGCGGGCTGTACGATCCGGACGACCTGGCGGAGCTGCTGCCCGGCTTCGACGAGGAGGAGGACGGCGAGGCCGAGGATCTCGGCTACGCCGCCGACGAGGCGTACGAGCAGCTGACCGGGCTGCCGCTGCCCGAGGTGGGCGGGCGGCAGCCCGCGCGGCCGGCCGGTGCGGCCCTGGACTTCGACGATCCGGACACCATGGCGAAGCGTTTCCCCAAGCTCTGGGAGCGCTACGGGGACTGACACACGCCTCCCGCCGGGCGACCGGAGCGAGCCCCGGGGGTGGCTCGCGGGAGACGCCCCCGGCGGGCGTCAGATGGTGGAGCCGGTGGCGGTGCCGTCCTGCTTGATGCCCTTGAGGATCTGGTCGAGCACGGTCGGGTCGGGTGCGCTCGGGTCGTCGTCCACCCCGCCCTCGAAGGCGACGTAGCCGCCGCCCTTGGCCGGGACGGCCGCCAGCAGGACGTAGCCCCGGGTGCCGTCGGTGGTCTTGATGCGCCAGCGCACGGCGTACCCCGGGACGCCCGCCACCGTGGTGGCGAAGGAGCCCGCGTCGGTGTGCGAGGCGATGCCGGTGAAGATCGCCGCCGCGTAGGCGGGCATCGCCGCCTCGGCCGCCGCGCGGGCGCTGGCGCCCGCGATGGTCTCCTTCTCGACCGAGAACTGGCCGCGGATGCACGAGCCGCCGCCCGGGCAGGTGTACCGGCCGGTGCCCAGGAAGACCGTCGAGTGCGCGCTGTCGGTCTGGGCGTCCCAGTCCTCGAAGACCGGCACGATGATGGCGTGCCGGCTGTCGGAGACGGTGTCCTTGACGATCGGCGCGGGGAGCGGGGTCGTCGTCGGGGTGGGCGTGCGCGGGGTCGGGGTCGGGCTGGGGCTCGAGCTGTCCGAGACGGTGACCGTGGGCGTCGGCGCCGGGCCCGCCTGCGGCTTGTCGCTGTTGTTGAGCGCGATCCCGGCCACCACACCGACCACGGCCAGCACCGCGAGGACGACGGCGACGGCCACGCCCGGCTTCATCCGGCCCGGCCGCGGTGGGGGCGGGTAGCCGCCCTGGGGGTAGCCGTAGGCCTGCGGGGCCTGGCCCGGGTAGCCGTAGCCGGGGGCGCCCTGCTGCGGGGCTCCGTAGCCGTATGCGGGTGGCGGGGCGGAGACCGGCTGCTGCGGGGGCTGCCAGGTCTGGGTCGGGGCGTCGGCGAGCTGGGCACCGCCCGCCTGGACGGGACGGACGTCACTGGTCCAGGCGTTGCCGTCCCACCAGCGCTCATGACCGGCTGCGCCGTCCGCACCCGGTACCGGGTACCACCCGGGAGGCGTCGAATTGCTCACGGCCGTACGGTACCCGGCGCGGCAGCACCCCAGACAGGTGCGGATTGTCACGACTCTGCACCACCCACGCCAGCGATCTGACGCTTCGTCAGACGGATGGGGCGGGTGGTGCAGGTGATCCGGTCAAGCGGCCAGGGCGGCTCAGGCGGTCAGCGACCGGGCCATCCAGATGTCGTCCACGTACTGGCCGTCGATCAGGAACTCCTCGGCGAGCGAGCCCTCGACGACGAAGCCGCAGCTCTCGTAGAGCCGCCGGGCCGGGGCGTTGTGGCCGAGCACGCGCAGGGTCATCCGGCGGGCGCCCTGTTCCTTGGCGGCCTCGCAGGCGGCCTCGACCAGCGACCGCCCGATGCCCCGGCCGCGGACCGAGGAGTCGACGGCCAGGCCCTGGATCTGACGGACGTGCTGGTTGCTGGCCAGCGGGGTGGGCGGGACCGGGCGGACGTAGCCGACGATCCGGCCGCCGAGCAGGGCGAGCAGGAACTGGTCCGGGAGGTGACGCTCGTCGAAGACGCCGTCCTCCTCCGCGGGCCGCGGGGAGACCTCGGAAAGAGTGGACCAGGTGGCGCGGTTGAGGGTGGCGAGCTCCTGTTCGTCCTCGGGCTGCGCGGAACGGATGATCAGATCGTCGTCGGACATGCGCGTCATGCTAATCAGCCGCGTCCCGAAGGCATACGGATTTTGAGCTGCGAGGATGGGCCCATGCGCATCGCGGTCACAGGCTCCACGGGATTGATCGGCTCGGCACTCGTCCACTCGCTGCTGGCGGACGACCACGAGGTGGTCCGGCTGGTCCGGCACCGCTCCAGGACGGGCCCACAGGCCGACGGGACGACGGCGATCGGCTGGAACCCCCAGCTGGGCCAGGTCGACCGGGACGGGCTGGCCGGCGTCGAGGCGGTGGTGCACCTGGCCGGCGCCGGGGTCGGCGACGGCCGCTGGACGGACTCCTACAAGCGGGAGATCCGGGAGAGCCGGGTGCTCGGCACCGAGACGCTGGCCGTCGCGCTGGCGAACCTGAAGGAGCCGCCCCGGGTGCTGGTCAGCGCCTCCGCGGTCGGCCTGTACGGACAGACCGGCGACCGGGTGATCGACGAGGACTCCCCCGCCGGGGACGACTTCCTGGCCGAGGTCTGCGTCGAGTGGGAGGCCGCCGCCCGGCCCGCCGAGCGGGCCGGCATCCGGGTGGTCCACCCGCGCACCGGACTGGTGCTCTCCGCCGCCGGCGGGGCCGGTGGGCGGCTGTTCCCGCTCTTCCGGCTGGGGCTCGGCGGGCGGCTCGGCGACGGGCGCCAGTACTGGAGCTACATCTCGCTGGCCGACGAGGTCGCCGCGCTGCGGTTCCTGATCGACCGGGACGACCTCGCCGGCGCCTTCAACCTCACCGCGCCGGAGCCGGTGACCAACGCCGAGCTGACGGCGGCACTCGGGCGGGCGCTGAAGCGGCCGACGCCGTTCCCGGTGCCGGAGGCGGTGCTGAAGGCCGTGCTGGGCGAGCTGGCGATCGAGGTGGTCGGCAGCCACCGGGTGGTGCCCCGGCGGCTGCTGGAGGCCGGATTCCGGTTCGAACACCCGGACGTGGACTCGGCGGTGCGGGCGGCGCTGTAGGCGCGCTCCGGGTTCGGCGGTACGTCGGCGTTGCGTCGGCGCATGTCGGTGTTGCGTCGGCGCTGCGGTCGTCGCGGTGCCGTTGGTGGTGTCGCCGATGGTGTCGTTGGTGCGGTTGTCGCACCGGGACGGCCGCCCCGGCCCGTCCACTCTCGTCCGCGTACGCCCGCTACGGCGTTTGCCCTGGCCAGGGGCATATGCCGGGCGGGGAACCGACGGGGCTCCCGGGAGGGGCGCACGGGAGCACACGGTGGGCGCGTCGCACGCCCCCGGTGACCGTGCGCGCCCGTAGCCCCCGAACCCGGCCCCTTGGGCGCACAGTCCGTGACCGCGCCCCCGCCGGATGCCGCCGAGCCCTTTCCGGGCCCGGGATACGGCCCGGTACGACGGTCTGACGCTCACATTGACTGGGCATCACATCGTCGGACCGTGTCCCGGCACCCCGCTGCCTGCGTCGGCCGAAGCTCCGGGACCAGGGAGGGAGCACGCCAGTGCCCACGTACGACTTCACTCGCCGCGCTCGCCGGCAGTCCGACCCGGACGTCATCGTGGTGGGCGCCGGCCTCGCGGGCCTGGCCGCCGCCCGCGCGCTCACCGGCCATGGCCTGTCCGTCCAGGTCCTGGAGACCACGGACCGGATCGGCGGCCGGATGGCCACCCGCGAGCTGGACGGATTCCGGCTCGACCACGGCAGCCACCTGCTGAACACCGCCTTCCCCGAACTCCGCCGCACACTCGACCTCGACCGCCTCGATCTGCGGCCCCTCGCCCCCGGCGTGCTGGTCCACAGCGGCGGCCGCCGCTACCGCGCCGGGGACCCGCAGCTGACCGCCGCCCGGCAGGCCACCACCCGGGCACCGCTGGGCAGTCCGCTGGACAAGGCCCGGCTGGGCAACTGGCTCAGCCGGCTCGCCGCCACCCCGGCCGGGCGGCTGCAGGCCCGGCCGGAGACCACCGCCGCCCGCGCGCTCGCCGAACGCGGCCCGGCCCCCCGCACCGTCGACGGCTTCCTGCGGCCGCTGCTGAGCGCCCTGCTCAGCGACCCGGACCTGGGCACCAGCAGCCGGATCGCCGACCTGGTGCTGCGCTCCTACGCGCGCGGACGGCTCTGTCTGCCCGCCGCCGGAATCGCGGCCGTGCCGGCCCAGCTCGCCGCCGCCCTGCCCGCCGGCACCGTGCGGACCGGGGTGCAGGTCACCTCGATCACGGCCGACGGTGTGGAGACCGCCGGGCACGGACGGATCGGCGCGCAGGCCGTCGTGGTGGCCACCGACGGACAGTCCGCCACCGGGCTGCTGCCGGGGCTGCGGCTGCCCGACTTCCACCCCGTGACCACCTTCTACCACGCGGCCCACCGGCCCCCGGTCGGCGAGGCCGTCCTGCTGCTCGACGGCGACCGGCCCGGCGGCCACCCGCCGCTGGTCTCGCACTCGCTGGTACTCAGCGAGCTGCACCCCTCGTACGCCCCGGCCGGGCAGGCGTTGATCGCGACCACCGTGCTCGGGCGGCGTACCTTCGACGCCGGCGGGCCCGCCGCACTCGAACCGGCGGTGCGCGGGCGGCTGGCGGAGCTGTACGGGACACCGACCAAGGGCTGGCACTTCCTGAGCGTGCGGCACCTGCCCGACGCCCTGCCGGCCATGCCGCCGCCGCACAACAGCCGGCGCCCGGTCCGGGTGCTGGCCGGGCTGTACGTCTGCGGCGACCACCGGGACACCAGCAGCGTCCAGGGTGCGCTGGTCTCGGGGCGGCGGGCGGCACAGGCCGTGGTGCGCGACCTCGGCCTGCCGACCGCGCCCCGGGCGGTGGAGGCGGCGGCCTAGGCGTGTCTACGGCGGCGCGGGCCGCTCTCCCGTGGCGGCAGGGGGTGGCACCCGCGGTGGCGTGAACACGTGACCGGGCTGCGATGGCGGCAACCGACGACATGCCAGTATGCCGATATGACCGCTAATCGGATGGCATTCCCCTCTCGGCCGGTTGCGCGGTGAGCGCCGGAGTCCAGGTCCAGCCCCTGGCGCTGATCCTGATCCCGGCCGCCGCCGTGGCCGCGCCGCTGCTCGCCGACCGGCTGCTGCGGTGGATCGCCGTGCCGACCGTGGTGTTCGAGATCGTGCTCGGCGTCCTGATCGGCCCGGACGTCCTGGACTGGGCGCACGTCGGCGGCCTGGTCGACGCGTTCTCGCGGTTCGGCCTGGCCATGCTGATGTTCCTGGCCGGCTACGAGATCGACTTCGCCAGGCTGCGCGGCGGCCCGCTCAGACGGGCGGGCGCCGCGTGGCTGACGACCCTGGCGGTGGCGCTGGGGGTGGGCGCGATGGTCAACCGCGACCCGCTGAACGGCGCCTTCGCCGGGCTGGCGCTCACCACCACCGCGCTCGGCACCATCCTGCCGATCCTCCGCGACGCCGGTGAACTGCCCACCCCGTTCGGCTCGTTGGTGATGGCCACCGGCGCGGTCGGCGAGTTCGGGCCGATCATCGCGATCGCGGCGCTACTCAGCGGCAACACCCCGGCCAGGGCCGCCGTCATCCTCGGCGCCTTCGCGGTGATCACGGTGGTCGCGGTGAGCTGCGCCCGCCGGCCCCGGCCGGCGTGGATGACCCGGCTGATCCGGCACACCCTGCGCACCTCCGGGCAGTTCGCGATCCGCACGGTGATGCTGGTGCTCGCGGCGATGGTGGCCGCCGCACTCTGGCTCGACCTGGACATGCTGCTCGGCGCCTTCACCGCCGGCGTCGTCTCCCATCTGCTGCTCTCCGACGTGCCGGAGGCCGAGGAGGCGGTGATCGAGGCCAAGCTGGAGGGCATCGGCTTCGGCTTTCTCGTCCCGGTGTTCTTCGTCGTCAGCGGGATGAAGTTCGACCTGGACGCGCTGCTGAACGAGCCCGGCACGATGCTGCTCGTCCCGGTGTTCCTGCTGCTGCTCCTGGTGGTGCGCGGGCTGCCCGCCGCGCTGCTCGCGCCGATCGGGCTCGGGCGGCGCGACCGGGCGGCGCTCGGGCTGTACGGCGCGACGGCGCTGCCGCTGGTCGTGGTGATCACCACGATCGAGGTGAACGCGGATCACCTGCCGTCCTCCACGGCGGCCGCGCTGGTCGGTGCGGGCATGCTCTCCGTCCTGCTCTTCCCGCTGCTGGCCCAGCAGTTGCGCGGCGGCGCGCGCCCGCCGGCGGAGCAGGGCCGACCCAGGGTACGCGCCGAGAGCTGGTGAGCCCCGCCGGCCGGCCCTCGCCCGGGCGGGCGGTGGCCGGCCATGCGGCGGGCGGGCAAGCGGCGGCCGGACGGCGGGCGTCAGATCACCCCCGTCTGACGGGCCGTCTCCTCGAACGCCCGGGCCACCGGGCTGCCCCGGTAGGGGGCGAGCCGGCGGTGGAAGTCCCGCACGTACTCCAGCGAGCGGGCCGAGCGCATCTCCCCGGCCGCCCGCAGCGCGTCGGTGGCCATGGTGCACGCCTCGTCGAGGTCCCCCATGCCCAGCCGGGCCGTGGCCAGCACCAGCCGGCAGAAGATCCGGCTGCGGGCGTAGGCGGGCGAGCGCAGCCGCAGCGACTTCTCCGCGTGCTGGGCGGACGTCCGCCACTGCTGGAGGTCCCGGTAGCAGTGCGCGAACTCGTCGGCCAGCTGCGCCTCGTCGAAGTACCGTGCCCAGGTGGGCAGTTCGTCGACGGGACGGGCCGCGGCGAGGGACCGCTCGGCGCGTACCAGGGCGGTGGTGCAGGACCGGACGTCCCCCAGCAGGCCGTGCCCGCGCGCCTCGGCCGCGTGCAGCAGCGACTGCACGACGGGCGGCACGGCGGTGCCCACGCCCTGCTGGGCGACCCGGGCCAGCTGGACGGCCTCCCGGCCGTGCCCGAGGTGCACCGCCTGCTGGCTCATCGTCACCAGGACGTACCCGCCGAGCACGCGGTCCCCCGCCGCCTGGGAGAGCCGCAGCGCCTGGACGAAGTAGCGCTGGGCCAGACCGTGCGCGGCGATGTCGAAGGACGTCCAGCCGGCCAGCCTGGTCAGGTCGGCGACCGCGGCGAACAGCGCCCGCCCGATCTGCTCGCCGTAGCGGCCGCGCAGCATCGGCTCGGCCTCGCTCTCCAGGTAGCGGACCAGCGCCTGCCGGGCGTGGCCGCCGCCGTACGCGTGGTCCAGCGCGCGGAAGAGGTCCCCGACGGCGCGGATGGCGGCGATGTCGCCCCGGCCGACCCGCAGCGCCGGGCGCTGCTCGCGGGCCGGGTCGCTGTAGGGGGGCTCGACGGCCAGCGGCGGGCGCCGGCTCTGGACCGGTACCCGGCCGAGCGCCGTGGAGGCGGCGGCGCCCGGGACGCCCGCCCTGGCCGGCGCCGCGCCCGGCGCTCCGGGGGCGGGGCCGCGCACCGGGGGCACCGGGGACCCGCCGGGCGCGGGCGCTCCGGCGGGCGGCGCGCCCGCGGCGGGGTCGGGGCGGGCCAGCGTGGAGCCGTCCCGGGCGACCCGCTCGTCGGTGCGGCCGATCAGCCAGTCCCGGCTGGGCACCACCAGCCCGGCCGGGGTGAACGCGATCCGCCGCAGCTCGGACTGCGGGCCGTTGTCCTTGCGCCACATGCTCGCCACGATGTCCACCGCCTCCTGCGGCGTCTCGGCGAACTCCAGCCCGGCGTAGACCGGGGCGCAGGCGTCCAGGCCGAGGTCCTGGGCGGTGAGGCGGCGGCCGAGGCGGCGGGTGAAGACCTCGGCGATCAGCGCCGGGGTGGCGCCGCGCGGCTGCTGGCCGCGGAGCCAGCGGGTGACCGAGGTCTTGTCGTAGCGCAGGTCCAGGCCGTGCTCCAGGCCCAGCTGGTCGACCCGGCGGGCCAGACCGGCGTGCGAGAAGCCGGCCTCCTCGATCAGCGCGGCCAGCTGGCCGTTCTGCGGGGCCGGGCCGGAGTGGCCGGCGACGGGCGGGGCCGGGGCGGCGGTCGTCCCGTCCGGGGGCGCGAGGGGCGCCGGGTGCCGGTCGGGGGTGGCCTGCTCGGGCAGCCGCCGTTCGTCGGCGGTCGGGGCGTCGGGGGCGTCCGGAAGGGCCCGGCCGACCGGCCCCCGGTGCTGGTCGAGCGGGTCGAGCGGTCCGTACGCCGGGCTGTCGGTTGCAGGCCGTTGGGGCATAGTCAGTCAACACCTCTCAGACGCCGTACCGGCTCCACCAGCACTTCGGCTGCCTGTGGCGGCGCCCCTGTCGGGAATCGGCGTGAATGTAGCGAGCATTCGGGCGCTATGGGCGGTTCTGACCGAGCAATCCTCCGAACGGGTGAAGCATCCGCGCCCATTGTGGGGAAGTCCGGACAGAGTGGGTTTGGCTTTGGCCGACCGAACCGCCGATCGACCGTCATAGCGGTGAACGCCACACTCTCCCGGGGTGCTGTAGTTCCCCACGACATAGGAGACGGGCCGCCGGATTCCTACCGTTCTCGGCCATGGACACCACTTCAGCCCGCCCGCTCGACGGTCGTACGGCCCTGGTCACCGGAGCCGCCTCGGGCATCGGCCGGGCCTGCGCCGAGGCCTTCGCCGAGGCCGGCGCCCGGGTCTACGTCGTCGACCTCGCGGCCGGTCCGGCCCAGGAGCTCGCCGCGCGGATCGGCGGCGTCGCGCACGTCGCCGACCTCTCCGACCCGGAGGCGGTGGAAGCCCTGCCGGACGACGCCGACATCGTGGTCAACAACGCCGGCCTCCAGCACGTCGCCCCCGTGCACGAGTTCCCGCTCGACCGCTTCACGCTGATCCAGCGGGTGATGGTCGAGGCCCCGTTCCGCATCCTGCGCCGCACCCTGCCGCACATGTACGAGCGGGACTGGGGGCGGGTGGTCAACATCTCCTCCGTCCACGGCCTGCGCGCCAGCGCCTTCAAGTCCGCCTATGTCACGGCCAAGCACGCGCTGGAGGGCCTGAGCAAGACGGTCGCGCTGGAGGGCGCCCCGTACGGCGTCACCAGCAACTGCATCAACCCGGGGTACGTACGGACCCCGCTGGTGGAGAAGCAGATCGCCGGACAGGCGCTGGCGCACGGCATCCACGAGGACGAGGTGGTGGAGCGGATCATGCTCGACCGCACCGCCGTGAAGCGGCTGATCGAGCCCGACGAGGTGGCGCAGCTGGCCCTCTGGCTCTGCTCGCCGCACGCCTCCTACATCACCGGCGCCAGCCTGCCCGTGGACGGCGGCTGGACCGCGCACTGACGCCCGCGCGGGCCCCCGGCCGGGCACCGGCCCGATGGCGCCACCGCGCGGCCCGGCTCCGTACCGGCCCCGCGGTGGCCGCCGCCCACTACCGCACGGGCGCCGGCCACCCGGTCCACCCGCACGAGTGGGCGGCTGAGCAGCTACGATCGCGCTTCCGTCCCTGGGGCCAGAGACCCACTGCCGATTGGCGGCCGTACCGTGAACGACCCCCACCCCCGGACCAGCTCGGCGCCCGCGCTGCGGCGGCTGCTCGACCTGCTCGCCTCCGGTGCCGCGACCGAGGACTTCGCCGAGGTGCTGGCCGCCGCGCGTCGTCAGGGGGCGCCGGCCGCCGTACTGAGCGAGATCGACGACGCCACCTGGCAGGCCCTGCGGGTGCACCGGACCCTGCGTCAGCACCGCCGCCGCGAGGCCGAGCTGACCGCGCTGTTCGACACTGCCGGGGACCTGGCCGGCTCCCGGGACCTGGACACCGTGCTGCAGGCGATCGTGCGCCGGGCCCGGCTGCTGCTCGGCACCGACACCGCCTATCTCACCCTCCCGGACCGGGCCGCCGGCGACACCTACATGCGGGTCACCGACGGTTCGGTGTCCGTCCTCTTCCAGACCCTGCGGCTGAGCCTCGGCGACGGCCTCGGCGGCCTGGTCGCCCAGACCGCCCGGCCGTACGCCACCCCCGACTACCGCACCGACGAGCGCTTCCACCACACCGGCACGATCGACGCGGGCGTCCTGGACGAGGGGCTGGTGGCGATCATCGGGGTACCGCTGCTGCTCGGCGGGCAGGTGATCGGCGTGCTGTTCGCCGCCGACCGCTCGCCGCGCGCCTTCTCCCCCGACGAGGTCGCGCTGCTCTGTTCGCTGGCCGCGCACGCCGCGATCGCGCTGGACACCGCCAAGTCACTGGCCGACACCCGGGCCGCGCTGGCCGAGCTGAACAGCGCGAACGAGCTGATCCGGGCCCACTCCGCCGCCGTGCAGCGCGCCGAGCAGGGCCACGACCGGCTCACCGACCTGGTGCTGCGCGGCGCCGAGGTGCCGGACGTGGCCGCCGCGGTGGCGGCGCTGCTGGACGGCGAGATAACGGTCCTGGACACCGAGGGCGAACCGCTGGCCGGCCGGGCCGCGCCCGCCGACGGGCTGGCCGCGGCGGTCGCCGCCTCCCGGGCCGAGGGCCGGTCGGTGCGGCACGGCGACGCCTGGGTCTGCGCGGTGCTGGCCGGCCAGGAGCCGCTGGGCACCCTGGTCCTGCGCGGCCGGCCCGGCCTGGACGACGCCGACCGGCGGCTGTTCGAGCGGGCGGGCGTGGTGACCGCGCTGGTCCTGCTGCTGCGCCGCTCGGTCGCCGAGACCGAGAACCGGGTCCGCGGCGAACTGCTCGCCGATCTGCTCACCAGCCCCGACCGCGACCCGGCCGGACTGACCGCGCGCGGCCGCCGGCTCGGTGTGGACCTCGGCCGCCCGCACCTGGTGCTGGTCGCCGAGCCGGCCGGTGCCCCGGGCACCGCCGCCGTCGACCGCGGCCGACTGGCCGGCGCCGCCGGACGCTACCTGTTCGGCTCGCGGGGCATCAGCGCGGAGCACGGCGAGGCGGTGGTGCTGCTGGTGCCGGACGACGGCACCGACGGCCCGGCCGGATCCGGCGGACCCACCGGGCCGGACGGCGCCCTGCGGGCGGCCGAGCGGGCCGCCGAACGGCTCGCCCGGCTGGCCGGCTTCCCGGTCACCGTGGGCGCCGGACGCCCGGCCGCCGGGCCGCCGGCGCTGGCCGCCTCGTACGCCGAGGGGCTGCGCTGCGTCCGGGCGCTGCGGGTGCTCGGCCGGGCCGGGGACGGCGCCTCGGCCCGGGCGCTCGGCTTCCTCGGGGTGCTGCTCGGCGACGGCCACGACGTGGACGGGTTCGTCGGCGCGACGCTCGGCCCGCTGCTGGAGTACGACGCCCGGCGCGGCACCGAGCTGGTGCGCACCCTGCGCGCCTACTTCGACTGCGGCGGCAGCCTGACCCGGGCCAAGGACGAACTGCACGTCCACGTGAACACGGTCGTGCAGCGGCTGGACCGGGTCGAGATCCTGCTCGGCCGGGACTGGAACCACCCCGAGCGCTCGCTGGAACTCCAGCTGGCGCTCCGCCTCCAGCTGCTCTCGGGCGCCTGAACACCCGGTTCGCGCCGGGGCGTACAGTGGCGAGGTTGGTCTCGAACCCCTGGCAAGGAGCAGTGGTGAGCGAGCGGAGCATCGCAGGGTGCGCGTCTCGCGAGGCGGCCACCGAGCGCGGGAAGGTGGACGCATGAGCGAGAACGTGCGGTTCGTACGCATGGGCATAGGCGCGGGGGCGATCCCCTACCCGGAGGCCTGGGAGGAGCAGCAGCGGCTGCACGCGCTGCGCGTCGCGGACGAGATCCCCGACACCGTGCTGCTACTGGAGCACCAGCCCGTGTACACGATGGGCAAGCGGACCAACCCGGCCGACCTGCCGCTGGACGGCACACCGGTGGTCGAGGTCAACCGCGGCGGCGAGATCACCTGGCACGGCCCCGGCCAGCTGGTCGGCTACCCGATCGTCAAGCTGCCCGAGCCGATGGACGTCGTCGCGTACGTGCGGCGGCTGGAGGAGGCGCTGATCCGCTCCTGCGGCGAGTTCGGCGTGGAGACCTCCCGGGTCGAGGGCCGCAGCGGGGTCTGGGTCCTGGGCGAGACCATCCCGGACGCGGTGGTGGACCCGTCGCAGGTGGTGGACATCGGCAAGCTGACCCTGCGGATGGGCCTGCCGCTGGGCATCGACCCGCGGCTGGCCGGCCCCGAGTACGCGCCGTCCAACGCCGGCCAGCGCGGCGACGACCGCAAGCTCGCCGCGATCGGCGTCCGGGTCGCGCGCGGTGTCACCATGCACGGCTTCGCGCTGAACTGCGACCCGGACATGACCTGGTTCGACCGGATCGTGCCCTGTGGCATCCGCGACGCGGGCGTCGGCTCGGTCTCCTCGGAGCTGGCCCGCGACTTCGCCGTCGGCGAGGCGCTGCCCGTGGTGGAGAAGCACCTGACGGCCGTGTTCGCCGAACTGCCCGAGCCCGCACCCGGCCGCTGAACGCCGGGCCGAGGGAATCTACCCGCCGGTAGCGCTGTTGCCCTGCGATTGCGGGCCACGGGCCCGGCCAAGGCCGTACAAGCACAGGCGTACCCTGGGGGTACCCCGTCTAGTTCTAGGAGTCGCACGTGTCCGCTGTCGCACCCGACGGCAGGAAGCTGCTCCGCCTGGAGGTCCGCAACAGCGAGACCCCCATCGAGCGGAAGCCCGAGTGGATCAAGACCCGCGCGAAGATGGGCCCGGAGTACAACGCCCTCCAGTCGCTGGTGAAGAAGGAGGGGCTGCACACCGTCTGCCAGGAGGCCGGCTGCCCCAACATCTTCGAGTGCTGGGAGGACCGCGAGGCGACCTTCCTCATCGGCGGTGACCAGTGCACCCGCCGCTGCGACTTCTGTCAGATCGACACCGGCAAGCCCGCCGAGTTCGACCGCGACGAGCCGCGCCGGGTCGCCGAGTCCATCGTCACCATGGACCTCAACTACGCCACCATCACCGGCGTCGCCCGCGACGACCTGGCCGACGGCGGTTCCTGGCTGTACGCGGAGACGGTGCGCCAGGTGCACGCGCTGACCGCCGGCCGCGAGGCCGGGCGCACCGGCGTCGAGCTGCTGATCCCCGACTTCAACGCGGTGCCCGAGCAGCTGGCCGAGGTCTTCTCCTCCCGCCCCGAGGTGCTGGCGCACAACGTCGAGACGGTGCCGCGGATCTTCAAGCGGATCCGGCCCGCGTTCCGCTACGAGCGCTCGCTGGACGTCATCACCCAGGCCCGCGCGGCCGGGCTGGTGACGAAGTCCAACCTGATCCTGGGCATGGGCGAGACCCGCGAGGAGGTCAGCCAGGCGCTGGCCGACCTGGTCGGCGCCGGCTGCGAGCTGATCACCATCACCCAGTACCTGCGCCCCTCGCTGCGCCACCACCCGGTGGAGCGCTGGGTCAAGCCGCAGGAGTTCGTCGAGCTGCAGCAGGAGGCCGAGGAGCTCGGCTTCGCCGGGGTCATGTCGGGCCCGCTGGTGCGTTCGTCGTACCGGGCCGGGCGGCTGTACCGGCAGGCGCTGGAGCGCCGCGCGCAGGCGTCGGCGGTCTGACGGCGGCGGTCCGGCCACGGCGGCCCGGGCGGCGGCGGTCCGACCACGGCGGCCCGGGCGGCGGCGGTCAGGGCGGGCGGCTGATTTCGGCCAACCGGCGTGAACCACCCGAGGGGCGGGGCTTCGGCCCCGCCCCTTTCGGTTCATCGCGCTTTGACTGCCTGGTCACGGGCTGGTAACACGGGGTGGTGACGATGGAAGCGTTGCCGCTGACGAGGCCCTCGCGGGCGCGGTCGGTGGATTGTTCTCAGCCACGAGGGGAGCTGTTCGACATGCAGGTCGGCATGCAGGTCGGCATCCGGTCGGTGGGCAGCGCACTGCGGCTCGCGGAGAGCGTGCTGCTGGCGGGCGGCCAGCGGCAGGCCCGGCGCAACGCCTGGGCGGCCGTCTGCGAGAACCGCCGGTACGCGGCGGACCGGGAGCGCGACGCGCCGCAGGCCGGTCCGGTGCCGGGGTCCGGGCGCCGGTAGGGCTTGCAGGGCCGGTCCGGCGAGCCCCGGGACAGGCCGTCCCCGCCGGTCAGGGCGGGTGCGGCGGCCGAACGGCGGTGGGCGCCGGGCCGGCCTCGGCGTGTCGGCGTGCGGGCCCCCGGGTCACGGTTCGGGGCGAACGGGTACCCGGGCTTGGATATCCCGTACCCACGCCACGTACCATGAGCGTTATGGCGAGGGAAACATCCGAAAACCCCGGGCGGCTGAAGCAGATCCGCACGGCGTACACCATGACCAAGAAGGTCGACACCAAGATCGGCCTGATCATCGCCGGCGTCGGCCTGCTGACCTTCGGCGTGTTCCTCGCCATCGGCTTCGCGATCGACCACCCCGTCTACCTGGGCATCCTGGGCTTCATCGTGGCCTTCCTGGCCATGGCGATCGTCTTCGGGCGCCGGGCCGAGCGCGCGGCGTTCGGACAGATGGAGGGGCAGCCGGGGGCCGTCGCGGCGGTGCTGAACAACATCCGGCGTGGCTGGAGCGCGAGTTCGACCCCGGTCGCGGTCACCCGTAACCAGGACGCGGTCTACCGCGCCGTGGGCCGGGCCGGCATCGCGCTGATCGGCGAGGGCAACCCGAACCGGGTGCGCCAGCTGCTGGCCTCCGAGAAGAAGAAGATGGCCCGTGTGGTCGGCGACGTGCCGGTGCACGACATCGTGGTGGGCAACGGCGAGGGCGAGGTCCCGCTGAAGAAGCTGCAGATCCACCTGATGCGGCTGCCCCGCGCCATCACCCCCTCCCAGGTCACCGAGACCAACGACCGGCTGCGCGCGCTGGGCGACCTGCTCTCCAAGGCGCCGATCCCCAAGGGCCCGATGCCCAAGGGCGCCCGGATGCCCAAGGGCGGCCAGGTACGCTGACCCCCTCCCCCGTTGACATGAGACGGCCCCGCCGCGGAACTTCCGCGGCGGGGCCGTTCGACGTTCTCCGGCCGGACCGGATCCGGTCCTCCGGGCTACATCCGGACCTCGACCGTGCCGACCGCCTTGTCGTGCAGACCGCGGGTGTCCCGGTCCCAGACCAGCGCCGGCACCAGCAGGCAGAGCAGCAGGGTGCGCAGCAGCACCTGCGGGATGGTGGCGCGGCCGCCGTCGAGCCGGACCACCCGCAGACCGAACAGCCGCTTGCCGACGGTCGTTCCCGCGGTGGCGAGCAGCAGCACGGTGACCGCGAAGAACAGCGGGGTGGTCCAGAGGTTGGCCGAGGCCGCGGTGCCCTTGCCGATCAGCCCGTAGGCGACCAGGGAGACCAGCCAGCCGTCGACGAACAGCGCGCCGATCCGGCGGCCGGGGCCGGCGATCGAGCCGGGACCCTCCTGGGGGAGTCCGAGGCGCTCACCGCGGTAGCCGAAGTCGGCTCCCATCTTCTCGGCGGCCGCCTTCGGGCCGTCGATCCACGATCCCAACGCTTCTCTGGTGTCCACGAATCCACACTAACCGGGCGGGCCCGCCGGGCCGCCACCGGCTCCCCCGGAGGGTGAATCGCGTCGCCCGGGCTTCCCGCGTGGTCCAGACCACTCAAGGGGCCCGGCCCGCGCCGCTCAAGCGTTTTGCCCCGGAGCGTACGTCTTTGCCGCCCGCTCAACGACGGCGGTTAACATTCAGGAAACGACCGGGTCACCGGTTGGAAACGGGCCATTCCTAGGGTGAGCCCCATTCGCACGCCGAGGAGGATGGATGTTCAACAACGCCGCCGAAGTGAAGCAGTTCATTCAGGACAACGACGTGAAGTTCATCGATGTCCGGTTCTGCGATCTCCCGGGCGTCCTGCAGCACTTCTCCGTGCCCGCGGCGACCTTCGACCCCTCCGAGATCCTGATGTTCGACGGTTCGTCGATCCGGGGCTTCCAGGCCATCCACGAGTCGGACATGGCCCTGGTCGCGGACCTGGCCACGGCCCGCCTGGACCCGTTCCGCAAGGAAAAGCACCTCAACATCAACTTCTTCATCCAGGACCCGGTGACGGGCGAGGCGTACAGCCGCGACCCCCGCAACGTCGCCAAGAAGGCCGAGGCCTACCTCGCCTCCTCCGGCATCGCCGACACCGCGTTCTTCGGCCCCGAGGCCGAGTTCTACGTATTCGACTCGGTGCGGTTCGAGACCAGCGCCAACGCGTCGTACTACCACATCGACTCCGAGGCCGGCGCCTGGAACAGCGGCTCCGCCGAGGGCGACGCGCGCGGCTACAAGGTGAAGTACAAGGGCGGCTACTTCCCCGTCCCGCCGGTGGACCACTTCGCCGACCTGCGCGCCGAGATGTCGCTGGAGCTGGCCGCGGCCGGCCTGGAGGTCGAGCGCCAGCACCACGAGGTCGGCACCGCCGGCCAGGCCGAGATCAACTACAAGTTCAACACCCTGCTGCACGCCGCCGACGACCTGATGCTGTTCAAGTACATCATCAAGAACGTCGCCTGGCGCAACGGCAAGACCGCCACCTTCATGCCCAAGCCGATCTTCGGCGACAACGGCTCCGGGATGCACGTCCACCAGTCGCTGTGGACCGAGGGCTCGCCGCTCTTCTACGACGAGCAGGGCTACGCCGGGCTCTCCGACACCGCGCGCTACTACATCGGCGGCCTGCTCAAGCACGCCGCCTCGCTGCTGGCGTTCACCAACCCCTCGGTGAACTCCTACCACCGCCTGGTGCCGGGCTTCGAGGCACCGGTCAACCTGGTGTACTCGCAGCGCAACCGCTCCGCCGCGATCCGCATCCCGATCACCGGCTCCAACGCCAAGGCCAAGCGCATCGAGTTCCGCGCACCGGACCCGTCGTCCAACCCGTACCTGGCCTTCGCCGCCATGCTGATGGCCGGCCTCGACGGCATCAAGAACAAGATCGAGCCGCTGCAGCCGGTCGACAAGGACCTCTACGAGCTGGCGCCCGAGGAGCACGCCAACGTGCCGCAGGTGCCGTCCTCGCTGCCGGCCGTGCTGGAGGCCCTGGAGGCCGACCACGAGTACCTGCTCGCGGGCAACGTCTTCACCCCCGACCTCATCGAGACCTGGATCGACTTCAAGCGCACCAACGAGATCGCCCCGATCGCGCTGCGGCCGCACCCGCACGAGTTCGAGCTGTACTACGACCTGTAAGAGGCGGCTCCGACCTGCGGAAACGCAGTTCGATCTCTCAGTGTTTCCGCAGGTCAGCACCTCGCTGACCTGCGGAAACGCCAGCCGCCCGACTCGCGCCGAATGCTCTGGGACTCGCGATGTGAAATGAGAGTGCACTGAGTTCGATCTCGATATGAGTTCTGTGTAGTGCCTGACCGCGAACCCCTGGCTGCCCACCCTGGCCCCAGAGTCTCCGCCACCCAGGTGTGGCCGAGCTCCGGCAAGTGCACGCCTATAGGCCCCTCTCAATCGAAGTCGCGATGGCGCGAAGGCGCTTCGCCGCCGATCGCGCGTCACCGATCCGGTAGGTCGCATAGCGCGGATCCTGCACATCCTCAATGCTCCGCACGATGTCCAGGTCGAGGCGGTCGAACAGCCTGAACGTGTCAAGCAGTTCGTCGATGTTCGGCTCCAACGGCGACCCACGCTCGATCAGCGAGACATCGCGTGCCGAAACGGCCTCCTCCGTCTCCGACTCGGTCTTGAGTCGGGAGATGACGAGGGACAGGACGTCGAGCTCGCGCTGCCGCGTGTCGATGAGCCCGGCGAGCCTGGACAGCCCGTCCGGCACCTCGAACAGCATCCCGACATCCGCCGGCCCCAGGCCGAGGGCCTTGGCGGATCTGACGACCTGGCCCAGCTCGTCGGCGGTGATGAGCGCCCACTGCTTCCGCTTGGCCATGTTCTTGATCGTGTCGCCGCTGAAGGCGGGGCCGACGATAGCGACGTACTCCGCAGAACGCTTCTCCTTGTGCGTGTCGATTGCCACGTCACTCACGTTGTTGTGCATGACCCGACCGGATGACGTCGACTTTCCGTCCACGATCGCGGTCCGCAACGACCCGTTGCCGTCGTACCACTGCACGAGAATGTCGGTGTCACCGGAACCACTGATCCGCTGGGCGCGGAGGCCCATGTGCCTGAACGCGCTCTCGATGTACACCTCGAACGCCGCACCGGCTGGCACGCCGTCGGCGCCTGGGTCGACGGAGCTGCGCGTCAGTGATTCCACGATGAGCGAGAACTTGTCCGGTTCGCCCGGCGCGCCCGACGTGCTCTGCACCAGGTCCGGCGACAGCTCCAGCTCTGCGGCGGCCTCCGGCAGGTGCGGTTCGGCTAAAACTACGACCTGTAGAACCCCCTCCGCCCTGCGGAAATGCAGGGCGGCCTCTCACCGTCTGCGCAGGCTGGCACCTCGCTGGCCTGCGCAGACGTCATGGCGTCGGTTCCGGGGCTGGCTTCGCGAACTCGTCGGGGCCGAGGCGGTCGGCGATTCCGTGCTCAGGAACCGCCGGAATCGGCAGCCGGGCCACGCATCGCTGCAAACGGGAGGACGTACTCCTTCGCCAGGCGTGCGAGGTGCAGCGGAAGAGGGTAGCCCAGCGGCGGATAGTCGTCGTGGTAGCGGAGTTGGTGGGTGAGGGTGGCCCAGTCGAGGGGATTGTCCGGCTGTCCGGACGAGGTGCGGCAGCCGAGGACCGTGACTTCCAGGAGCTTGGGGTTCCAGGCCGTCGCTCCGGGCGCCGTCCGAGCTCCCGGGGCCGGAGTGAGCTTCATCAAGCCCTTGGGCCTTGCCGCGCTGGGCGGAGTACCCGTCGTGCTGGCGAAGACGCGGTTGTCCGGATCGTCCGACGACGCCCAAACACCTTCCGAGAAGCCGATCCCGGACGCACCGTCGTGGGCGTACCACTCGGGTACTTCGTCCCGGCCGTTGTCGTCCCGGACCAGGACCATCCGCAGGTCCTCGCCGTAGAGCGAGAGGCGCTGCGCAGGCCCGGAGCCGAAGGCAAGCAGGTCACGATGGAGCCCACCGTTGCGCAGATGCGGCCAGCACTGCCTGAGGTTGCCCGAGTTGGCCAGCACCAGGGTCGGCCGGTCACGCAGCCGGAAGAGCACCGTACGGATCTCGCGTTCCAGATCGGTGAACGGTTCCGCGGCCGTCCCCGCGAGGGAGAGCAGCATGCTCGGGTAGGGCACCCATTCGGCCCGCTCAGCGTCCCAGCCCTCGACCGTTCCCGAGCCGGCGTCCGTACGCACGCGGACCGCGACCAGACGACGGGCCGCGCTCCGGGTGGGTCCGTCCTTCGTGCAGCGGACCAGCCAGAGCGCGACGTACTGCAGGTTCTTCGGGATGTCGTCGCCCGCCCGGTGGACGGGCGGGCTGACCGCGCCGAGCTGCCGGAAGGCATCCAGCCAGGCCCAGTTCGCCCTGTGCTCCAGGTCGGCGGCCCCTGGTCCCGGCAGGTTGATGAACTGGGTGAGCCGCCTCTGGCGCGCGTGGGCCACACGCAGCGCGTGCTTGGGGTCGGAATCGGGGATCGAGGCGAAGGTCTCCTTCCCGGCGATCTCGGCGATCACCAGGCCGACCCCCTCTCCCTTCCACGGCTCCACCCCCTCCACCAGGGCGCAGCGCTCCTCGACGGCCTCCGCCAGACGGACGGCGGCCGGGCGCCTACGGTCGCCGGAGAGGACCAGGGCGCTCGCCAGTGCCCCGGCCTGCCTGGTCCTGATCCTGATCCTGATGCCTTCGGCGGTCCAACCGGTCGTGCCGCCCTCATCCGTCCGGCACCCCGGTGCGAGGCCGATGACCGTCGGGAGGGACGCGAGCAGGGCGTCCCTGGTCTGCGGCGACTGCCAGAGGACCTCCACATCCAGCGGTCGGCCCCCGAGGGCCAGGCCCAGCGCCGCCCGGCGGCCCAGGGCCTGCTTCGCGTCCCTGGTTCCCCGCTCGCCAGTTCGCGCCGACCTGGGCAGCAGTGCGGGTGTGTTCCGCCGTGTGACCCGGCAGAGGTCCGGCACCCGACGCAGGACCGGGCTCAGCACCTGCTCGATCCAGGCGTCTAGTCCTGCCCGCTCACGGGGCATCAGGCCGGCACCGACCCCGTGCGGGCCGAGGACCGGGTGGTGGACGATTCCGGCGGCCACGCCCTGTCCGCCATTGAGCCACTTCTCCGGGAGACCAAACAACTCCTCCGGCTCCGGGTACCGCGATGTGAGGTCCAGATCGGGAAGGAGCATCGCGGGACTGCGCCGCTTCCAGCCGATGCCGTTCGAACTCCGGTCGTATCCGAGGGTGTTGACCATCAGGCGGTAGCCCCGGTCGGGCCCTTCGGGCCAGGGGAGCGGACTGTCGAGCAGGACGGTGGCCCCGCCCAGCTTCCAGCGGGGAATGTCCAGCCGGGTGGCCCAGCGGCGCACCCCCGTGGCCACGTGGACCCGGAAACGCTCGCCGAACGGCGTGGTGTGCACGGTGACGGTCAGGAGGGCCGAGTAGTACCAGGTCTGCTTCCGGTACTCGTACCGCAGCGGCGGCCAGGAGACCAGGTCGACACCGCCGGTGCCGGAACTGACGACCCGGAAGTGGAGGGTACGGCCTCCGGCCTGGAACGGAGCACCGGCCAGCCGGAAGGCCACAGCCTCGGGGAGCAGGTGGTACAGCCTCGCTGCGGGCTCCGCGGTGCCACCGCCGGACACGGCCGTCTCGGTGAGGTCGACGCGTTCGACCTTCCACTCCGGCAGGAGAGGGGTCTCGGGCTCGTCGTCGGCCAGCAGCAACTGCTCCATGTCGGCCGCGCCGTCCTCGTCACCGGAGAGGGTCGCGGCCCAGGTGCCGATCAACGGTGCGAGCACCTCCCTCGGGACTGGCTCGCGTGCGTAGAGCCAGGGAAGGGGACCGTCGGCTCCGGCAGTGCGGCCGGTCGCCAGCACACCCGGCGCCCAGGCCCGGAGCAGCGCGTGAAGGCGTCCCGTCGGAAGGTGCGGCCGGTGAGCACCGCGCGTCTCCCGCTGTCGGTGCGTCAACTCCTTCTGCAGGTCATCACCGAGCCGAAGGACGTGCAGCTCCTGCTCCCAGGAGCCGTGCCCGGGGTCGGGCTCGTAGGCGACGGGGCGGATGGCGTGATACACGGCAGTACTCCTCTGGTGGGAAAGGGAAGCGGATTG
Organism: Kitasatospora sp. NPDC088548; assembly: GCF_044753005.1. NCBI lineage: Bacteria > Bacillati > Actinomycetota > Actinomycetes > Kitasatosporales > Streptomycetaceae > Kitasatospora > Kitasatospora sp. NPDC088548. Next base: position 48,619 of record NZ_JBIVMI010000037.1, read on the forward strand.
GCCCCGGCCGACTGCCCCTCAGGCAGCGGGCAGCGGTTGGGCCAGGCAGCGACCGAGCATGTGCCACAGCGGTCCGTAGAGAGCCCGGACGATGAACTCCTCGTCGGCCGGGGTCTCACCGTCCCGGAAGTACGGTGCGAGGACCCCGAGAATGCTGTGCAGCAGGCTGGACTCGACGGTGTCCTCCGTCGGCGGGCAGGAGGTTCGGTTCGGCGCGAAGGCTGCGTCGACGAAGACCACCCGGGCCGGGACACCGCCGCGCACGAGCCGACCGATGACCTGCCAGATCAACACCAGGAGGTCCCAGGTGACCTGCGTGCGGTCGGCCTTGAGCCGACTCCACGCCGTGGATCGTCGCACCACGTGGTACCAGTAGGACCTGGCCCTCCGGCGGACCGCCTCGACGCCTTCCTCCAAGCTGCTTCCGCTGCGCACCCAGGCACCGAACCGGCCGTCGTCCTGGGCCCGGACGATCCAGTCGTTGACCGCGTGCACCGCAAGTGACAGGTCATCCGGGTGCGGATTCGGACGGACGAGGAAGTAGACCGATCCGATGGCCGCCTCGTCCCGGCGGTTGAGGATGTTGTGGCCCCGCTCCACCGAGAGGAGCGGGGCCACCAGGATGTCCGCCCAGAGGCCACACAGGCGTTCGACGTCGCCCCGTCGCAGTGTCCGGGCGCGTAGCGCGGACGAGCTCTCCTCCGCTTCCTCGATCACCTCGTCGTCCGAGACGAGGCAGAGCACCCTGTCGCGCCAGCGCTCGTTCAGGTTGTGCAGGGTGTCCGCCACCAGCCGCGCTTCGCGGTAACTGCCCACCAGCAACAGGATCTGATCACGCCCCTGCGGGAGGGACAGCAGTTCCCGCTCCAGCGGCCCGCCATCCGCGGCCTCCTCCGCTCCGGCGCCGAGCCAAGTCGCGATGCGGCGCAGCCTCTCCGGCCGTTCGTCCGTGTCACTGCCCGACACGCGCAGGCTCCCCGGCTCGTCGGGGACGAACTCGAAGCGCATCTCGCTCTCCTCGGCGATCCGCTCCATCACCTCCGGGGGTGGTTCGATCACCACGCCGACCGGCACCTGGACGTGGTAACGGCTGGACTCCCCTGCCCAGCTGCTGCCCGACAACAGCAGTACGTGGGCACCGGGCCGGCCGTCCACCGAAGCCAGACCGGGCATCGCCCGGAGCAGTTCACGCCCGACTCCGGTGCACCGGAAGAAGGTCAACTCACCGTTGCGAACGCCTTCACCGTCGTCCCCGCGGACCACGAACTGGAAGCCGAGCACATTGCCCATCGGTGCCTCCGGCACCATCGGGGCGTAGTCGTTCGGCCGCCGGTACATCTCGCTGAAGCCGAGGCCCAGAGCGGATTCCACCCTGGGCCACATGGTGTTGATCAGGGCCAGGCGCGGCTCCAGAGCAGCGAGCAGAAGGGTCAGCTCGAAGCGGTCGGCCACGCTCTCGCGCCACTCACCGGGGGTCTGCGGCGGCGGGGCCTGCTTCCCGACCCGCTTGCCGTCACGCTGCCGTTCCAGCCGCTTCCCCTCCTTCACCTGCCATGCGGCGAAGAGTTCCTGGTACTCCTCCTGCTTCTGGGCCATGAATGCTGCGTCAAGCAGCAGCAGGGAGTCGACGACCGCCAGCAGCCGGGTCCGGGTCCGCTCCGGATTCCCGGTGTGCAGCAACTCGTTGAGCAGCACGGTGAGGTGGGAGAAGTCCACATCCGACTGCTTCCCGCGATCGGCGAACGGATCGTCTCGGAATGCCTCCAGCATGCGTTGCCGCTGCTCGGACAGGCCGCGGTGCGGATGGCAGGCCCCCGCGTCCTCGGGCACCGGGAAGCGTTCGTCCAGGATGCTCGCCTGGAGTGTCCACGCGCTGAAGTAGCCACGCCCCACCCACCGACGCAGCGGGTACCGGACGACCAGCATGGCGTGCAGCAGATCGGTCGCCGTCACTGCGGTGTTGAGCGCTGCGCAGAAGACCGCCACATCACGGTCCGACAGCTGGGTGCGGCCGCTCGCGGCGAGTTCGCGGACCTTGTGCCGACTCAGCCAGTCGATCAGCCCCCGCTCCTCGTCGGCGGCCAGCAGCACCGCCGGGGCGAAGATCTGGTCGAGGTGCATCTGAACCCGGTCGGCCTCGTCGATGATCACTAGATCACTACGCCGACACGCCAGCTCCAGGTAGCGGATGCTTTCGCCGTTCTGCGGCTTCGGTGGTGCCGAGTCGATCAGGCTCGGCAGGGTGGCGACCCAGATGTCTGCGCCGACCAAGGCTCGCGAAGCATGGTGCCTGGGGCAGGCGGACCAATAGGGGCAAGCCAGGCCCTGTTTCTGCCACTCAGAGGACCCGGGGCGCCTGCTCCTGCGCTGTGGATCGGCCGGCGGACGCAGTCGGCTGCACGGCGCTTCTCCGAAAGCGGGCTGGTCGCCGCCGCGCAGTCGGAGGTTCAACACGCAGGAGGTCCCCAGGTAGGCGAAGGCCGGGTCGTCGTGCGCCAGCAGCCGGTGCTCTCCCCGACCGGCCAGCCTGCGGTGCAACCGCTGGGCGTGACGCTCCCGCCCGGACGACCCGAGGACAGGGGCGGCCGCATCGCCGGTGTACCGGTTGTAGAGCTCGACCAGTTTCAGGACCTCGGCCACGTCGGGGACCACCACAGTGGTCCGCCGCCCCTTCCCGGCCAGGTGAACCGCGATGATGTCCCGCAGCGTGCTCTTGCCTGCTCCCACGATGCCGAGCAGGTGCTGGATCCCTTCCACCGTGAACTCGTCCGATTTCCGGAAGGCGCCGCACTCCGCCGTGGACATCTCGAACGCGCGGAGCCGCCCCACCCAGGTCGATTCGCCCACCTCACCGTGGAGCCGGTCCACGGCGTCCATCGCGGCCGCGGTCCGTGCCAACTCCGCCAGCCGGAAGGTGAGTGCCTCCCCCTCGCCCGCAGGCTGCAGGTCGAGGTCGTGGGACACGAGGGGCGGCGGGGAGACCACCGGCAGGTCCACCACCGCCAGCGAACGGCCGACCGGGAAGGCGTGCGGGCCCGGGCGGGCCACCCGAGGCCGCCGGCCCGCCAACGGCGGTGCTGCCGAGAGCAGTCTGTCGTACGCCGCCCACCGCCCCGCACCCACGGAGACCTCCTGGCGGACGGCAGGGGCACCGGCGGACGCCACGTCGTATCCACGCAGCACCGGGTCCATCCGCTGGTATCGCTCCAGCGCCTCTTTCCAGGCCCTGCCCCGCGCCAGGGTCCAGAGCGAGTACCTGGCCGTCCTGAGCATCCCGTCGGCGCCCGGTGGCAGCGGCACTCGATATGCCTGAGCGAACCCGTACCCGCCGAACAGCACCCATGCCTGACTCGCCGGAGCTCCCGGCATCAGCCGGCGCTGCAGGTGCAGCCCGAGTTCGACCTGGCAGAAGATCTCCGCCGTCCTTCCGGGGAACTGCTCCCGGGCGTGACACTGAAGATCCTGGATCGTCTCCTGCAGGACCGGTGTCAGAGTACGCATTGACCTCTCCTTTTCCGCTCTGTCTCCTCAACGGCGCATCCACCGCGCAAGTGGACGGCCAGTCCGTCCGGCCCGGTCAGTGCGACCAGTTCCGGATCGGGTAGTGCCTGGGTGAAGGCGGACCGGTACCGAGCCGACCCGGCGATCCCCTCCGGCACCACTACCAGGGCCGGTTCCCTCAGACCGCTCAGTCGGCGGGCCAGCAGCGCGGGCTGAATCCAGTCACGGACGTATAGGTGATCGGCCGTCAGCCCGGTGTTCCGGATCCTGTATGTGCCGGCCTCCCCCTGTACGGCCTCGTGGTCGACGGCCTCGCGGTCCAGTCCGGCCAGGACCTCCTGCTCCAACCGGGACGGGAGCGAGAGGAAGGTCCTCAGCGGTCTCCGCAGCAGCTGGACCTTCCCCGGCTTGCGGATCAACTCCATCTGGACCCCGTGCGGACAGGTCTCGCCCTCGCACCAGGTGTCCGGCCCGGAGACCGCCGTAGCCCGGTCCGGCGTCCGGCCGCCGCCCAGCAGAGCCGGGAGTCCGCAGGTACCGCAGCGGAGCAGAATGCCTCCGACCGTCAAGTACTCCGGCACCGGACGGTAGAGGTCTCTGACCCTGGACCAGACCTCTCTGCTCCAACCCCCGCGGTACCGATCACCCTGGCGGACCATCGGATTGAGTGCCAGGAACCGCCGGCTCCGGTGGAACCGATCCGTCGGGCCGCAGCGGCCCGCCAGCTCCGCCAGCAGCCTGCGGGCGGCCCCTTCCGGTCCCTGTTCCGTCCCGTCGGAGGAGAGCTCCAGACACGTGCGGGTGGGCATCAACCCGATGGGGTGGACCAGGGTCGCGTCCGCTGACACCAGCGTCGGCGGGACGGCGAACAGCCGGTCGGCCGCCGGTCGGGAGCGGCACCACTCAAGCAGCTCGGGCAGGCCCTTCGGAGGCTCCAGGCCGCGATCGATGCAGTGCAACACCGTCCGGTCCAGCACGCGCTGGGCTGCGTACGGGTAGGGCAGTCGGAACGACCCGCTTCCGGAGCGCTCTCCCAAAGCACTGACGACCACGGCGAGTTCCCGGAACAGCTCAGGCCCGTCCGGCGTCATCGGGCCGCCGGGAAAGCCGGTCCGCTGGAGCACCAGCGGGCGGTCTCACACCGTGTGCAGGCCGTTCCCGGGCTGGGCGGGTAGTCTTCGTCCCCGATCCACGGATCCACCAAGTCCTTCACCACCCGCCCTGCTTCGGCCCGGATCGCAGAATCGAACGGGTCGACGAGTTCAAGGTCGGCCCCGCCCGGCCGGAGCACCTCAAGTTCGATCCGTGCCCCGCCCGGCCTGCCGCCCAGGTCCTCGCGGGCCAGCAGCAGGACGGCCAGGGCCAGTTGCGGGTAGTGCTCCAGCAGCGACCGGGCACCCCGGTCCCGGGTCGTGCTCTTAATCTCGCGCCACACCCAGACCCCGTCATCCCGGTAGAGCAGGTCGGGCCTGGCGACCACCACCACCTCGGCCTCGGTGTCGTACCGCACCACACGCGGCTCGCTGCGGACGTCGCTGGCGTCCCGCACCAACCGCATCGGGCAGACCGCAGCATGGCCGCGCAGCAAGGCCGCTCCGAGGGCCCGCTCCTGCTCCGGCAGGTGGAATCCCTCCGGCACCCACTGTTCGGGGACCCTCGCGGTGCACGGACGCGGCCGGCTGCCCTCGTGGCGCTCGGCGAGGTAGGCGTGCAGGGCACGGCCGCGCTCAGCGGCAGCAGATCGGTCGATCCCGTCCTCCGCCGGAAGGTGGAGCCGGCGCATCTGGTCGCGGGCCGGACATGCCCGGTGGTTGCGACCGTTGGTCACGGACCACCAGCGCCTGGTCCGCCCGGGGCGGTTGGCCTCCAGCAAGCCGGGGGCCCTCCGCAGCACCGGGCAGGCGGCTGTGTACGGGCAGCCGGCGCAGACCGCACCGGGACGGTACTGCCGACCGTCCAGCAGCTCGGCCAGCGCGGTGCGACCGTGCAGCCGGTAGAGGGCCAGCGCTTCATCGCGACTGCCTTCAAAAACCGTACGGATCCGCCCGTCCAGCAGGGCGAACTCGACGATCCGGACGCGCTGGGGCCGGGGCCCTGGGGCTCCCTCGGCGAGCACCAGGGCGGCAGCGGCTGCGAAGCCGGCCGGTGGCGGCAGCTCTGCCAACCGGTTCACCGGCAGACGCAGTTCACGCACCGATCCGTCCATGGACTGCAAGCAGCGCCCCCAGACGGTGAGTTGGTACTCGCCGGCCCCTCGGGAGTCGGCCTCCGTCACCGCGTGGCTGTAGCACCAAGGGGTACTCACCTCCGCCATCGGGAAGTCCGGGTCTTCCGGGAAGGCCGCCGCGTAGGTGCTCAACGCATGTGCCGTCCATTGCCTCAGGCCGTCATGGCCTGGCCGCCCAGGAGAGTTTCGGCCGGCCGGGCCGCCCGCCTTCCCGCTCCGGGCATCGCAGGCGGCCATGAACGGTCCGAAGGCGAACTGCTCCAGTTTCTCCTGGGGTTGACGGACAGCTGGTTCCGGCCGGTAGGAACGCGCCTTGAGCGCGTCCGCGGCCGGACAGCGGAAATCACCACCCTTGAACATGCCGATCGAGACCTTGATGAGGGGGGACACCCGGACGACACCGTCCGGGGGAATCCATGAATCGGACACAGTGACTCCATGTCTCTGGGAACGGAAGGAAGAACGTGGCGCGGAAGATCAGGGAGTTCGGCGACATTGAGGACCACTACGAGGTGCTCGACCACATCGGCCACGGCGCCCAGGCGGACCTCCACCTCGGCCGGGACCGGGAGACCGGTGAGTGGGTGGCCGTCAAGGTGCAGCGGGAACGGGAGTTCGAGTCGACGCGGACCTTCGCCAGCCTGGCGCGCACCATCAGCCGGGAGGGGCGGGCCTACCAGCGCCTCATCTCAGCAGGCTCCTGCGGCACCTTGCGACTGTTCGGCGCAGGCGACTACCGAGGACACCGGTGCATCGTCCTGGAGTACGTCGACGGTGACCTGATGTGGGACGTGATGAACGAGGACCGGCCGATCAGGGAGGAGCAGACCGTCGCCTCGATCATCGGCCAACTCTGCGAAACCCTGCACGACATGCACGACCGTGGCTTTGTCCACCGGGATGTGAAGCCCGAGAACATCATGATGGAGCCGGACGGGCGGGTGAGGCTGCTCGATCTCGGGCTCACCATCGGCGTGGGGAAGCGCACGCCCCGCGGCTGCGGGACGATCGGCTACGCCCCTCCCGAACAGCTCGACCCGGCCCCAAACGGCGTGTCGGCCCGGGCCGACATCTTCGCTCTGGGCTGCCTGCTCCTGGAGATGACCGTCATCACCCTTCCCTACGACGGCTGCCGGGAGGGCATGACCTGCGAGCACCCGATCGTCCTTCCCCCGCACAAGCTCGACCTTCTGCCGCCCGCGTTCGCGGAGCTCGCCCTCTCCATGGTGGAACTCGCCCCGGAGAGGCGCCCCGGGTCGGTGCGCGAGGTCTACGACGGTCTCCGCCACCTGCTGCCCCGGGTCGGAGGCCGCCCGCCGCTGAAGCCGCTCAAAGCGGCCGATCCGACGGAGTACTACCGGACCCGCCCCCACCGTTGGTGACGCGCCGGTCACCGCAGTGACTCCAACCGGACGCGCGCATCGGCGAGGTCATCCGCCCCCATCCACTCCCGGAGCACCACCACCCGTTCCAGTGCCACCACCGCCTCCGAGGTCCGGCCGAGCGGCACCAGGACGTCGGCCAGGAGCCACAGCGCCCGGTCCTCGTCGATCCACGAACCCAGCTCCCGGTAGATCCCGACTGCCTCCTCGTACAGCAGCGGCGCCGACTCCCGCTCACCCAGGGAGAATCGGATACCGGCGAGGGTGCGCAGCACATCGGCCTTTCCACTGCGGTCCACCGTCTCGCGGACCAATTCGAACGCCTCGGTGCAGAGCTGGAGGGCTTCGAGGTGCTCGCCGCGGTCCTGATGGATCGTCCCCAGGCCGTTCAACGCCGCAGCCGCTCCCGCGTCGTCACCGAGTTCCCGGTACAGCTCCAGGGCCGACCGATGGGCCCGCTGCGCATCAACCTCCCGCTCCTGCTTGCGCCAGGTGAGGGCCAGCGTGTGCTGGGATCTGGCGAGACTCAACCGCCCGCGCGTGCTGCCGTCCTGCTCACTCAACATGACCGCACGCAGGAGATGGCCGGCCGCCCGGAAGAAGTCGCGCTGGTACCAGCAGGTCCCGGCGCGCATCCGGCAGATCATGGCCTGGTCGACCGGGTCCGCCTCGCATCTCTCGGCGGCCTCGGCCGCCAGACCCAGAAAGCGCTGGGCGTCGGCAAACCGGTGGCGTCGCCACTGGTAGGTGACCAATACCATCGGCAGAAGCCAGGTGTAACGCGAGCACGCACGGTCGACCGCCAGTTCGATGCCGCGGACGAGGGTGTCGTAGTCCTGGTCGAGCACCTCCAGGGCCTGACCGCGATCTGCGGGTGGATCCACCATGACGTCCTGCGGCTCACCTACCGGCAACCACCTCTGCCCGTCGAGCCACTGATCGCAGGCCCAGGCGTTCTGCAACTGGTGCTCCAAAACCTGACGAACCGTGGCCTCCTCGAAACCGGAGCCCGGAGCCAACGCTTCGTGATGCACCCGCTGGCGAGCGAAGGTCCGCAGCAGACTATGAATGCGATAGCGATCAGACTCCACCTCCACCAGGTGGAGGTCCAGCAGTTCCTCCGCCGCCCGGTCGGGGTGCGCGCCTTCGGCTGCCCGGCCGAGATCCAGCAGCGCGGCTCGGCTGATCAAGGGGCCTGGATGCAGGGCCAGTTGCCAGAGCAGGCATCTGGCCGCCTCGGACAGGGCATTCACCGAGCAGGCGAACGCGGCGCGCACCGACAGTTGCGTTGGAAGGTGCTCCAGGGCGTCGAGTCGCTTCTCCTCCTCCTTGAGCTGACGACGCAGATCCTGGATGGCCGCGACCGGATGCCCCTTGAACCGCTGGATGGCGGTGGTCAGCGCCAGCGGGTGGCCGCCGCAGAACTCCACGAGGGCCTTAACCTCCTGGCTGGACTTCCGGTGGTCGGCCTCGGGGATGTACTCCTGGAGCAAGGCCGCGGCAGTCCGGTCGTCCAGCGTGCCCAGCGTCCAGGTCGCCACCTCATGCCGGGTCTGCAGGTCCTCCATCCGCCGGTGACTGGTAATCAGCACCGCGCTGCTACCAGTGCCGGGTAGCAACGGCAGCACCTGGGCGGCGTCCCAGACGTTGTCCAGCAGGATGAGCACCGACCGGTTCGCCAACACCGACCGCAGCGCCGCGCTCTTCTCTGCGAGTCCAGACGGCGAGGTGGGCAACGGGAACTCGGCCAGGAACCGGTCGATGACGTACTCGGGCTCCGCGTACTGCTCCGCCTTGCCCTCCGGACCGCCGAAGTCGACGTAGAGCGCCCCGTCCGGAAAGTAAGGTCGTAACTGGTGCGCAGCATGATTGCCCACCAGGCTGGTCCCGATGCCCCGCATGCCGCTGATCGCGGCCAAGGCAGGCCTACCAGGCTCCTGTCCTCGCACCGTCTCCACCACGTTGCGGATCATCTCCTCCCTGCCGAGCGCCGCGCGGCCGCGTGGTGGCAGCTGGTTCGGGACGGAGGCCAAGGCGGGTCGTAGAACGACGGATCTCTCGCACAGCCGGTCGATGGTGTCCTGCAAGGCGTCATCCGGCCGCCCGAGGAACTTCTTCATCAATCGCTTGATCGAACGCTCCCGTTCCGCCAACGGCAGCCTGCCCACGTGCTGCTGCAGGTAGTGCCGGAACAACCAGGATTCCTTCGGAAACTCGCGGTGCCACCGAACCGACTCGACCTGGAGCCACTCCTCGAGCCCCGCACCTTGCGCAGCCTCGAACTGGGCCCGCAGTGCCTTCAGCCACTCGGCCCGCAACTCCCCTCGACGCAGTTCGACCCAGTTGCCCGTCAGGCCGCTCAATGCCTCCCCGGCTTCGGGCCATTCCGTCAACGCCGCGGTGATGGTTCTGAACCGGTCCTTTCCGAACTGGCTCTGCGCGCTGATCAGCAGATCCCGGAAGCGGTAGAGGTCGATCTGATCCCTCGGCGCATGAATGGAACACCTTTCCGATCTGTAGGTCAGGAATTCCCTACCCCCCATGGCCGAACGCAGATCTGACATGGCTCGGTAGAGCCTGCCGGATGAGAACTCCTCTCCGGGCCAGAGGCAACGAAACAGGTCGTCGCCGCGACACTGACCGTGAGGCGAGGTCACCATCAGGGCGAACAATGCGGCTGCTTTCCTGCGCCCCCTGACCACCGGACCGCCGGACCGCGCCGAGGGCTTGACCGCCACCACCCCGAGCACACGTCCATCCATGTTCGATTTCCTCCGCTCCGCAGCGACCTTTCGGCCGGGCCTTAGACACAGAGATTTGTGCGTAGTCGGCCGACGGTTTACACCGAAGCGCTCCCACGCGCCCCTCAGATGCGCCTCAGAAGTCCCTCAGTTCCACCCCCTACGGTCTTCCCTCCCCTCAGGCAGCATCGAGTCAGTCGCCAGCCGGACCGGCTGCGACTGCTCAACCACGGAATGTCAGGAACAAGGAAGGACGAATCCATGAGCAACCGCATCCCCGCCCGCAGAGGGGGCCGCATCAAGCGGACCTCCGGCGGGTTCCCGCCGACCAGCAAGCGCCGGCTCCGCGAGAGGGAGGTACCGCCGGCGCCGGCCACCCTGCCCGACCCGACCCCGGACACCCCGGCGCCGCCCGCGGTCTAGACCTAGCGGCCACACCGAAACGGGTGCCCACCAACAGGTGGGCACCCTCCGGAAGGACCTCGTCCTTCTGCAGTTCCGGTTTCCCGAGTTCACGGGACGGCACGCAGTACCACTGCGTGATACGCGGTACCACTCCTCACCAGTTCGGCGTCCGGACGGATGCCAAGAGAGGGCTGCACCTTGACCGTTGCGACGACCAGCAGCATGTTCAACGCCGTAGCACGACACTTCGACGACCCCCGGGCCGCGGAGGCGCTTCACCTGAGCGTCCGCCCGGACGGCCAGGCACCGGCTCTCCTGACGCCCGCCCAGGCGTGGGAGGCCCTCTACGGGCCGACCTCCGACCCCGCCCTCACCGCCCCCGTCTGGCGAGCCGCGCTGCATGCCGCCCGGAGCACGGACGCGTCCGCCGAACAGTGGCAGCTGCTGCTCATCTGGCTGGCCGTGCCGAGGCTGGCCGGTACCGTCGCCCGCATCTGCCGCCGCCTGCGCGCCGACCGGGCGGACCTGGAGGCGGAGATGGTGCTCGGCCTGCTGGAGGGCCTGCAGACCGGTGAGGACAGGTCGGTGGACGACCTGCTCAGGGCCGCGCGCACCCGGGCATGGAACCACGCCCGGGCCGGAATCAGGGAGACCGCATCCGCCGCCCTGGAACACTGGGCGGACGACGTGGTGGCACCGGACGACGACCCACACGAGTCCGACCCGGCCCAGTCCCTCCGGATGGAGGTCACCCGGTACGGACACACCAACGGGCTGCGGGCCGAACTTCGCTTCACCGTCTCTCCCGGGAGCGCGGGGTACCAAGCCCTCAGTGCGCTAGAGGAGACGACCGGAAAACGGGGAAGCCTCCACCGGGCCCAGGACACCGGCTGCGGGCGCCACCTGACCGGCGGACGCCCGCCCCGTGGGGCGGTGCGCCGATGAGCTCGGATGACCGGACCCCGCTGAGCTTCATGGAGGCCTTCGACCTACCGGTCGTGGTCAACGTCCCGACGGCGGCCAGGGCGCTGGGCATCTGTCTGACCACCGCGTACCGGCTCGCCCGCGAAGACGTCTTCCCCTGCAAGATCCTGCGGATCGGCAACAAGTACCGGGTACCCACCCTCGAGCTGATGCGAGCCATCGGCATGGACGAGCGTGCCGTGTACACCTTCACCCCCGGAGTGGACGAGTCCTGATCTCGCGAGGAGGCCTGCGGAGACATTCGTCCGTCTCCGCAGGCCCCGGGCTCAAAGGTCGAGTCAATACTCCTGGACATCGACTTGCACCTGGAGTGCTGTCAGGAGGCTGTCCAACTCTTCGGTCACCACAATCCGAATGCTGGACATCCGCGCTGCACGTCCAGTGATAGCGCTGCATAGCGCCCTGCGGCAAGCAGCAAACGCCCCCGATCACCATTCGGTCCTTCTCGACGCATCTCATCTGTTGAAGGCCCCGCATGTGCACTGGTTGTGAAATGATCTTCCAGGAGGCTCACGTTTCCGCAGGCCAAAGGCTTATTCGATCAGAACTACGACCTGTAAGAGGCGGGGCAAGGTGGGGTATTGCGGGCAGCCGACAGTGCCCCCAGAAAAAGGGCTCTTCGTTCCCTTCTGCGGGTCCTGACGGGCGTTGGTCAGGTGCGTCCGGGTAGGGGCCGGGCGTAACCGGCCAAGCAGAGCAGGATCATGGCGCGGAGGGCCTCGACGATGCGGAAGCCGCAGGCGGATCTTCGCGTTCCGACCTGATACGAGATCTGCCGAACGATCGCTCCGAAGCCCCGTCTCCTGCTGTAGCCGGAGACGGGGCTTCGTCGTTTCCGGACTCCGCGCCGATCGGCGCGAGGTTGAGTCACGTGAGCGCGGCCCTCGGCGATGGTCAAGTGGCTACCATCTGTCCATGGCTGATCACGAGACGGCATTTCGGTCCCTCGACGGCACCCAGCTCTTCGGCACGATCACACCCTCCCCGACTCCCCCGGCAGCTCTGGCCGTGCTCGCGCACGGTGCCGGTGTCACCCGCGAAGAAGGCGGATTCTTCACGCGCCTGGCGGCGGGTCTGGCGTCCACCTGCATCACCTGCCTACGGTTCGACCTGCGGGCCCACGGTGCCAGCTCCGGCCGATTCGCGGATGTGACGATCGCGGGGGTGGCCAACGACATCCGGGCCGCCTCCGACCACCTTGTCCAGGTCGCTGAACGGCCGGGGCCGGTACACGTCGTCGCGGCGTCGTTCTCCGGAGGTGCAGCCGCGCTGCACACCGGCCACCGGCCCGACGATGTCGCCAAGTTGGTGTTGCTGAACCCCCGCATGGACTACCGGAACCGATTCATCACCGACCAGGCCGGCTGGAGCGAGGACTACCTGTCGGAGGAACGCGCCGCGAAGCTGGACGAGCACGGATTCTCCGTCCGCCAGCCGTTCGAGACCGGCCGGGGCCTCCTCAACGAAGTCTTCTTCCTGGAACCCGAAGCCATCTGCGCCGCCGTCCGCGTCCCCGTCCTCATCGTCCACGGCACGAAGGACACGTTCGTGCCTGTTGAGCTTTCCCGCCGGTACGGGCCGCTGTTCGACGCCGGGGCGGAGCTGTACGAACTCGAAGGCGCGCAGCACGGTTTCGCAGTCCACGATGACCCCACGTACGCGCACCCGCAGTCGCAGGCGTGGCAGCGCGAGGTCATCGCCAAGGTGAGTGGCTTCCTGGCCGCCCAAGGACCTGTGCCGGCCCCACCGGAGGGCTGCGGTGGGACGCCATCTGCGCTCCGAGTCCAAGGAGCGCAGATGGCGCGGATGACCGAGGTGGAGATGTTCGCCGCGATCCGGCGGGACACACGGCTTGAGGGTACGGGCGTCCGGGCGCTCGGCCGGAGGTACGGAATCCGTCGCCGGGCGGTGCGGGAGGCACTGCAGCGCCCTGACAGGCCGGGGCGGTTCTTCGCCCTGGCCAAAGGGGAGGAGGACGCGTTCGCGGCGCCTCAGTCGAGACAGAACTCGTTGCCCTCGATGTCCTGCATCGCGATGCACGACTCATTGACGCCATCGGCACGCAGTAGTTGCACGCGCACCGCACCGAGCGCCATCAGCCGTGCGCACTCGGCCTCGAGTGTGGCGAGGCGTTCTTCGCCCACGAGCCCGGTGCCGACCCGCACGTCGAGATGCAGCCGATTCTTGACGGCCTTGCCTTCGGGAACGCGCTGGAAGTACATTCGCGGGCCCACACCTGAGGGATCCATGCAGACAAACGCTGAACCCTGGCGCTCAGGCGGCAGCGAGCGATTGAAATCGTCCCATGTGGCGAACCCCTCCGGTGGCGGCGGTACGACGTACCCCAGCACCTCGCACCAGAAACGGGCGACGCGCTCAGGTTCCGCGCAGTCGAAGGTGACTTGGAACTGCTTGATCGATGACATCCGTCCTCCGTAACGCGTGCTGTTCACCGAGACCCCGGATGTCATCGCCTCGTGGAGAGCGGACGCGCCGCCAGGGATGCATCGATGTCCACCTCGTCGTCGTGCGACTTGGTGATCTCGGTCACGGCGGGCAAGCCTGCCACCTGGCCACCCGAGGCTCAACCAATTTTCCGTCTGCGCACCGGGACCGTGCCTGACATGCCTGAGAGCAGCCGTGCCGTCCGACGCGGACAGCGGCCAGGAGCTGCGATTCGTTCCCCTGGCCGGGCGGGGGCTTCGCGGTGTGCGAGCCCCTCATGAGCGCGGAGGGCGGGCGGCCGGGGCGGGGGTGAGGGCGAGGACGGCGAGGTCGTCGGCGAGCAGGCGGGCGTAGTCGTGGACGTCCTGGGCGAGGAAGGAGACCAGGACGTCCGGGGCGGTGCTGCCGAGGAGGGCCAGCCGGCGGGCCAGCGGGTAGAAGGCGCCGACGGCGTCGCGGGCCTCGCTGACGCCGTCGGTGTAGAGCAGCAGGGTGTGGCCCGGTGGCAGGGCCACGGCCGTGGGCTTGGGGGGCGGGTCCATGGAGCGGAGGTGGCCGAGGCCGAGCGGCAGTTCGTCCGGGCAGACGACCGGGGCGATGGTGCGGCCGGAGAGCAGCAGCGGGGCGACATGGCCCCGGTTGATGATCTCCACGCAGTCGGAACCGGGCCGGTACTGGACCAGGACGGCCGTCACGAACAGCTCGTCGTCCCCGCGGTCGGCGGCGTCGCGCAGCACCGCGCGGTCCAGCTGCTCGGCGAGTTCGACCAGGTCGGCGGTGTCGTGCGCGGTCGCGCGGAAGGCGCCGAGCACGTCCGCCACCGTCCGGACCGCGCCCAGGCCCTTGCCCCGGACGTCGCCGAGCAGGACCCGGACCCCGAAGCGGGTGTCGCACACCTCGTACAGGTCCCCGCCGACCAGCACCTCGGCCTGGGCCGGGCGGTAGAGACCCGCCACCCGCAGGCCGCCGGCCCGCTCGGGGACCGGGCGCAGCACCGTGCGCTGGAGCGTCTCGGCGACCGTGCGGACGCGCAGCAGATGGCGGTTCTGCCGGATCCGCTGCCAGGACAGGGCGGTGCCCATCACCCCGGCCAGCAGCGTGGAGATGTAGACCCAGACGTGGTGCTGCTCGTCGAGGTGCCCGGCCCGCATGGCCAGCGCGATCTGGAGCACCAGGGCGCCGCCGGTCGCCGAGGCGGTCATGACCGGCCCGTAGCTGAACGCCACCACCACCGGCAGCGCGGTCAGCAGGAAGCCGGCCGCGACCGCGTCCGGGACGATCGCCTCCGCCACCAGGTCGAGCACCAGCAGCACGAAGGGCAGCCAGAGGACCCAGCGCGGCACACTCGGTTCCACGGGCGCCGACCGGGGCGGGCGAGGCGCTGCGGGCACGGCGGGGACCTCCTCGCGAACCGGTCCGGGATGACCGGTTTCGTCCCTCCATGTTCCCTTACCAACGGCCCTGTGACCCCATGCTTTGGTCCCGGCCCCTTGGGCCGAACGCCCCCGGTCAGGGGCGGTCAGCGGACGGTGACCGGCAGGGTGTCGAAGCCGCGCAGCAGCAGGCGGTCCCGCCGGGTGGCGACACCGCCGGGGGCGAGCCGGGGGAAGCGGTCGAGCAGGGCCCGCACGGCGACCTCGGCCTCCAGCCGGGCCAGCTGGGCACCCAGGCAGTAGTGCGGCCCGCCGCCGAAGCTGAGCGGCCGGCTGTCGGGGCGGCCCGGGTCGAAGACCTCCGGGCGGTGGTGACGGGCCGGGTCGTGGTTGGCCGCGGCGAGCAGGACGACCACCAGGGTGCCGGGCGGCGCGGCCAGCCCCTCGACGGTCAGGCCCTCGGTGCGGGCGATCCGCGAGGTGAGCTGGACCGGGGAGTCGTAGCGCAGCACCTCGTCCGTGAAGGCGGCCGGGGTGACCGCTCCGGTGCGCAGGCCGTCCGCCACCCCGGGGTGGCGGAAGAGCTGGGCGAGCCCGTTGCCCAGCAGGTTGGTGGTGGTCTCGAAGCCGGCCACCAGCAGCAGCACCAGGTTGGCCAGCAGTTCCTGGCCGGAGAGCCGGTCCGGGTCGTCGACGGAGATCCGGACGAGGTCGCTGACCAGGTCGTCCTGGGGGCGGGCGAGCCGCTCGGCGGCGAGTGCGGTGAAGTAGCCGGCCAGTTCACCGGCGGCCTCGTCGGCGGCGGCCAGCTCGGCGAAGTCCTGGATGAACTCCAGGGCGACGGTGAGGTCCGAGGCCAGGCCCCGGAAGCGGTAGCGGTCCCGCTCGGGGACGCCGAGCAGTTCGCATATCACCCCGACCGGCAGCCGGAAGGCGAAGGCGTCCATGAAGTCGACGGGCGAGCCGTCGGCGCCCTGCTCGGCCATCTCGTCGAGCAGCCGGCCGACCGCCGCCTCGACGGCCGGCCGCAGTGCGGCGACCCGGCGGGCGGTGAAGACCGAGGCGATCAGCGAGCGGACCCGGGCGTGGTCGGGCGCGTTGCGTTCCAGGATCGAGCGGCCGAACAGGGCCAGCGACGGGTGCCGGGCGTACTCGGCGTCCAGGTCCTCCCGCGGCTCGGCGCCGGTGACGCCGAAACCGGGGTCGCGCAGCACCGCGTCGACCGCCGCGTGCCCGATCGCCAGGACGGTGCCCGGCCCGGCGGGCACCGCGGCGCCGAGCTCGTGCGCCCTCGCGTACAGCGGGTACGGGTCCGCCCTGCCCTCCCGCGTCAGCAACTGCTCGATGATCGCCGCGCCGTCCATCCGGTGCTCCCTCCCCAGGCTCTGCCCCCGCCCGGATAAACCTCCGGTGGAGGCGCCGGAGTTCCCCGGCCGCCCGGGTTCGCCGCCTGGCAGGGCCGCCGCCGTCCGGGTTCGCCGCCGGGCGGGGCCGCGGTCGGTACCCTGACCGCATGGAGATCTGGATCAACCCGCGCTGCGGGAAGTGTCGGGCGGCGCTCGGCGAGCTGACGGCCGTCGGCGCCGAGTTCACCGTGCGGCGCTACCTGGAGGACCCGCCCAGCGCCGCCGAGCTGGAGCAGGTGCTGGAGCGGCTGGGGCTGGAGCCGTGGGACATCACCCGGCTCGACGAGCAGGCCGCCAAGGACCTGGGCATGAAGCAGTGGACCAGGGAGCCGGGCGACCGGGCGCGGTGGATCGCCGCGATGGCCGAGCACCCGATCCTGATCCAGCGCCCGATCATCACCGCGGACGACGGTCACGCCGTCGTGGCCCGGACCCCCGAGGCCGTCAAGTCCGTCCTGCCGTAGGGCCGGTCCTGTGGAACTCCGCCGGGCCCGCTGATCCGACGGGCTCCACGGCACCGGCCCCCGCGCACGCCGGGAGCCGCCGCACCGGCTCCGCCCGGGTGCCAGGACGTGATCCACAGGTGGCCGTCGCCCACGGTCGTGTGCACCACCTGTTCCAGCTCCAGCCGGAAGGCGTGGAACGGGCCGGGCGGCGGCTCCGCCGGATCCGCCGGACAGGCGGGCGGACGGCGGTGAAGCGGACGGCCCGGGCAGGTGGCATGGGCGGACCGCGGCGGGCAGGCGCGGACGGCGGCGTTGTCGGTGCCCGCTGCCAGACTGGCCCGGTGACCACCACGACCACGTACATCGCGTTCCTGCGGGCGATCAACGTCGGCGGGCGGACGGTGACCATGGAGCGGTTGCGGGCGCTCTTCGCCGAGCTCGGCCTCGGCGGCGTCCGTTCGTACATCCAGAGCGGCAACGTCTTCTTCAGCACCGACGAGCCGGACCGTGCCGCGCTGACCCGGCGGATCGAGGAGCACCTGGCCGACGCGCTCGGCTACCCCGTCCCGGTGCTGCTGCGCACCGTCGAGGAGGTGGCGGCCCTGCTCGACGCCGAGCCGTTCGCGGGCATCGAGGCCACCCCGGACGTCCGGCTGATGGTGGTCTTCCTCTCCGAGCCGCTGCCCGTGGACCTCACCGTCCCGTTCACCTCGCCGAAGGGCGACTACGAGGTCGTCGGCGCCGATCCCGGTACCGCCTACGTGGTGATCCACCTGCGGGGCGGCCGGATGAACACCAACCCCGGCACGCTCTTCGGCCCGTCCTACCCGGGGCTGAGCACCTCCCGTTTTCTGCACACCACCGCCAAGATCCTGGCAGCGGCCAGGAAGACCTGACACCCGGCCCCTGGAGATCCCCTTGCCCCGGTCCGGCCCCGGTCGGGCGCGGGCCCGGGCCCGGGAGCCTGAGCCTGGGCACCGGGTTCACGGTGTCCCGGCGGTCCCGGGAATCTGGACAGGTGGGTGCGGCTGAGCCGACAATCGGGCCATGACGTCTCCTGAGATCCGGACACATGTGGTCCGGCCGTCCGAGGCCGAGCGGGAGCAGGCTCTGGGGGTCCTGCGGGACGGCGCGGGCAGCGGACGGCTGTCGCACGACACCTTCCTCGGGAGGATGGAGATCGTGCTGCACGCCGGCAGCCGGGCCGAGCTTGACGCGGCGGTGGCGGGCCTGCCGGCCGGGAACCCGGTCGGGCGGTTCGTGCTGCGGACGGTGGGCTGGATCTCCTCGTTCGGGGCGCGGCTGCGCGGAGCCTGGCGGCTGGAGCGGCTGCCGGGGCTGAGTCTGCCGCAGGCCGGGGCGCGGCAGCTGACGATCGGCCGGATCCCCGGCTCGGGGCTGCGGCTGCTCGACGCCTCGGTGTCCCGGCAGCACGCCGAGCTGCGGCACGAGGGCGGTGGCTGGGTGCTGTACGACCTCGGCTCCACCAACGGCACGCATGTGAACGGCCTTCGGATCGCGGGCGGGGTACGGGTGCGGCCGGGTGACCAGGTGCGGTTCGGGAACCTGGAGTTCCGGCTCGCGGCGGGCTGAGACCGGCGCGGCCTGAACGGTGATTCCGGTGAGCGGTCAGTGCGGCGGCGTGGCCGGCGCGGTCAGTGCGGGAACTGGCGGGGCGGCCGCTGGGCCGGCAGGCCGTCGCGGAACTCCTCGATGACGGAGCTGATCTGACGCATCAGCACGGTGTGCTCGATCAGGTCCAGATAGCGGTGCTCGGCGGCCAGGGCCTCGACGGTGACGCCGAAGTAGAGCGTCATCAGCGGATTGACGAAGAGCGGGCTCTGCCCGGTCCGGTCGGTGAACCGGACATCGCCGAACTCGCCGCGCAGGGCGGCCGCCACCGAGCCGTTGACGATGCTGGGGTGTTCGGGGAAGGCGGCCCGGGCGTGCTCGACCGCGTCCAGGTAGAGCGCGCCCTCCCGGCTGTCCCGCGGGATCGAGAAGGCGCCGAGATAGCCGCCCGCGCGATCGAGAGCGGCGAGGTTCTCCAGCACCAGTGCGTGGTTGACCCCGTGGAAGGCATCGATGCCGAAGCCCAGACAGGCGACCAGCCGCTCGGGTATCCCGTCGAGCCCGGCGACCGCACCGAGGCTCGCCATGTCCTCCTCGGGAGTGCCGAGCCCCGACTCGTCGCCGCGCATCAGGATGTCGGTGCCGCCGTCGACCAGCAGGATCGCGTCGACGCCGAGGTGGCCGGCGAGCGCCCGGTAGGCGTCCCGCAGGGGCTTGACCCCGACCGCGGCGAACGCCCAGACGCTGTCGGGCATGCCGTGCCGGTGCAGCCAGCGCGCCAGGGTGCGCTCCGGGAAGTACCCCTCGGGGGCAGCGGTGTCGGGGCGGATCCGGGCCACGTCGGGCTCCAGCCAGACGTCGCTGGGCAGTCCGTAGAGGTGGCTGAAGGAGAGGTTGGCGAGGTGCACCTCCTTGCCGGCCGCGCGCAGGGCGAGGGCGATCGGCAGTCCCGCGTACACGTCGAAGCCGCCTCCGGCACCGGCGATCAGAATGCGCTCGGCGGCCAGCAGACGGGTGATCAGCGGGGGTTCGAGCAGAGCGGTCACCGAGGGAGGGTAGCAGCGGCCCCCGGCCGGCGCGGTTGTCAGTGCCGGGTGCGAGGATGCGGGCATGAAGCAGGAGACGGCTCTCACCCCCGATGTGCTGCGCGACGCCGAGGAGCGTGCCCGCGAGTTGATCCGGTGCGGCTTCCAGGAACCGGACGAGATAGCCGAGTCCCTGGTCGATGAACTCGACGACCAGGGGGTGACCCAGGAGGAGGCGGAGCGGATCGTCGCTCCGCTGTGGCAGGAGCGGCTGGCCGAGCAGGCGTCCTGGCCGGAGACCACGGACGTGGACCGGCTGGAGGAGGCCTTCGACGCGCTGGAGGAGCAGGGCATCGTCGCGGCGATGGACTTCACCTGCTGCGGGAGCTGCGGGTACGAGGAGATCGGCGGCGAGGCCGACGAGGACTCGCGCGGGTTCGTCTTCTTCCACCAGCAGGACACCGAGGCGGCGGCCGCCGGGCACGGGCTGACGCTGCGGTACGGCGGGTTCCGTACCACCGAGGAGCCGACCGCGCTGTCGGAGCGCCGGACGGCGGAGATCGGCCGGGAGGTGGTGGCGGCGCTGGAGGCCGTGGGCCTGCCGGTGGAGTGGGACGGTTCACCGAGCAACGCGATCACCGTCACCCCGCTGGCCTGGCTCAACCGCCTGCCCGAGTAGGGCCGGCACCCTCAGCGGGCACCACCGGTCAGCGGCTGACGTGGAGTTCGGCGTAGTGGTCGCCCGCGTTGGCATTGCGGAGTACGACCTTCGCCTTGCCGATGGCCGTCTCGGTGTCCTCGGTGACGGTCTTGCTCTCGTCGCCGAGCTTCACCTCGGCCGATGTGTCGGTGATGTGACTGACCGTCAGCTTGATGGTCTTGTCGCCGCCGAAGACCTCGACGGTGTGGGTGGAGTCGCCACCCTCGGTGCGGACGACGACATCGCAGCTGTTGTCGTTGGTGCAGAGTGAGGCGGACGCCTTGCAGGCGGTGAGTCCGGTGCCGATCAGCAGGACGGCACCGACCGCGAGAGCGGCCGAACGGATCCGGGCGGGGCGCGGAGTGGTCGCGGTGGTCATGGCTTCGACGGTAGGCGGCGGGCCGTACGGCGCCATCGGTCGCCGGCGGTACGCGCCCCCTGGCCTGGCCCGGAGTGGCCGGACGGCCGTGACCCCGAGGCGAGTGGGTCGAATCCCCTAGGGGGTGCGGGAGTTGGAGCTCACCGCAGGCTCTGCGCGGAGCTCCGGCACAGGACTGCGGCATAGGGCTGCGGCATAGGCCACGGGCACCGCGCCGAGGCATGTGCCACGCGCGTAGATCAAGGGCCCGCGAAAGAGCCCCCGGTCACTCGAAGGCGGCGCCCCAACCGTCGACCGGGCCCCAGAGCGGAGCGGTGCAGCGCTGGTAGGTGGCCTGCCAGTGCGGCCAGTTGCGGGCCACGTCGTCGTCGCAGTCGGCCAGCAGACGCTCGACCAGCGACGGCTCGACCTCGTCCAGCAGCCAGGCCAGCGCGTCGGCGGTGCCCGGGCCGTCGGCCGCGCAGAGCAGCTCCAGGAACTCGGGCAGGCCGCCGACCCGGGAGGAGACGGGGAACACCCGCTCCATCCCCGGCAGCAGCTGACGCTCCTCGATCCGCAGATGCGTCTCCAGCCGGGCCGCCAGGTCCTCCATCGCGTAGGCGACCGGCCAGACGCTGCCCGCGTCCCGGCTGGCGATCCGCACCAGGGTGGTGACCCGGGTGAAGGAGTGGTCGAGGTTGTGGTGGTCGGCCTCCAGCCAGTTGAGCAGCAGCCGCAGTTCAGGGGCGAAGCGGCGCGCGATCGGCCAGATCCGGGTGTCCTGCTGCTCGTGGTGGCAGGTCAGCATCGCGGTGACGAAGTTCCAGTGCCGTAGTAGCGCCGCCCCCTTGTCGTCCTCGCCGGGCTGGAGCAGCCGCAGCGCGTTGGGCAGCCGGGCCAGGTCACGGCGGAGCGCGCTGTGGACCAGCCGCAGCCCGGCGAACCGCACGGTTTCCGGCTCCTCGGCGGCCCGCTCGTGCTGCGGACCCGCCTGGGCGGGAACGGACGGGGAGGCGACGGGCAGCAGGTAGCTCGGCATGGCACTCTCTTCACGACTTGGCACGGTTGGAGGAACGCGGTCCCACCACAGTGGTCACAGTCGATCAGAGGCGAATCAATGTCCGATTGACGTGCAGGTCAACGGCCTTCCGGAAGCCCGCCGCGGCCGGCCCGCAGACGGCCCGCAATCGCCCGCGGAGGGCCGCCCGGCCGGTGACGACCGGTCGGCGGGCCCCGTCCCGGCGGTCAGTCGGCGGCCGGGCCGGCCAGGTTCCTGGTCAGCCACTGCAGCATGTCCGGGATCATCTTCTTGAAGTCGCTGGTGAGGTGCTTGCCGCCCGCCTGCTCGTAGTACTCGACGGACAGCGGCGCGGCGGCCTTGGCGACCCAGGCCTTGACCAGCTTCGTCTCGTAGGCGTTGGCGCCGCCCGCGGTGGCGAGCATCTTCACGTCGGCCCTGCCCTGGGCGACCAGCACGTCGGGGCTGTTGGCCAGCCGCTCGGCGTCGTGTCCCTTCCAGAGCGGCGAGTCCGGGTTGAAGTAGCCGTCGATCGGCACGGCGGCCTTGAACGTGTCCGGGTGCTGGAGGGCGAGCTTGGCGCTGCAGAACGCACCGGTGGAGGCGCCCATCAGGCCCCAGCCGTCACGGCCCTTGACCGTACGGAAGTTGGCGCGGACGAAGTCCGGGATGTCCTCGGCCATCCAGGTGCCCATCTTGGGCTGCCCGGGGATGTCGGCGCACTCCAGGGCCTTCTTCTCGTCGGCCTCGAGGTTCTGGACCGGCATGATCATGATGAACGGGTGCGCCTTGCCGGCCTTGGACAGCTCGGCGTCGATCTCCTGGATCGGCAGCTGGTTGTCGGTCCAGGTGTTGTAGCCGTTGCTCTGGCCGCCCGCGTAGAGGGTGAGGACGGGGAAACCGGTCCTGGCGAACTTCGGGTCGTTGTACTCGGGCGGCAGCCAGACCCAGACCCGGCCGGAGACGCCCGACTTGGGGCCGTTCAGCGTGGTCACCATGATCTGGCCGGCACCGGTGTCGCGGGCCTTCGAGAGGACGGCGGACGGTCCGGTGGGCATCAGCACCTTGCTCGGGGCGGCCGGGGCGGCACTGGTGGGCGCGGCGGAGGTGCTGCCTCCGGCCGGGGTGCCCGGGGCGGCCGTCCCGCTCGCGCCCGCCTTGCCCTCGGCCTTGACGCCGCCCCCTTTCCCACTGCCGTCCGTACTGCCACAGGCGGCCAGCGAGGCGGCCAGGGTGAAGGCGGCGGCACCGGTCAGAACGGCGCGGAAACGGGTGGACTGCGGCTGCACGGTGAGAACTCTCCGACCAGTGTCACGCCCGCTCCGTCGGGAGCCGGGCGGCGGCCCCCGGGTGGGGCCGGACAGGCCCGGGGCGCGGCATCGTACAGCGGTCCCCGGAACGGCGGCGCGCCGTCCCTCGCGGTGGTGCGCCGTCCTGCGATCTTATGACGTGGGCCGGGGCGGGCCGGTTGCGCCAGGGCCAGCGTCGATCCAATGTTTGTCCCCGATCGGGTAAAGGCCCGCGGCCCGCCCCTGCCGGACGGCGGGGGTCGCCCCCCGCCGTCCGGGGGGGCACGGCCGGGGAAAGCCCGGCCGGGGAGGACGGGCCGGGCCCCCGGGCCCTTCCAGCAGTGACACGGAGCCCGGGATCGGGAACGATCGGGGCAGCCGCCCGAGACCCGTGGAGCCCACCATGCCCCAGCAGATCGCCGTCGTCACCGGAGCCGGCAGCGGGGTGGGCCGCGCCGTGGCGCTGGAGCTGGCCGCCGCCGGCTGGCAGCTGGTGCTCGCCGGGCGGAGGTCCGAACCGCTGCGCGGAACGGCCCGGCTGAGCGGCACCGCCGCCGCCGTGGTGCCGACCGACGTCACCGACCCGGCGGCGGTGGACGCCCTCTTCGACGAGACCGCCGGGCGCTTCGGCCGGCTCGACCTGCTGTTCAACAACGCCGGCACCTTCGGCGCGCCCGCGCCGGTCGACGAACTGGACATCGCCGAGTGGCGGGCCGTGGTCGACCTCAATCTGACCGGGGCCTTCCTCTGCGCGCGGGCCGCGTTCCGGCTCATGAAGGCCCAGGACCCGCAGGGCGGCCGGATCATCAACAACGGTTCGGTCTCGGCGCACGCGCCGCGCCCGCAGTCGATCGCCTACACCGCGACCAAGCACGCCGTCACCGGGCTGACCAAGTCGCTGTCGCTGGACGGCCGCCCGTACCGGATCGCCTGCGGGCAGATCGACATCGGCAACGCCGCCACCGACATGACGGCGGCGATGAGCGTGGGGGTACGGCAGGCGGACGGCCGGATCGCGGTCGAGCCGACCATGGACGTCGCCGATGTGGCCCGGACGGTACGGCACATGGCCGGGCTGCCGCTGGAGGCGAACGTGCAGTTCGCCACGGTGATGGCGACGGCCATGCCGTACATCGGCCGGGGCTGAGCACGGGCCGGCGGCCGTCCTGCCCGGGGGTGGAGCGGCCGTAGGGCCGGCCCTACGGCCGCCAGGTGTCGTTCAGGGTCACCCGCCCCGAGGCCGGCACCGTCGCGGCGCGGTTGGCCCCGGACTCCCAGGTCACGGCGCCGGCGACGTCCTTGCGGAGGTACTTGTACTCGAAGGCGGTGCCGGCGGGCAGCGCCACGTCCAGCTTCCAGACCGGGTAGGCGGCCGAGGAGAGCGGCAGCGCCCGGCCGGTGTCCCAGCCGCCGAGCGCGGCGTTGCCGCCGACCACGTAGAGGTTCTGGCCGTAGCCGGTGGTGGCGTTGACCGCGAAGGACGCGCCGCCGCCCACCGGGGTGCTGCCGCCGCCCGCGCCGACGTACAGCGCGACGGCGTCGCCCGCGCCGACCGTGGCGGTGAACCTGCCGTCCGCGCCGACCTGGTAGGAGGGGCCGGTGCAGCCGCCCGCGACCGGGTCGCCGTGCTGGACGTCGCAGTACGAGCCGGCCGGCAGCGAGGTCTGGAAGGTCTGGGTGACCGGGCCGGACTCGCGGTTGATCACCACGAAGCCCTTGCCGCCCCGGCCGAAGGCGATCGCGTTGTTGCCGTTGGACCACCAGTTGGTGATGCCGGTGCCCGCGACCGCGGTACGGAAGCCCACCATGTTGGCGACCTGCCGCCAGGCGTGGACGCAGTTCCAGCCGTCGGCGTAGCAGGCGTTGACGGTGCCGCCGTTCGGCGGGCCGTCGTCGTGACCGGAGAAGGCGTAGCCGGAGTAGACGTTGGGCGAGCCGTACGGGTGGGCCAGCAGGAAGACGTTGGCCAGGGTGTAGGTGCTGCCGTCC
Source organism: Kitasatospora sp. NPDC088548 (assembly GCF_044753005.1). NCBI lineage: Bacteria > Bacillati > Actinomycetota > Actinomycetes > Kitasatosporales > Streptomycetaceae > Kitasatospora > Kitasatospora sp. NPDC088548. The sequence goes on from NZ_JBIVMI010000037.1 coordinate 73,480, forward strand.
TTGTACGTCAGGGTGGAGCCGTTGCGCTCGGTGTCCCAGTTGTCGACGAAGGTGCGGGCCTTGTCGCCGGGCAGCAGGCCGGTGCCCCAGCCGGCGAGGTCGGCGATCCGGCCGCCCTGGAAGGCGCTCTTCAGCCACGTCCCGGAGCGGAACTCGTCCACGTCGCCGGTGCCGGTGTACTCGGACGGCTGGATCGGCTCGCCCGCGCCGTAGATGACCTCCTGCACCCAGTACGCGCCGGGGCGGGCCGTCCGGGCCTTGATCGCGGCGAGGTCGGCGGCGGCGATGTGCTTGGCCGCGTCGATCCGGTAGCCGTCGACGCCGAGCGAGGCGAGGTCGTCGAGGTAGCGGGCGATGGTCTGCTGGACGTACGGGGAGCCGGTGTCGAGGTCGGAGAGGTTGACCAGCTCGCAGTTCTGCACGTTGGAGCGGTCGGCGTAGTTGCTGATCGCGGTGCGGCAGGAGTGGAAGTCCCAGTCCTGGTAGTACCCGGGGTAGGTGTACTTGGTGTAGTTCGTGCCGCCGGTGCCGGTGCCGGACCCGGCCGACATGTGGTTGATCACCGAGTCGGCGATCACCTTGACGCCGGCCGCGTGGCAGGTGTCGATCATGCTCTTGAAGGCCGTCCGGTCGCCGAGGCGCCCGGCTATCCGGTAGCTGACGGGCTGGTAGGAGGTCCACCACTGGCCGCCCTGGATGTGTTCCTGGGGCGGCGAGACCTCGACGAAGCCGTACCCCTTCGGGCCGAGCGTGTCGGTACAGGCCTTGGCGACGGAGTCGAAGCGCCACTCGAAGAGCGTCGCCGTGACGTCCTTGCCGCCGGGCGGGGCGGCCTGGGCGGCGGGGGCGGCACCGAAGGCCGCGGTGAGTGAGAGCGCGAGCGCCGCGGCGGCGGTGAGCGCGCCGGCCGCGCGGGCGGGCCGGCGGGTGGGGGCGGAGGGGACCACGATGTCTCCTGGGGGCTGAGGTGGGGCAGCCGGGGGTCAATCTGCAGAGAGTTTCTGAAACTTGCCGAAACTTGCAGCGCTGAACCTAGGGCGGGCGGAACGGACCGTCAAGAGCCCTGGCGGAACGTTTCCGCAGCCCCGGCCCGGATCGCCTACGACCTCCCGGCCCACGACGGCCACCGCTTACCCGGAGTCCGCCGCCGAACAACCACCCGGACAGCCGCCCGAACAGCCGGAACACGGACGCGGCGACCACGACGACGGGGCCCCGGCCGACGACGAATTCGTCGGCCCGGGGCCCCGCTCCGAACGGCCTCAGGGCCCCGAACGGCCCTACACCGCGTCCGGACCGCGCTCACCGGTACGGACGCGGATGATGTCCTCCACCGGCATCGCCCACACCTTGCCGTCGCCGATCTTCCCCGTACGGGCGGCCCGGACGATCTCCTCGATCACCCGCTCGGCGTCCGCGTCCGCCACCACCACCTCGATCCGGGCCTTCGGCACCAGGTCGATCCGGTACTCCGCCCCCCGGTACACCTCGGTGTGGCCGTGCTGGCGACCGTACCCGCTGACCTCGCTGATGGTCAGTCCGTGCACACCAATGACCTGCAGTGCGTTCTTGACGTCGTCCAGCTTGAACGGCTTGACGATCGCGGTGATCAGCTTCATGCGAAGGGGCCCTGTCGGACGAGTGCGTGAGCACGGTGGTGGTGGCGTGGGCGGTCGCGCCGCGGCCCAGGACGCCGTGATCGTACGCGGTCCCCGCGTGCGCGGCGAGGCCCGAAGGGGTGAGTTGGCCGTTCCTCGCCCGGACGGAAGCCCGCCGCCCGGTCGATCGCCCGGCCCGGCCCCGTACTCCACGGCGGCGGAGCACCCCGCGGAACGGCGGCGGAGCGCCCCGCGGACGACCGCAGGGCCCGGCAGCCGTGGCTGCCGGGCCCTGCCCCTGTCTTACCTGGTTCTACTGACCGCGGGTCAGCTGGTGGTGATCGCGGTGTCGTCGATCACGAAGCTGGTCTGCAGCGAGACGTCCTCGGTGCCGGCGAACTTCAGGGTGACCGTCTGGCCC